>CAKUBN010000031.1 GCA_934643185.1 uncultured Eubacteriales bacterium
GTATTCCAAGACGAAAATTTGTGATGAAGTCACGGACGTTTACGGCCTGTGCGCATCGCTGCTGTTCGCGCTGACGGGCGCTGCGCCCATGGAAGCCCCAAAGCGCAAGCAGGACCCGCGCCTGATGATCTCCAAAAACATTCTAAAGCAGCTGCCAGAGCAGGTCATCCCGGCCATTGCAAACGGCTTGCGGGTCGATCCCTCGCGCCGCACGTCAAGCTTTTCGCGCTTTTCCGCAGAGCTTGCCGCGGAGCCGACCGTTGTGGAAAAATTCGTCGAGACCGAGACCGTGCGCTCGCTGCCAAGCGGCTCCGGCCGCACGCCGAGCAAACGCCGCGTGCCCACATTCCTGTGGCTCGTCGCGTCGTTCGTGTTCACGCTCGTCGTCATCTTCGCCGTGACAAGCGTGTGGTTCAAGGACAGCCCGTTCTCGCCGCAAAGCATCGTCGCGTTCATCAAGGATCCGGGTATCACTGAGGAAAAGCAAACGCTCGAGGTGCCGAACCTCGTCGGTATGGATTACGATAAGCTGCTTTCCTTAACAGAGAAAGACAAAAAATATAAATTCGAGATTGAAATCTATAAGGAAACATTCAGCGATACGCTGCCGGAGGGGCAGATCACCGGGCAGTATCCGCTCGCGGGCGAGATCATCGAAGCCGGCAGCACCGTGAAAATCGCCGTGTGCAAGGGCCCGCAGCTGCGCACACTGCCGGACATCGAGGGCATGACCGCCGATGAAGCCGTAACGGCGCTGAAAGCCCTTGGCTTTGAGCCGGTGCAGGTTGCCGAAGTCAACGATTACGTGGAGATCGGCCGCGTCATCGGCTATCAGTCCGACAGCCCCGGCGATGCACTCGCGCACGGTGCCGTTGTCGGCATCCTCGTCAGTGCAGAGAGCAGCGGGGAAGACGGCGAATAAATCTTAAATACACAAAGCAATACGCCCGCAGGCGGTTCATTCCTGCGGGCGTATTTTATATAGAAGTATAAGTGGAGGAAAACGCTGAATTACTTGTACATCGCCATGTAATCGCCGTGTGCTTCAATGAGGTCGTCGCACATCTTCACGATGTCGTCGATGGAAAGCTCGGCTGCGGTGTGCGGGTCCAGCATAGCAGCGCGGTAAATATCCTCGCGCTTTCTGGTGCGTGCCGCTTCGATCGTCATCAGCTGTGCGTTGATGTTTGTCATGTTCATTGCAGCAAGCTGTACCGGCAGGCGGCCCACATGGCACGGGTTCACGCCCATTTTGTCAACAAGGCACGGTACTTCAACGCACGCGTCGGCAGGCAGGTTATCGATAAGGCCGGTGTTCAGCACATTGCCGCCGATCTTATACGGGTTGCCCGTGACCATAGCTTCCATGATGTAAGAGGCATATTCGCTGGAACGGGTGTGCTCCACCTTGCCGTCCTTCAAAATGCTCTCTTTTTCTTCCTTCCAGCCCTTGATCTGGTTGATGCAGCGGCGCGGATATTCGTCCAGCGGAATGTTGAACTGCTCAATGAGCTCCGGGTAACGGGACTTGATGAACAGCGGGTTGTACTCTGCATTGTGCTCGCTGGATTCGGTGCAGTAGTAGCCGAGACGGCGAATGTACTCATAGCGCACCATATCCTTGTGCTTTTCGGTCGCATTCTTTTCTGCGGCGCGGCGCTTGATCTCGGGGTAGAGGTCGTTGCCGTCCTTGTCTTCGATCTTCAGCAGCCAGCCCATGTGGTTGATGCCGGCGATGAGCTCGCGGCGGCCTTCGATCTTATCTTCCATGCCAAGGGCCTTCAAAAGCTCCTTAGAGCATACCTGCACGCTGTGGCAGAGACCGACGGTCTTCACGTTCGTGTAGCGCTGCATATAGCCGGAAAGCATCGCCATCGGGTTTGTGTAGTTGAGGAACCACGCGTTCGGGCAAACCTCTTCCATGTCGCGGGCAAAGTCTTCCAGAACCGGGATCGTGCGCAGTGCACGCATAATGCCGCCAATGCCCATCGTGTCGGCGATCGTCTGGCGCAGACCGTACTTCTTCGGCACTTCAAAGTCGATGATCGTGCACGGGTCGTAGAAGCCGACCTGAATGGCGTTTACAACAAAATCCGCACCGCGCAGCGCTTCCTTGCGGTTTTCAACACCGCAATAGGTCTTCAGCGTCGCCTTGCCGCCGTTTGTGTTCTTGTTGATGGCGCTGAGGATGATGTAAGATTCCTCCAGGCGCTCGGCGTCGATATCATAGAGGGCGATCTCGCTCTCACACAGAGAGGGCGTGCACATGCAGTCGCCGAGCACATTGCGTGCAAAAACGGTGCTGCCTGCGCCCATGAATGTAATTTTTGACATAATTTTGTAACTCCTTCCATAAAAACAGGGGTATCTTTCCGCTCTTTTGTGTGCGGAAAGACCATTTATAAATTTCATTATACGGTGTGCAGCGCGCAGATTCTATATCTTTTGTTTCTTTTCATTGTGATTTTGTTGTATTTTGCGCCCAGGTGTGCTATACTGAATACGAAATTATGAAGGCAGGGACAGGTATGAACACCATAAAGCACAGGGCAGAAAACTTAAATAACGGCGGCTCTGTCACCGTTTATTATTGCGGCTACGAAAAATGCGAGGGCGGGCATTTCTGGGGCCCGGCCGTGCGCAACCAGTATTTGCTGCACTACATCATCTCCGGCAAGGGCACCTATACCGTTGGGGAAGAGACCTACACCCTGCACGCAAACGAGTGCTTTCTCATCCGCCCGGGCGAGCGCACGTATTATATCGCCGACCGCGACGATCCGTGGGAGTACATGTGGGTCGCGTTCGACGGTTTTGACGTGCTGGAGATCCTGCGCCGCACGGGCCTTGTCAGCCAGTATACCACAAAGCTTGAAAACGGCGGCGAGTTCGTGCGCTACATGCACGAGATGATCGACGAATTCAACAAAGGCAGTCTTTTCAAGGTGATGAGCGGCTTTTACGGCGCAATGTCCGTTTTGGAGGAATCGGCCCACGGCGGCGCGTATACCCGTGAGCACGAGTACGTGAATAAGGCCATCGGCTACATCAAAAGCAACTACGGCTATCCCATTCAGATCAGCGACCTCGCGCGCCACATCGGCATAGACCGCACGTATCTCTACCGCATTTTCTCCGCTTCCGAAAGCATGTCGCCGAAGCAGTATTTGATGCAGGTGCGCATCAACGCGGCGAAAAAAATGCTGCTTGCCGGCACGTATACTGTAAGCGAAACGGCGCTTTCCTGCGGCTTTTCGGACTCCGCCTCCTTCTGCGGGCGCTTTAAGCGCTGCACCGGCATGACGCCCAAGGAGTTTATCGCGGACAGCCATAAGCAAAAATTGAACAGCAATACATAACAAAAACGCTCTGTACGGCGCAAAACCATACAGAGCGTTGCTTTTTATGAAATTTATCGGCTGAACTCGGAAAGCTCCAGCCCCTCGTTGTGCTCCAGCGCCCAGCGAATGCTCCACTCGTTCGCGAAGAGGAGCAGATAGCGGCCGCGGATATCCTGTACTTTTTTCGTATCGGACGTGAGGTTCAGCTTTTTAAGATCGACGTCCGGCGTGTCTATCCAGCGGATGAGCGAATACGGCAGCGTCTCCATGCGAATTTCAACGTTATACTCATTTTCCATGCGGTACTTGAACACGTCAAACTGCAGCGTGCCTACAACGCCCACAATGACCTCCTCCATGCCGGAAGCGATCTCCTGGAAGATCTGAATCGCGCCTTCCTGTGCGATCTGCGTGGTGCCCTTGACGAACTGCTTGCGCTTCATCGTGTCCTTCTGCTGCACGCGGCAAAAAAATTCCGGCGCAAACGTCGGGATGCCCTCAAACTGCACCTTTTTGCCCGTGCAGATCGTATCGCCGATGGAGAAGATGCCCGGGTCAAACACGCCGATGATGTCGCCTGCGTACGCCTCGTCGATGATCTCGCGGCTCTGTGCCATCATCTGCTGCGGCTGCGAAAGCTTGATCTTGCGGCCGCCCTGCACATGGGTGACCTCCATGCCTTTTTCAAACTTGCCGCTGCAAATGCGCATAAACGCAATACGGTCGCGGTGCGCCTTGTTCATGTTTGCCTGGATCTTGAAAACAAACGCGGAAAAGTCCTTGCTGAACGGGTCTACAACGCCGTCCGAGGTCTGGCGCGGCAGCGGCGCGGTCGTCATGCGCAGGAAGCTCTCCAAAAACGGTTCTACACCGAAATTCGTCAAAGCGGAGCCGAAGAATACGGGGGAGAGCTTGCCGTGGCGCACTTTTTCAAGGTCAAATTCGTAACCGGCGCCGTCCAAAAGCTCTACGTCGTCGCGCAGCGTCTGGTACAGGTTTTCACCCAGAACGCCTTCCAGAGACGTGTCATTCAGATCGATCTCATGGGCTTTGACTTCGTGCTGACCGCGCAGCTCCTTATCGCCCTCAAACGCGATGATCTCGGATTTTTCACGGTCATAAACGCCCTTGAAATCCACGCCGGAGCCGATCGGCCAGTTCATCGGATACGTGCCGATGCCCAGCTCTTTTTCAATCTCGTCCAGAAGGTCGTACGGGCTTTGTGCGTCGCGGTCCATCTTGTTGATGAACGTAAAAATCGGGATATCACGCATCACGCAGACCTTGAAAAGCTTTCTCGTCTGCGCCTCAACACCCTTAGACGCGTCGATGACCATCACAGCGGAGTCCGCCGCCATCAGCGTGCGGTACGTGTCTTCAGAGAAGTCCTGGTGGCCCGGGGTGTCCAGAATGTTGATGCAGAAGCCTTCATACTGGAACTGCATAACGGAAGAGGTGACGGAGATACCGCGCTGCTTTTCAATTTCCATCCAGTCGGAAACGGCGTGGCGCGCATTCTTTTTGCCCTTGACCGCACCGGCCAGCTGAATAGCGCCGCCGTACAGAAGGAACTTTTCCGTCAGTGTGGTCTTACCGGCGTCCGGGTGCGAAATGATCGCGAACGTGCGCCGTTTTTCAATCTCATTTCTAAAATCGGCCAAGATGATAACCTCTGTTTCTTCACAAATTCAAAATAACCGATTTATTCTACCACAAATGCGAGGAAAGTTCAAGATTTCCGCATGATGGGAATGACAAAATATTTCGCCGCGCCGTGGTATTTTATCCGTAGAGGTCACAAAATTTACGGAAAGGGCACAGGAAAACGATGAAACACGGAAAGCATTATCGCGAAGAGAAAACGACCCTGTTGGCGCTTTTGGAAAAGCTGTTCGGCAAGCATGCGGAGATCGTCATGCAGTACCGCGCGTATATAACGCCGGCGCATACGCATATACATGAAGAAAAAGGCCCGCCGGTGCCCTCCTGCAGGCGGCGCGTGTGGTAGTGCGCGCCCGGCGGCCAAGGAGGGGTGCGCATGCTTGCGGTACGGGTCTTGGCGTTCATCACGGCGTTTTTGCTGCCGGTGTTTTTCTGCGGAGATCGCTTAGAGAAAACTGTCTCGACAGAAAGCGGCGTGCCCCTCAGCCTTGTGCTGAAAAACGAGTGCACTTCGCCGCTCGAATTATATCTCACAGCGGAAGAAAGCCAAGGCGAAGTAAAGCTTCTCCGCGCGCAAAACGGGCAAAGCATCGTGCTGTTCTCCGGGGATAGCGCTGCGATTACATCCGCCGAGCTCTACATCGGCACGCTCACCGCCGGAGAGAGCATGACGCTCACGGTGCAGTGCGGGGAAGACGGAAGCGCAGAGCTGCACATCCGCGGCGAAAAGCAGGAGAACGCAGCCGGCAAATGGATCGTCCGCGCGTCGCTGCTTTTCGGCTGGGGCGTGCTCGCCGTCGGCGGCTCCGCGCTGCTCGTGCACCGCATGCAACAGCATAGAAAAAGCCCATAACAAAAGCGCTGCCGGACTCCTCCGCGCAGCGCTTTTTGCAGCTTAAATTTTAGAAGCAGAAATACCCGATGAGCGAAATGGCAAAGCCGAGCAGCGCGCCGCACACCACTTCGATCATGCGGTGGCCGAGCGATTCATTCAGTTTCGGGATCATTTCCATCAGCTGGTCCTTGTCCTTGACGTTCTCATCACCGAGGTATTCCACAATGTAGTTGATGGCCTTTGCATGCAGGCCCGCCGCCCAACGCACGCCGGTCGCGTCGTACATCACAATGAGCGCCAGCACGAACGCCATGGCGAAGATCGGGGACGAAAAGCCGTAGATGAGGTAAGAGGTCAGCAGCACCGAGCACGTCACGGCCGAGTGGGAGCTCGGCATGCCGCCCGCGCCGGAAAGACGTTCCTTTTTGAATTCGCCGTGCTTAAAAAGATGAATGCCGGTCTTTAAGATCTGCGCCGCGCACCAAGAAACAACAGCGACGTTGATGAGCGGGTTGGAGATCAATATGGAAAAATCGAACATGTTACGAAACCTTTCTGTAAAACGGCGCACACGCACCGAAACGCGCCGTATAAGCGCCATTTGATACATATAGTTTACCGCGAAACGGCAATATTGTCAATTCACACGGCAAATTTGTAAGGAATTTGTGATAAAGAGTGCACATATCTTGCGAAAACGGGGCTTCGGTGTTAAAATAAAGCCATGGCTAATAAAAGAAACTACGCAAAAGAACTGAATACACTCATCGAGACCTTTACGCGCGAGGAAAAGCGCCCGACTTTGCTGCTGCATGCATGCTGCGCGCCGTGCTCCAGCGCCGTTTTGGAGAAGCTCGCCGCACATTTTAAAATCACCGTGCTGTTTTATAATCCCAATATCTCCCCGGAGGCGGAGTATCAAAAAAGGGAAGCGGAGCTAAAGCGGCTCATCTCCGAAATGCCGTGCACCAAAGACGTAACACTTGTTGACTTACCCTACGTGCCGGAAGAATTCTTCACCGCCGTACGCGGGCTCGAGCATATCCCGGAGGGCGGCGAGCGCTGCTTTGCTTGCTATAAACTGCGCATGGAAGCGGCAGCAAAGTACGCCGCAGAGCATCATTTCGATTATTTCACAACGACGCTCTCCATCAGCCCGCTGAAAAACGCGCAGAAGCTAAACGAGATCGGCGAAGCGCTCGCAAAGGTCTACGGCGTGCCGCACCTGCCGTCCGATTTCAAAAAGCAGGAGGGCTATAAGCGCTCCATTCAGCTTTCGGCCGACTATAACCTGTACCGGCAGGATTTCTGCGGCTGCGTGTTCTCGAAAAAAGAAAGGGAGGCGAAAGCGCATGGTGAAGCATAACGGCGTTTTGTACCGCGCCGCCGACGCGCACGCCCATATTTACCCCGGCAAAATCGCGGAAAAGGCGACCGAAAACGTCGGCCATTTTTATGATCTGCCCATGGCAGAGGTCGGCTTGCCGCACGTTTTAAACGAGGAGGGCACCGCCGCCGGGTTCGATAAATTTCTCGTCTGCTCCGTCGCGACCAAGGTGGAGCAGGTGGGCTCCATCAACCGATTCATCGCGGCAAAATGCGCAAAATACCCGAAGTTTGTGGGCCTTGGCGCATGGCACCAGGATATTGAAGACATCGAAAAAGAGCTCGATGAAATTCAGGCGCTCGGCCTGCACGGCATCAAGCTGCATTCGGATTTTCAGGGCTTTGCCATCGACGACGAAAAAATGCTGCCGGTCTACAAGGCCTGCATGGTGCGCGATCTGCCGATCCTATTCCATATGGGCGACGAGCGATCGGAGCTTTCCGCGCCGCAAAAGCTTGCGAACGTGCTCGAAAAGCTGCCGGAGTTAAAGTGCATCGCCGCGCACCTCGGCGGCTATCAGCGCTGGGCGGAAGCCAGAGCGTGCCTGAAGGGCGCGAACGTGTGGGTCGATACCAGCAGCTCGCTGTTCGTGCTGAGCCCGGAGAAAGCCAGGGAGAGCATCGAGCATTTTGGCATCGACAAAGCCATGTTCGGCACCGATTTCCCCATGTGGACGCACAAAAAGGAGCTAGAGCGCTTCTTCGCCCTCGGCTATGGGGAAGACGAAAACCGAAAGATTTTGTATGATAACTTTGCAAAGTTGTTTGGGTTCAAAGATTAAAGAAAGCTTACGTGAAAGCGTGGCTAAAAGTTTCGCCCGCCTTTTCAATAGGCGAAAGTCGAACGTATATGTTCGACTTGGGTTCATTAGGGCAGCGCCCTAAGTCGAGCTCCGCAGACGACGCCTCAGGGCTTTGCCCCGAGACCCCACGACCTTTCTCGAAGAAAGGTCGATCAAAGATTTTATTTGCCCGCCTACCGCAAGCCTAAATTTATCAATAAAATCCACAAAAATTCAAAATTGTCTATGGAATTTTTCGCGAAAGTGTGCTATACTGAACTCAAATCATAAATGGGAGTTGTTTGTATGGACGTTAAATCGATCGTTTCTCAAATGACGCTGGAGGAAAAGGCTGCGCTTTGCTCCGGCCGTGACTTCTGGCATCTCGATACCCCACAGCGCCTTGGCATTGAATCTGTCATGGTCTCGGACGGCCCGTGCGGCATCCGCAAGCAGTCCGACGCCGCCGATCACCTCGGCCTCAACGCCAGCGTGCCCGCCACCAGCTACCCCACAGGCTCCTGCATGGCCTGCTCCTTTGACCGCGACCTGTTCCGCCGCTCCGGCGAGGTGCTCGGCCACGCCTGCCAGGCGGAAGACCTTTCCGTCCTGCTTGGCCCGGCCATCAACATCAAGCGTTCTCCGCTCGGCGGCCGCAACTTTGAATACCTTTCCGAAGACCCGTACCTCACCGGCGAGCTCGCCAAAAACTACATAAACGGCGTGCAGAGCCAAAATGTCGGCGTCAGCGTGAAGCATTTCGCCGCCAACAGCCAGGAATATAACCGCATGTCCAGCGACAGTGTCGTCGATGAACGCACCCTGCGCGAAATCTATCTTTCCGCGTTCGAGACCGCCGTAAAGGAATCAAAGCCGTGGACGGTCATGTGCTCCTATAACCGCATCAACGGCACATTTGCCGCCGAAAACAAGAGATTATTGACCGACATTCTCCGCGACGAGTGGGGCTTTGACGGCTATGTGATGAGCGACTGGGGCGCAACCACCGCCGACCGCGTAAAGTGCCTTGAAGCCGGCATGGAGCTTGAAATGCCCGGCAAAAACGCCGCAAATGATAAGCAGATCGTCGACGCCGTCAACAACGGCACGCTCGATATTAACGTGCTCGACACCGCCGTGGAGCGCATTTTGAACATCGTTCTCAAGTACACCGAAAATAAAAAGCCAGAAACCAAAATCGATTTTGAAGCCGACCACGAGGAAGCCCGCAAGATCGCGGATGAATCCATGGTTCTGCTTAAAAACGACGGCATCCTGCCGTTAAAGCGCAGCCAGAAGCTCGCGTTCATCGGCAAGTTTGCAGAGGCCCCGCGCTTCCAGGGCGGCGGCAGCTCACATGTCAATTCCTACAAGGTCACAAGTGCGCTCGAAGCCGCAAAGGGTCTCAACGTCACCTACGCGCCCGGCTATGACACAAAAACCGTAGAGCCCGATGAGGCGCTCCTCAAGGAAGCACAGGAGGCCGCAAAGAACGCCGATGTCGCCGTTGTATTCGTCGGCATCACGGACGCGATGGAGTCTGAAGGTATGGACCGCCGCACGCTTTCCATGCCGAAGAACCATGAGGCGCTCGTCAAGGCCGTTTCCGAGGTGCAGAAAAACACCGTGGTCGCTGTATCACCATGCCGTGGATCGATGACGTGCGCGGCGTGCTGTATGCATACCTCGGCGGCGAAGCCGTCGGCACCGCAACGCTCGACTTGCTCTTCGGCGACGTGAATCCCTCCGGCAAGCTCGCGGAAACGTTCCCGCGCCGTCTGGAGGATAACCCCTCGTATCTTTACTTCTTCGGCGATGAGCAGAATAAGACCGAGTACCGCGAGGGCGTGTTCGTCGGCTACCGCTACTATGACAAAAAGAATATCGACGTGCTGTTCCCGTTTGGATACGGCCTCAGCTACACGACGTTTGAATACAGCGATTTAACGCTCGATAAGACCGAGATGAACGATACCGATACGCTCACCGTTTCCGTCAAAGTCCGCAACACCGGCAAGGTGAAGGGCAAAGAGGTCGTGCAGCTGTACGTCGCAAAGCCCGAAAGCCGCACAATCCGCCCCGTAAAAGAGCTGCGCGGCTTTGAAAAAGTCGAGCTCGAGCCGGGCGAGGAGAAAACCGTCACCTTCCAGCTCGAAAAGCGCGCGTTCGCGTACTACCGCACCGATATTTCCGATTGGTATGTTGAGTCCGGCGCATACACGATCATGGCGGCAAAGTCCAGCCGTGACATCGCCTGCACCGCGACTGTAAACGTCACCTCCACCACGCAGATCAAGCGCGTCTACACGATGAACTCTACTTTGGAAGAGATCATGGAAAGCCCCGTCGGCCGCGAGATCCTCGGCAAAATGATGGCGCAGAATCCGGTCGCACAGGTCGACGCAGACGGCATCGGCATGGGCGAAGCCATGGCGCGCATGATGGCGGAAATGCCGCTGCGTGCACTCCTGTCCTTCGGCGGCGACAGTGTGCCCGCCGGCGCAGGCGAGATGCTCCTGCAGCAGCTCAACGCATAAATTTATAAGTTACCGACAGCGCCGCCGAAATTTGTCTGCGGCGCTGCCGTAAATTTTATCCCCGGGAGGAATTTTCATGAATACGATCGTAACCGTCAAAGAGGGCGCGCTTGAGGGCGCGTTTTCCGACGATAAACAGAGTGTGATCTTCAAAGGCGTGCCGTATGCCGCGCCGCCGGTCGGCGAGCTGCGCTGGAAGCGCCCGCAGCCGCATGCAAAGTGGGAGGGCGTGCGCCCCGCATTGCAGTTCTCCGCCAAAGCGCCGCAGGCCGACCTTACCCGCGAGGGCTTCTACGCAAAGGAATTTTATACCGATGAAGTCATCCCGCGCGACGAAGACTGCCTGTACCTGAACATCTGGACTCCCGCATCCGCACAGCCGGGCGATAAGCTGCCCGTGTTCTTCTGGATCCACGGCGGCGCGTTCTTGCACGGCTGTGGTGCAGAAAAGGAGTTCGATGGCGAGCAGTTCGCGAAAAATGGCGTGGTGTTCGTCTCCATCAACTACCGCGTCGGCGCGCTCGGCTTCCTCGTACACCCGGAGCTCGATGCCGAAAATCCCGAGGGCATCAGCGGCAACTACGGCATTTACGACCAGGCCGCGGCGATCGACTGGGTGTATAACAACATCGCGGCGTTCGGCGGCGACCCGGACTGCATCACGATCGCCGGCCAGTCCGCAGGCTGCATGAGCGTGCAGACGCTCATTTCGTCCGATTTAACGCGCGGCAAGATCAAGCGTGCCATTTTGCAGAGCGCAGGCGGCATCGGCGGCCTTTCGCACGACGTTTCTGTTGAAATGCGCGTGAAGTCCTCCAAGGAGCTGATGGAAAAGCTCGGCGCAAAGACCATTGAAGAAATGCGCGCCATCCCGGCGGAAAAAATCGCCGAGGTGCAGTATACCATTCAGTCCCCGAGCGGCCTTGCGTGGCAGCCCGTCGTCGATAACGTGCTGCTGAAGGCTTCCGTAGACGAAGTGGCGCTTTCCGGCAACGCGCATGACATCGATTATATGATTGGCTGCACCGGCGACGACATCGCATCCGGTGACAAGATCCTCGAAAGAAGCGCTGTGCGCTGGGCGAAAAACCAGAATAAGCTTGGCAGACGCCCGAGCTACGTCTATTTCTTCAACCGCAAGCTGCCGGGCGACGACGCAGGCGCGTTCCATTCGTCCGAGCTGTGGTACGAGTTTCACACCTTAAACCGCGCTTGGCGTCCGTGGGAGCCGTGCGATTACACGCTCGAGACCGCCATTTCCACTTACTGGGCGAACTTCGCCAAGACCGGCGACCCGAACGGGGAGGGCCTGCCCGCATGGCAGCCGTATACCGCGGAGCATCCCGTGCGCATGCTGCTTGCGGAGAAGATTGAAGAGGAAAACGCCATCGTTGTGGAAGATTAAACCGACACAAACCCGGCTTTTTACAAAAAATTCAAGTTTATTTTAAAATAGGCTTGACAATATGCCTTGCTGCTGTTATAATATCACTTGTTGAGCGCGAGTGCTGGAATTGGCAGACAGGCACGTTTGAGGGGCGTGTGTTTATGACGTACGGGTTCAAGTCCCGTCTCGCGCACCACGCCAAAGACCCATCGGAGTTTCCGGTGGGTCTTTTACTTTATGTTCCACTTGATTTTTATAGCAAAAAGGTCTCCCGCAGTCATAACGGAAGACCTTTTTGTTTGCCGTAAATCACAGTGCCGTGCCCCTTTTGGGGCGGAAAAGCTTTGCTGTGTCAGTCTTTTCGAGATTCAGCAGCGCGATTTTCTTATCCAGGCCGCCGGCGTAACCGGTCAGGCTGCCGTTTGTGCCGACCACACGGTGGCAGGGGACGATGATGGAGACCGGGTTGTGCCCGACCGCGCCGCCAACCGCCTGCGCAGACATTTTGTTAATTCCGGCGTTCTTCGCAAGCTGCTTCGCAATCTCGCCGTAGGTCATCGTCTGGCCGTAGGGGATAGAGAGCAGAATGCGCCAAACCGCCTGCCGAAAATCCGAGCCAATAAGGTGCAGCGGCGGCGTGAAATCCGGCTCTTTGTCGCTAAAATACAAATCGAGCCACCGCGCAGTTTCAAGCAAAATGGGCGTATCCTGCGCTGTGTGTTCTTTCGGCAGCTCGGCCGCAAAATACTTGCTGCCCTCAAACCACAGCCCCGTAAGCCCGGCGTCGTCCGCCGCAAGCAAGATCGCGCCAAGCGGCGATAGGTAGCGCTTTGTGTAGGTCATCGTATTTCCCTCCCATGCTTTTGTTACGTGCAGTATACCATGTTTTGCAGCTTTTCACCAGTGCTTTTTCGGCAAAATACAAAAAAGCGGACATGTTTTTGCGTTTTGAGAAATAACAGTTGACAAACAGCGCCGCTTATGCTATAATACATATTGTTGAGCGCGAGTGCTGGAATTGGCAGACAGGCACGTTTGAGGGGCGTGTGTTTATGACGTACGGGTTCAAGTCCCGTCTCGCGCACCACGCCAAAAGACCTATCGGAATATCCGGTGGGTCTTTTACTTTACAAAAAAACGGGAATAGACCCGTTTTATCCGTGAAAAAAGGGAGGCACCGCAGGGGTGTCTCCCTTTTCATACACCAAAAATTACTTTTATAAAGCGCATGTGCTTTACAGTTTCCAACCGACGGCCTGTTCACGGCCGCTGATAAAGCGGCGGTAGATGCCGTCCTGCGCCATGAGTTCGTCGTGCGTGCCGCGCTGAACGATTTTTCCCTTATCCACAACGAGAATCTGATCCGCATGGCGGACAGTTTTCAGCCGGTGAGCGATCAGAATGACGGTTTTCTCGTGCGTCAGCTCGGCGATGGCCTCCATCAGCTCTTTTTCGTTTTCGGGGTCAACGTTTGCCGTGGCTTCATCTAAAATGATGATGGGTGCATCCTTCATCATGGCGCGGGCGATGGAAAGCCGCTGGCGTTCGCCGCCGGAAAGCGTGCCGCCCGCTTCGCCAAGGATGGTTTCATAGCCCTGCGGCAGCTTCATAATAAAGTCGTGGCAGCGTGCCTTTTTGGCCGCTTCTATGACGCGTTCCATCGGCGCATCTGGCTGACCGAAGCGGATGTTGTTCGCCACGGTGTCGTGGAACAAGTAGACATTTTGAAACACAAAGCTGAAATTTTGCATCAGGCTGTCCATGTCGTAGTCCCGCACGTCGCGGCCGCCGAGTGTAACACGCCCGCCGTCTACATCCCAAAAGCGGGAGAGCAGGTGGCAGAGCGTGGTTTTGCCGCTGCCGGAGGGCCCGACGATGGCCGTCGTTGTCCACTCCGGAACATCCAGCGTAATGTCGTTTATAATGGCTTTTTCGCCGTACGAGAAGCGGATGTTTTCCGCGTGAAGGTCATGACGCTCCGGTTTCAGCTCTGCGCCGGAAATGTCCATCGCGGGCAGATTTAAAATATCCGTTGCCTGGTCTACACAGGTGTTCACGACGCGCAAAAGGCTCGACTGTGTGCCGGCCTGCTCCAACCCTTCCGTGAGCAGAAAGGAGCAGACACAGAGCATGACGCAGTTTAAAAGCGCCATGTGCCCGCCGGTATAAAGCACAAGGGACAGCACCACAACGCCCACATCAATGAGCTTTGCAACAGCGTTTTGTGCGAGCATCAGCGGCAGGAGCTTTAATTCCATATCGGTGTTGGAGTTAACATTTTCTTCGATGGCATCGTTCAGTTTGCGGTTGTATTTGCCCGTAAGGGAATAGGATTTCACCTCGGCGATGCCCTTGATGAACTCTAACACCTGCTCGACGACTGCCGTGTCTCCGGCCAGCTTGCGGGCGGTCGTGGATTCGGATCTTGCCTGCAAGGCGCGGTTTACGAGCGCGTAGACGATGAGCCCGAGCGCGATCAGCAGGCCGACGCGCCAGTCAAACAGGAAGACCATGAGCATCATGACCACTGTGGAGAAAATGCCTTCTGCAACGAGCATGACCACGCGCGTGGACACGCCGGAAAGGTTATCCATGGTGTTTGTTGTGACCGACGTGATGGCGCCGAGGCTGTTCTCGTTAAAATAGCCCATGGGCAGGTACCGCAGATGCTCGGCGATCTGCACGCGCTTGTTGGCGGTCGTGCAGTAGCCGGCATCTGTCTGCAATGCCGTTGCGCGGTATTTGAGCAGCGACGAGCCGATGACCGAGACCAGCATGAGCGCGAGTGATAACAAAATCGTTTGTGTTGTCACACTGCCCGCCAAAATCGTCCCAAGCATGACGCCGATAGCCGGGATTTTGAGCGCCGAAAACAGCGCTGCCAATACACCGAGAATAATGGAACGGTAAAATTCTTTGCGCTCGCGTTCGTCGCAGAAACGGAAAAATTTTCGTAGAATTTCAAGCACGGTCAGCACCTCCTTCCAAGCGGTCGCGGGACGCAATATGCGCGTTCCAAAGCGCCTGATATAACGGGCAGGTTTGCAGCAATTCTGTCTGCGTTCCGGCAGATTCAATGCGGCCGTCGTTTACCACAACGATCTGGTCGGCATCCACGATGGTGGAGAGGCGGTGCGCGATGACGATGAGCGTTTTGCCGCGTACGAGCCGCGCCACGCTCTCCTGTATGACGGCTTCGTTTTCCGGGTCGGTGTAGGCGGTGGCCTCGTCCAAAATGACGATGGGCGCGTTTTTCAGCATGGCGCGGGCGATGGAAATACGCTGCTTTTCGCCGCCGGAAAGGTGTCCGCCGCCGCTGCCGACGACCGTATCGAAGCCGTTTTCCAACCCCATGATGAAGTCATAACAACCGCAGGCTTTTGCGGCCTGCTCGACGTCCAAATCCGTTGCGTCTGGCTTACCCATACGGATATTTTCGCGCACGGTGGTATCAAACAGGAAATTATCCTGTGACACATAGGCGATAAGCTTGTGGTATTGTTCGGCGGAAATGCTTCGGATGTCCGCGCCGCCGACTGTAATGCTGCCGCTTTCTACATCCCAGAAGGACGCGATGAGCTTTGCAATGGTGGATTTGCCGCTGCCGGAGGGGCCGACCAGTGCGTTGACCGTGCCTTCGCGGAAGGTCAGGTCAATGCCGTGCAGTACCTCTGTATCGTTATAGCCGAAATGAACATCATGCAGCTCTACGGTGCTGCCGCGCGGCGTCTCTGTGTCGGTTTCCGGGCGAGACAGCTCCGGGGCGGACAGAATATCTGTGATTTGCGAAATGACGGTGCCGACCTTTGCGAGGTCATCGGTGAACTTCATGCAGCCGATGATGGGCGTGATGAGCCCCATGGAGAGAATGACGACGAGAATAAATTTTTCCGGCGGCAGTGTGCCGTTTTTCAGCAGCATTCCGCCGATGGGCAGCACGGTCAAAAGCGTTGCGGGCATGATGTTCATGGCAAAGGTGAAGTAGAAATTGCTTCTGTTCATCCAATCGATGTAGCTTTGGGCGCATTCCTTAGCGGCGGTGACAAACTTTTCGTAGCTGCTTTTCGCTTTGCCGAACACCTTGATGACCTCGATGCCGCCGATGTACTCGACCGCTGTGTCGTTGAGGGCATTCGTGGCCGCCACGGTGCGGGCGTAGTTCTTATTGTAGCCCGCCATCATCAGCATGAAAAACACCATGCCGAGCGGGAAGGTGATGAGGGAAGCGAGCGCCATGCGCCAATCGAGCACGAGCAGGTACACGAATGTCGCGAGCACCACGACTGCGTTGCTGCTCATTTCGGGGATGACGTGCGCGAGTGTTGGCTCAATGCTGTCCACGCGCTCGACGAGGATGTTTTTGAGCTCGCCGGAGCCCTTAGCCTGTACGTCGCCGAGCGGCATGCGGGCAAGCTTCGAGAGCCCCTGTTTTCGGATATTGCCGAGCACCGCGAACGTCGCCTTGTGGGACTGTGCCGTAGAAAGCGAATGAAACAGCACCCGCAAGAGCCAAAATGCCGCCATTATTGCGCAGTCGGTCAAATAGCCGGATAAATTTTGATTTCCTGTTAGCAGCTTGCCGATGACCTTTGCCATGACGAAAAACGGCAGAATCTGAAATGCCGCGCCGATGACGGCGGAAGCCACGCTTAGGATGTAGCCCCATTTTTTCTGCCCGGCAAAGGTAAAGACCCAGCCAAATGTACTTTTCTTTTTTTGCATTTTCTCACCTCACATGGAACAATTCTTTAACACGGGAAAGGGTTTCTTCTGTTACGGGCAGGTCGTCTTGAATTTTTCCGTCGCTCAAATGCAGCACTCTTTGGCAGGTGCGGCAGACGAATTCATAATCGTGCGTGACGATGAAAATGATCTTGCCGCTGTCTGCAAGGCGGCGGATCAGCGCCGAAAGCCGAACCATGCTGTCAAAATCGAGGCCGCTTGTCGGTTCATCGAAAACGAGCAGTTCCTTGCCGCAGACCATGGCGGCTGCCGCTGCGAGCCGCTGCTTTTGCCCGCCGGAAAGCGTGTTCGGGTGGCGCACACGGAAGGGGGAGAGCCCTAACGCTTCCAGTGTCCGCTCTGCAAGCGCGGTGTCGGGGTTTTTGATGCCGAAGGTGCACTCTGCCTCCACGCTTTCAGCAAAAAGCTGGTAGTTTACGTCCTGCATGACCATGTAGGCGCGCCGCATGCGGCCTTTCGGCTTTTGCGGTGTTCCGTTCCAGAAATATTGACCGGCGGCTTCCTCGTGCAGGCCGCAGAGCGCACGGGAGAACGTTGTTTTTCCCGCGCCGTTCTGCCCAACGACCGCGATGACCTCGCCGAGCGCGGCTTTGAGGGAGATGTTCTGTAAAACAGGTCGCTTTTGATAAGATAAGGTCACGTTTTTCAGCTCCAGCACCGGTTTTGCATGGGAGATCGGGGTGCAGGTTGGCTGTTCCTCTTGCAGATCGATCGACCGCAGACCCATGCGTTGATGCGTTTCAGCGGGCAGGGCACGGAATTGCTGCGGCGTGAAATCGCCTGCGAGGACGCCGCTTTCCAGATAAAGGATGCGGTCGACTACATTCATCAGGTAGTAGAGCCGATGCTCTGCGATAAGCACGGTCTTGCCCTGCGATTTAATGAGCTGCAAGTGCTTCCGCAGCGCGCCGATGGCCGTCCTATCGAGATTCGAGGACGGCTCATCGAGCAGGTAAATTTCCGGCTCCATGGCATAGACCGACGCAAACGCGATTTTCTGCTTTTCGCCGCCGGAAAGGGCGAAGATATTGCGATGAAGCAGATTTTCGATGTGCAGCGCCCTTGCGGTTTCCGCCACGCGGCGCTCCATTTGCACTTGCGGCACGGCGTTGTTTTCCATGCCGAAGGCGATTTCGCTGTCGGTATCAACGTTGAAAAACTGCGTCCGGGGATTTTGAAACACACTGCCGACCTTTTCTGCGATGCGGTACATGGGCAGTTCGGTGAGGGTTTCACCGTCCAGCAAAATCTTGCCGTGCAGTTCACCTGCAAAAAATTGCGGGATGAGGCCGTTTAGAAGCCGCGTCAGCGTGGTTTTGCCGCAGCCGCTTCGCCCGCAGAGCAGGACGCACTGGCTATCTGGAATGGTGAGGCTGATATGCTTCAGGCTGCCGTCGGTGCTGCCGGGGTAGGTAAAGGATACGTTTTGAAATTCGATCATGCGCCCACCGCCTTCCATATGATTTCGACGACAAGAAACGCCGTGAACAGCGCCGCTGTGAACCAATCTGCCAATCGCATTTGAATTTTCACAAGGCAGGTGCGCGGGCTCGGGTTTTCAATGCCGCGCGTTACCGAGGCGATGGAAAGCTCATCTGCGGCCTTGCTCGCCGCCGTTAAAAGCGGCACGTAGATGCAGGTTACCGTCATGGCCGGGGCTTTCAGAAAGCCGATGAAGGTGGGCGAGACGTCGCGCAGGCGCATGGCGTCTTTGATGAAATGCCAATCCTCGCGAATTGTCGGCAGATAGCGGAGCATGACGGCGAGGGGGATCGTCAGCTTTTTCGGCACATGCAGCCGCGCCATGGCGGAGAGAAATTCGCCGACCTTGGTGGTGGAGATGACGAGCCCAGATAGCATGCCGCAGGCGTAGACCTTATGGACGAGGCCGAGAAACGCTATGAGCATGGTTCGCCATGTGCCGGTCAGGACGCGCATGCTCCAAACGGTGAAGGCGCAGACGAGTGCGTAAATGAGGATGCCGCGCAGTGCATACGGCCACTTTCCGCAGAACGCGGCGAGCAAGCCGATGAGCGCGACCAGAGCGAACTGGCAGTATAGATTCGGCGCGAACATGGCGGAGAGGACACAAAGCAGGATGAGAAAGAGCTTTGTCCGGGGGTCAAGGTGCAGCGGTTTCATTTGGTGATACCGGCCTTTTCAAATTGCTTGCGGAGCATTTTGCAGCCCACAAAGGCGCTGAGGGCGGCGGCCAAAACGGTTCCCGCAAGCATGATAACGAGGATCCAGACCGTCCCCGTGCTGCGCATGGTATCGATATAAGATTGCTCTGTGCCGTTACCGAGCATGGTTTTCGTCCAGCCGTTGGGGTCTGCGAAGAAGACGAGATAGGAGCCGGTGCCGCCGAGGGAGATCAAAATGTAGGAAAGGGAGTTGATCTTCTTGCTTTGGTAGCTGCCGACGCCCGCGATGAGATCGGCGAGGATGCCCATGATGAGATACCCGAGCGCCATGGCCCAGTGCATGCCGGTGACAAACCAGATGATGCAGAGAATTGCGCCGAGAAGGGTGACGGCAAAGCGTTTTGGCACCTTGGCGAGCAGAAGCAAGTACACCGGCCCGCAGAGCAGGGCGCTGCCCACGGGCATGTAGAACGTCAGCACCGGGTTTGGCGCGAAGAAAATGCCGCCGACGAAGGCGAACACGAGGAAAAGCGCCGAAAAGATGCCGACGGTGACAAGGTCCTTTACGGTGAGGCTTTTGGAATGGATGGTTTGCATAGTGAGTCTCCTTTGCGATGACGGTCGATTTGACTTTTTGACCGCCCTTTGTTATAGCAAGGGTTAGAAACTGCTAACCTAAATAAAAAGTACCATACGGCAGAAATTTCAGCAAGGTCAGGCGGCGCTTTTTGCCTGATCGTTGCAAAGAAATGGCTGTTCCTTGCAAGGAGGACTATGAAACACGATGTTTTGACGGACTATTACCGTCCGCTTTTGGAGCAGAATAATTTTTTGCCTGCCCCATGCCCGGAGAAATTCAGCCCGGCGGGGCAGTGCTGGAAAATAGCGCCCACGGTCGGCGGCGGGTACTACTGGGTCTATGCAAAGCAGGACCTATTTGACATTAAAATCCACGATTTTTACTTTAATGAGGACTGCTGCTTAGATATGGTGATACCGGAGTGCATCAGCATTCAGCGTTACGACTCCATTTCCGGCGAGGAGCTGAACCCGTACCGGCGGCTTTCGGCCGGCGATATTCAGACGATCGTGGGCGGGAAGCAGCGCTACCGGGCGCTCATCCACAAGCGCATCCCCATTCATTCCGTTGGCGTTGAAATTCTGCCGGCCTACTATGAGGATTTTCTGAAAAAGCAGTACCCGGATTTGTATTTTGACCTTCCGGCAGTGTTTCAAAGCGTAGACCAGGCGGCCAGCTTTCCGGCGATGTCCAAGCTGCTGTTTGAGATCGAAAATTACCGGGGCGAGGGCGCGGCAGCGGCGCTTTTTTATGAAGCGAAGGTGACGGAGGCCATCGCGCTGGTGGTGGATGCGTGGAAGCGGCAGAGCCAAAGGCAGGAGCGGCCGCTCTCTGCGGCGGACGCGGAAAGTTTGCAAAATGTAGTGAGCTACATCGCCGACCACTACGCGTTTGACCTTCCGCTGGAGCGCCTTGCGAGCATTGCCTGCATGAGCGAAAGCAAGCTGAAAAGCTGCTTTAAACGGCAGTTTGGGTGCAGCGTGACGCAGTACATTCAGGGCAGACGAATGAGCCAGGCGGAGCATTTGCTCATCGACACGGATTTTACCATGGGGCAGATCGCCCAGATGATCGGCTACACGACCTCCAGCCGGTTTGCGGAGCTTTTTAAAAAGAGCACGGGCATTTTGCCGATAGAATACCGGAAAATCGCGCGGGATAAATAAAAAGTATATTTTGCTTGCAATTTTCTTTAAAGCGCCTTATACTGTTTTTACAACACAAAAAGCGGGATGGCCGCTTTGAAAAGGAGAAACCTATGAAAAAGAATGTGATGCAAAAGTCGCGGTATGAGACTGCGCGAAGGGCTTTGATTTTTTGGACGCTGTTCATCGGGATCGGCGCGGTTGGGGGCGCGGCGGCGATGCTCATTGACCCGAGCGGCAAGGCGCTCGGCATGGACGCGATGCTGCCGTTTTTTCAGGTGCTGCCGTTTGCGGATGTTCTGTTTCAGAACTTCACGTTTTCGGGGGTGGCGCTGCTCATCGTCAACGGGCTCACGAATCTCATGGCGGCGGGCTTTTTGCTTGCGAAAAAGCGCATGGGCGCGGTGTTGGGCGGTGTGTTCGGCGTGACGCTCATGCTGTGGATCTGCATTCAGTTTTACATGTTTCCGCTGAATTTTATGTCCACGGCGTACTTCATTTTTGGGCTGTGCCAGGCGGCGACGGGGTATGCGGCGTGCGTGTTTGAAAAGCAGGAGCGCTTTACGGTGGATTTGGCGCAGTACCCGCATGTTGGTACGAACGAAAAGGCGCTCGTTGTGTATTTTTCGCGCATGGGCTACGGCAGGAAGCTGGCGTATGAAGCGGCGGAAAAGACCGGCGCTGCGGTGTATGAGATCCGTTCAACGGAGCGCACGGCGGGTACGCTCGGCTTTTGGTGGTGCGGGCGGTACGGCATGCACCGCTGGGAGATGCCGATAGAACCAATCGCTGTTGATTTGAGCCGATACGAGCACGTGACGATTTGCGCGCCGATTTGGGTGTTCGCACTTGCGGCGCCGGTGCGCAGCTTTTGCAAGGAAGCGGCGGGGAAGATACGCGCGGTGGATTACATACTGGTGCACCACACGGCGGGGCGGTACGAGAACGCGGCGCGCGAAATGGACGCGCTGCTCGGCGTGCGGCACGATCATCTGCGCAGCGTGCAGTGCAAAACGGGCACGTATAAAGAAGCATAAAAAGGGAGCCTGAACGCAGTTTTCGTGCGCGCAGGCTCCCCTTTTAGGTAAGAGTTTGAATTTAGATATTCAGCGTTTTGGCGATGACGGTGAGCAGCTCGCGGGTATGGTCGGCGCTGTGCTCCCAGTACATGACGCCGAGCATGCCCTTTTCCTTGACGTACTCGCACTTGCGGCGGATGGCCTCGGGGGACTCGAAGCTGATGAACGTTTCGCCGTTCCAAAGGTAAGCGGCTTCAGCGTCCTCGTCCCAGTATTCCGTGTAGTTGTGCTCGCGGCGGAATTCCTCGGTGAGGCCGTCGTAGTTCGGGCCGTACATGCCGGCGCTGGCTTCCTGCAGGAGGCCGTTGTTGATGTTTGCGGCGCCGGTATAATGGCGGCAGTAGAACGCTGCGCCGACGACGAGCTTGTTATACGGCACGCCGGCGTTGTGGAACAGCTCGACGATATAGCGCGTGTTCGTGTTGCTTGTATCGCCGCGGCTGGCGCTGAGGGAGGCGTGGTGGCCGGCCTGATGCGTGAAGCCGTTGCGCATGTCGTAGGTCATAAGCTGCACGTAATCGACGATCTCGGCGACCTTGTCCATCTCGGTGTTTTCCGGGAAATAATCGCCCGCACCGACGGCGGTGGAGACGATGCGGTTCATGCCGAGGGCATCACGCAGGGCCTGCAGAAGCTTTGTGTAGTTCTGCTTATCGCTGGGGTCGCAGTCGATCTCGGCCTGGTCGCTGCACGGGTATTCCCAGTCGATGTCGATGCCGTCGAGGTGATATTCCTCTACGGCCTTGCGGCAGGACTCCGCAAACGCGCGGCGGCCATCCTCGGTGCGGGACATGAGCGAGAAGCCGCCCGCGCCCCAACCGCCGACGGAGAGCACCACGCGCAGGGCGGGGTTCCAATCGCGGAACTGCGGGATGAGGTCGAGATGCGTCATCTGGTGCAGGTCCAAAAGGCCGTCTGCGCCGATGAGGCCGAACGCGAGGTTCATGTGGGTGAGCTTTTGTACATCTTCGCGTGTAACTTCCGGCAGGCCGTCGTTGACGGCGTAGCCGATCGAATAATACTTCATAAAAATTCCTCCGAAAAATTGATAGAAAACGATTTTCCTTTTTAATTATACCACTTTTCTTTCATAGTAGATAGTAGTAAAATAAAGAAAAGCGAGGGAACTTTATGAAGTATGATTACAATGCCATGATGAAAGAGATATACGAAGATGCGCGTGCGTTGGGTATCCCGGTATCAAACTTCATTGACCCGGAGGTGCGCATCAACACGCGCGCAAAAAAGCGCTACGGTCGCTGTATGCACTTGCAGGGCGAAGAATACGAATATGGGATCGAGGTCTCGGCGTATCTGGAGGACAAGGACGAAAACTGTGTGCGCAGTGTTTTGGCGCATGAGCTGCTGCACACTTGCCCGCGCTGCATGAACCACAAGCGCCTTTGGAAAGCGTACGCGGATAAGATGAATAACATGTATGGCTACAACATTACGGCGACGACGAAAGAAGCGCTTGTGGAGCACGAGGAGAAGCCGGTGAAATACATGCTGCAGTGCACAAAATGCAAAAGGCAGTTTCCGCGTATGAAGCTTTCGGCGGCGGTGCAGCACCCGGAGCGGTACCATTGCGGCTGCGGCGGCAAGATCATCCGATTGTTCTGATAAAAACATAAAAAGATCCCCGCACGCTGTATCGGTAAAGGTACAGTGTGCGGGGCTTGCAAATCAATGGGGGATAGCAAAAGGGAGATTCTCAAACGAAAATCTCCCTTGTACGCTGATTATTTAGATCTGCACGATCAGTCGCTGCTGAAGGGCAGGAGAGCGAGGTGACGAGCACGCTTGATAGCGACTGTCAGGCCACGCTGATGATGTGCACAAGTTCCCGTAACTCTTCTGGGGAGGATCTTGCCTCTTTCAGAAATAAAACGGCGAAGCTTAGCAACATCCTTGTAATCGATGTAATCCGCTTTGTCAACGCAGAAGCTGCATACTTTTCTGCGGCCCTTGCGACCACCGCGGCGATTATCTCTCTCCGGTCTGTCTGCCATTGCGAAAGCCTCCTTATTTTAGTCGTTGTTGGATCATCAGAACGGCAGGTCGTCGTCTCCGATGATCTCCTCGAAATCTCCGCTGTTTCCACTGGAATAGGTGGGAGCGGGTTCGCTGTAAGCCGGGCGCTGCATTTCATTTCCGGCTGCGCTGTTACTGCCGTAATTATTGCCGTAAGACGGGGCGGAGGGGGCACCGTAGTTTGCACCGCCGTCACTGCGTTTGGAATCCGCAAAATTGACGTCGTTTGCAACGATCTCGGTCGCCTTGCGCTTATTGCCGTCCTTATCTGTATATGTGCGTGTCTGAATGGAGCCGTGAACCGCCATCATCTGGCCCTTGCGGAAGTATTTGCATACGAAATCCGCTGTGCTGCGCCAAGCGACGACATCAATGAAATCGGCCTGACGTTCTGTACCGGACTTAACATAGGAGCGGTCTACCGCCAGCGTGAAGCTGGTAACGGCAACATCGCTCGGGGTGTGGCGAAGCTCAGGATCGGCAACCAGTCTGCCCATAACAACTGCAACATTCAACATAGGTAACAACTCTCTTTCGTTTCAAAAAACTTACTCAGCAGCGGACTCGTTTGCTTCGACAGCCTCGGCTGCAACAGCCTCAACGTCGATCGGCTTCGGCTCAGCGGCTTTACGCGGCTTTGCAGCAGCGGTTGCAAAACGGGGATCCTTCTTCACGATGATGGAACGGAGAACGCCGTCAGTGATCTTATAGCGTCTGTCCAGCTCAGCGGTGAAGTCCGGCGTGCTCTCGAAGTTTACGAGGGTGTAGTAGCCTTCGGTCTCCTTGTTGATCGGATACGCGAATCTTCTCTTACCCCACTCGTCAACGCTCTCGACAGTGCCGTGCTTTGCAATCAATGCCTTGAACTTTTCGACCAGCTCTGCATTACCTTCCTCACCGAGCTTTGCGGAGAGAACGATAACGGTCTCGTACTTGTTCTTTACTACCTCTGTCATGGTTTGCACCTCCTTTTGGACTTTGGCCCCGTACTTTTAAACGGAGCAAGGATTGTCATTTGTGTTACACAAAACGCATAAGCACAAACTAACAAAAGTATTATAACATAAAAATCCGCAAAGTCAAGAAAAATCTTGGAACTCGGCGGATTTTTGGAAAATCAAATTTGATATAGGCACTTTGTGAAGTTAGCTGACTTTACAAAGCGAATTAACTTTACATACATGTAATGCGAATTGCCTTTACGCTCAAAGCGTTTTGGCAAGCTCTTTAAGGTAGGCGCGGAAGCTTTCGCCAATCTCGGGGTGCTTTAAGGCGACTTCTACCTGTGCCTGCATGACGCCGAGCTTATTGCCCATATCGTAGCGCTTGCCTGTGAAATCGACGGCGATCATGCTTTCGGTGCGGGCAAGCTCACACATGGCATCGGTGAGCTGAATTTCGCCGCCGGCGCCGGGTGCGGTGTGGGCGAGAATGTCAAAAATCTGCGGCGGCAATACGCAGCGGCCGAGGATGGAGTAAAGCGACATAATCTTATCCTTACTCGGCTTTTCAATCATATCGGTGCAGGTGAACCAGTTATCGTGCAGAGGCTCTACCTTGAGGGAGGAGTAGCGCTGAATGGCTTCTTCGCTGACCTCTTTCACGCCGACGACACCCTTGCCGGTCTCGTTATAAGCGCGGATGAGCTGGCCACAGGCGGGATCTTCGCCGAGGATGACGTCATCGCCGTAGAGAACGGCAAATGGCTCATCGCCGACAAATGCTTTGGCACAGGAGATGGCGTGGCCGAGACCTCGCGTCTCTTTCTGGCGGATGTAGGTGATGTTTGCAAGGTGCGCAAGGTTCACAACTTCATCGTACACTTCTTTTTTGCCGCTTGCGAGCAGACGCTCCTCAAGCTCCGGGGCGCGGTCGAAATGATCTTCCATGATGGATTTGCCGCGGTTTGTGATGATGAGAATATCCGTAATGCCGGCGCGGACCGCTTCCTCTACAATAAACTGGATAGCGGGCTTATCCACAATGGGCAGCATTTCCTTGGGCATCGCTTTCGATGCCGGGAGCACGCGTGTGCCAAGGCCTGCTGCGGGGATGACGGCTTTTCTGACGGTTTTCATAAATCAATACCTC
>CAKUBN010000032.1 GCA_934643185.1 uncultured Eubacteriales bacterium
GGAAACCCTTAATAGGTTTCCCTACACGATGACCGTCCGGTGGCCGTTCATCGTGTAGGGAAACCTATTAAGGGTTTCCCTGAAGGGCGGCTTTTGGGCCGCCCTTTTTATATACACAGACATAAAACAACGCCGCACCCACAGGAGAAAAACGTGGGTTCGGCGTTTTAAATAGGCGGTCTCTTG
Source organism: uncultured Eubacteriales bacterium (assembly GCA_934643185.1). Lineage (GTDB taxonomy): Bacteria > Bacillota > Clostridia > Oscillospirales > Acutalibacteraceae > Hominenteromicrobium. The sequence goes on from CAKUBN010000032.1 coordinate 187, forward strand.
ACCGCCTATCAGGAAACCCATGCAACTGGGTTTCCTGCGGTTCAACAGTCCACCGGACTGTTGAACCTACTTTCCTAGTTTTTGCGAACGCAAAAGTGTTTCGAGCTCTGCGGAGCTCGACCAAAGGCGCTGCCCTTGGATTCCGCAGCCTTTTGAAAAAGGCTGGCGAAAACTTTATTTGTCGCTCCGCTGTTGTTTTCGTCAGCGATTGCCGTACATTTCGTCCATTTCGCTTTCCTTTGCGATGCGCAGCAGGCGGTTGTATTTGGCGGTGCGGTCGCTGCGGCACGGCGCGCCGGATTTGATGAATCCCGCGTTCACGGCGACGGCGATATCCGCGATGCTCGTGTCCTCCGTTTCGCCCGAGCGGTGCGAGAGGATGATCTTCATGCCGTTCTCTTTTGCAAGCTCCACGGCAGCGAGCGTTTCCGTCAGCGTGCCGATCTGATTCGGCTTCACAAGCAGCGCGTTCGCAGCCTTGCGCTCGATGCCTTCCCGAATTCTTATGGGATTCGTAACGAATAGATCATCGCCGACAAGCATGATTTTTTTGCCGAGCTTTTCCGTGACGGTCGTCCACGCGGGCCAATCCTCTTCGCCGAGCGGGTCTTCAATGGAGCAGATGGGGTACTTTTCACACAGCTTTTCCCAGTACGAAATGAGCTGCGCGGAGGTGTATTTTGTGCCGCGCTTCGGCAAAAGATAGCCGTCGTTCGCCGCCCATTCGCTTGCGGCGGCATCTAAGGCGATTTTCACCTCGTCCGTCGTGTAGCCCGCGTTCGAGATGGCTTCCAAAATGACCTCTATCGCTTCTTCGTCGCTTGCAAGGTTCGGCGCAAAGCCGCCCTCATCGCCCACAGAAACGGCAAGGCCGCGCTGCTTTAAAATGCCGCCGAGCGTGTGGTAGATCTCGCTGCCCATGCGCACAGCCTCCGAAAACGACTTTGCACCCACGGGCACGATCATGAATTCTTGAATATCCACGTTATTCGCCGCGTGCGCACCGCCGTTTAAAATGTTCATCATCGGCACGGGCAATTTCTGCGCGTTCGTGCCGCCGAGATAACGGAAAAACGGCTGTTTATAGTGTGCGGCAAGCGCCTTTGCCGCAGCAAGAGACACCGCCAGCGTCGCGTTTGCGCCGAGCTTTTCTTTATTTTTCGTGTTATCGAGCTCGATGAGCATTTTGTCGACGTTCTGCACCGTCACGCGCTGCATGTTCTCTAACACCGGCGCTATGGTCTCTTCAATGCCCTCCACGGCCTTTTTTACACCGCGTCCAAGGTAACGCTTGCGGTCGCCGTCACGCTTTTCGTGCGCTTCAAATTTGCCCGTCGAGGCGCCGGAGGGCGCGTTTGCCGTGCCGGCGGAGCCGTCGCTCAAAATGACCGTTGCGCCAACGGTCGGCGTGCCGCGGGAATCGAGAATTTCCGCCGCCAAAACCTTTTGTATTTTCATCGTTTTCATCCTTTCTGCTTTGCAATGCGCTTTCAGTATGCCCAAAAGCCGTTTTTTCATGCTTTATATCTGGAAAGTTGAAAACCGCTATGCTATACTATATAAAAGTGAAAAATCGGAGGAAACCATGAAAAGCTACACATTTCGCAAAGTAAAAGACAACGAGCCCACGGAGGTTTTCGCGCTCATTTTGGGGCGCATGCACTGGCTTGCTGAAAAAGGCATCCCGCAGTGGAAGCCCGGCGAGTACGACAAGGTGTACCCGCTTTCTTATTACCAAAGCGTAAAGGACGATCTTTTCGTGCTCATCGACGACGAGTCGGATGAGATCGTCAGCGCAGGCGTTTTGTTTGAGACCGACGACCGCTGGGAGGATAACGAGGCCCCTGCGCTTTACCTACACAACTTTGCGGCAAAGGTCGGCGCACACGGCGCGGGCGATGTCTTTTTGGAGCACGCCGAGCGCTGCGCCAAGGCGCACGGCAAGCTTTACATGCGTTTGGACTCCGCCGAAAACAGTGAGGCGCTCGCAAAATACTACGGCGACCGCGGATACCGGCCCGCAGGCACTTGCACAGACGGCGGCTACCACGGCATTCTGCGCCAGAAAAAGCTGTAAAAGCAAAATTTATTATCGTATTACTTATAGAAAGGAACTTTACCATGAACACTCTGCTGCACACCCCGCTTACCGTACACAATGTGGAACTTGCAAACCGCCTTGTCATGCCGCCGATGGCGACCGGCAAAACGCCGGACGGCACCGTACAGGATGACCTGCTCGCGTACTACGACGCGCGCTCTAAGGGCGGCTATATCGGGCTCATCGTCACCGAGCACGCGTATATCAGCCCCGAGGGCAAGGCGCACGAAGGCCAGCTCTCCGTTTCGCGCGATACAGATATTCCGGGCCTTACAAAGCTTGTGGAGACCATCCACAAAAACAACACCCGCGTCATCGCGCAGATCAACCACGCGGGCAGCGCGGCCTTGGAAGAGATCACCGGCTATCCGGCGATCAGCGCGAGCGTCACGGCACAACCGGGGTATGCGCGCAAAAGCGAAAAGCCCGTGCGCGAAATGAACATTGACGACATGCACACCGTCGCGAAAAAATTCGCCGAAGCCGCGCTGCGCGTGAAAGAGTCTGGGTTTGACGGCGTGGAAATTCACGCTGCGCACGGGTATCTGCTCGACCAGTTCTACTCTCCGCTCGGCAACAAGCGCACGGACGCTTACGGCGGCGACCTTGACGGGCGTATCCATTTGATTTTGGACGTCGTCCACGCGGTGCGCGAAGCCGTGGGCAAAGAGTACCTTGTTGCCCTGCGTCTCGGTGCAAGCGACTACACCGAGGGCGGCGCGACGATCGACGACGCGGTATACGCCTGCAAAAAGTTTGAGGAAGCCGGCGTTGACCTGCTCGATATTTCCGGCGGCTTCAACGGCTTTACGGTGAAAAGCCGAAAAGGTCCCGGTTTCTTCGCGGACGCTTCCTCTGCTATTCGCGAAGCCGTACACGCGCCGGTCATTTTAACAGGCGGCGTAACAAAAGCAAGCGAAGCCGAAGCGCTGCTGGAAGAAGGCACCGCCGACCTCATCGGCGTGGGACGCGCGATTTTTAAGGACGCGGACTGGGCGAAAAAGGAAATGGTGGAATAAACATGACGACTCCGTGGAAAGTTTACTTTAACGGCAGCTTCGGCGGCAAAAGCCCGGACGGCAGCCACCCCGGGCAGGTGCTTAAGCTGAACCAAAAATTCCGCTTTGCGGGGCGTGATTGGCGCGTGCCCGCGGCGTACCTTACCGCCAAAGGGCTTGTGCTCGATATTCTCATGCGCGCGGATAAAAGCGAACTGGAAGCCTTCCATAAAAAATGGGCGCACCTCGAAGACGAGGACGTGCCGAACGACGTATTTGAGCAGGCAGAGCGCGAAAATCCGCTTGTTTTCGAGTTTTCGCCGCAAATTGAGCTGAACGGACAGACGCTCCCGTTTTCGCAAGGCAGCGGGCTTTCGTACCACCCGCTGTTTCAAAACGCGGCGGCATGCGAAGCCGCACTTGATGAGGACGACGAGCCCGATTTCGGCACGCCCACCGAGCGCGCGATCATCGACCATTACGGGTTAGACCCCGAGGACGGCTGGGCGATCCACCGCTATTCGTTCCCATGGAAAACAAAGCGCCGCCCCAAAAACATTTCGTCGCTCACGTTGACGCTTACCCCGCAGCCCGTGCGCGTGCCCGGCGCGGAATTTGAAGTTCAAAAGCCCGGCGACACGGTTGCGTTTTCCCACAACAAAATAAATTACACACTGACGGTGCAGAGCCTGGAGCCGCAGACACTGCCGGAAAATGCTTTTCCCGATGCGCAGCTTATGTTTCCGAATCGATTCACCACGATGACCTACACGGTCTCGCCCGCCCCGCCGGAGAATTCCGTTTCCGTTGAGGACTGCGCGCAGAATGACCAGCCCATAAAACGTGAAGCACCGCAGGACTACCCGTTCATGCCCGAGGCACAGCATGACGCCGTTATCGGCATCATCGGCGGCGCGGATGGGCCAACGGCACTGTTTGTCACGGCAAAGGACGCAAATGAATCTGTGCAGACGGCCTGCTCGGCGCTGCATTTTGCGCACCCGGAGAAAATCACGTGGCGCATCGTCTTCCGTGAGACCCCGTTTGCGCCCGAGACATTCCCCCTACTATAAAAACAGAGAGGTAAATTCATGAATACCATGCAGTACCCGGACCCGAACGTCGTTTTCCCGAACGAATACGGCACCACCTGCTTTGTGAAAAACGTCGTCAAAGCGCCAAACGTCACCATCGGCGACTACACATACTACGATGACGACAACCACCCCGAAAATTTCGAGAAAAATAACATTCTCTTTAACTACCCGGAGTTTGGCGACCACCTTGTCATCGGCAAATTCTGCCAGATTGCTTCCGGCACAAAGTTCATCATGGGCCCCGCAAACCACCGCCTGTGCAGCGCGACGACGTACCCGTTTAACGTTTTCGGCGGCGAATGGACACGCCGCACCCCGCCGCACATGGAGCAGCTGCCGCGCAAGGGCGATACCGTCATCGGCAACGACGTCTGGATCGGGCGCGAAAGCGTCATCATGCCCGGCGTGAAGATCGGCGACGGCGCCATCATTGCGGGCTATTCCGTTGTTGCAAAGGACGTGCCCGCCTACGCTGTGTACGGCGGCAACCCCGCAAAGTTCATCAAAAACCGCTTTGACGAGGAGCTGACCGACCTGCTTTTAAAGTTCCGTTGGTGGGACTTAGCCCCCGCAGCTCTCGCCGATGTCCTCCCGCTCCTCTGCGACCCGGATTTGGAGAAGTTGAAGACGGAAATCAAAACACGGTTAGCAAAATAAATCACCCTATAATACAAAAAGGAGAGCCGTTAAAAGCTCTCCTTTTTTATTTAGCGATATTTTATTTTACGAGGATGCGTCTGCCATCGCGGCGGGGCTTGGCGGCGCGGGATTCTTCTGCGGAGTAGCCGAGCAGGACGTGGAGCTTTGCTTCATAGGTCTCGTCGAGGCCCCATGCGGCCTGCACCTCTTTGCCGCGCTCCGTTGCGAAGGTCTCCTCCGCACGGGCGATGAGGCAGGAGCCGATGCCGAGGGAATCCGCCATGATCATCATGTTTTCTGCGGAAACAGCGCAGTCCAGCGTGAAGTTATACCAATCCTTCGGCGCAAAGACTGTGATAACCGTCGGCGCATCGTGGAACGCGCTCACTCTGCCCGGCTCAAGGCCAAGCTTTTTCGGCGCGTTGTTTTCGCCCGGCTTCATGCCCGGGCGCTTGTCAGAAATGGCGCGCAGTACGCCGAGGTTGATCTCGCCTAATTCGCGGTTCAGTGCCGCATCCTGGCACACGACGAAAACCGGGGACTGCCGGCCGCCTGCGCACGGTGCATACTCGCCCGCCGTCAGGATCATATCGAGCTCTTCGTCGGTGATCTGCTTCGGCAGATATTTTCTTACGCTTCTTCTGTGCAGAATGGTGTTCATGACTTCGTTCATGTGGGAAAACTCCTTCCGTTTCGGCTTCCGCCTTTCTTTGGCTTTAGTATAGCATCCCGTTTTTCCCCGCACAAGTAGGCACTTTTTTGTAACCCCCGTTTACAAAACGTATTCCTCGCCCGGCAATAAAACCACCACGCGCTCCGGGTTCACCACGTTATCCAGAACATTCTGCGGGTTGCCGTTGAAGGGCGTCTGGTCGGGCGCGTCCACCGTGCCCCAGTGCACCAAAAGGAGCTTCGCCTCCGGATAAGCGTTCGCCAGCTTATACGCGTTTTTAAGCCCGATGTGGAACTCGTTGTCCGAAAAATCGAATAAGATCGCGTCCGGCGCTTCCATTTTGAGCTGCTCGTCCATCAGGCGGGAATCGCCCACGTACCAGATTTTCTTACCGTGCGTGCGGATGTAAAAGCCATTGTATTCCTTTTTGTCCCACGTTCTGTAATTGTAGCTTTCAAAGCTGCTCTGCCAGTCGTGGTCGGCCGGGGTGAATTCCACGCTCACGTCGCCGATCCGCACCACGTCGTGCCACGTATGCCCCACAGCATTTACGCCGCATTCTTCTTGCATCAGGGACGCCACATAGTGCGACGCATGCACCTCTTTTGTCACGGCCTTCAGCTTTTTCAGCGTCTCGCGCGAATAGTGGTCGTTGTCGACGTGCGAAACGAAATAGCCGTCCATGTGGTCGATCTCCTCCGGCTTTGCGACCATCTCGACCAAAAGCGGCATGTCAAAGCCCGTCAAAAGCGGGTCGATCATAATCACCGTGCCGAACGCGTTCACCATCGCGCCGCCACCGCCCAGCCAGTACACGCCGATGTGTCCGTTATCCTCAAAGTCTTTTTTCGTCAGGTGCACCGTCTCCGTCGGCTGCGCCTGCCCTTTTTCGTTGATAAAAAATTTGCTGCTCATTTTGTTCTCCTCCTGTTTTTTGTACCGCCTGATTCTATATTTAATTATACGCACACGGTTTAAATTATCAATACAATGAACCTCATTTTCATATACAAAAACACCCCAAAAAGCGGTTAAAACCAACCTTTTGGGGTGCCTGTCGTTTGAATATTCTATTACACGAAATTCAGCGGGTCAACGCGGGTGCCGTTCTGGTAGACCTCAAAGTGGAGGTGGTTGCCCGTGGACTGACCCGTGGAGCCGACATAGCCGACGATCTGGCCCTTTTCCACATATTCGCCTGCGGAGACCGCGAGCGAGCTGCAATGTGCGTAGCGCGTGGAATATGTACCGTTGTGCCAGATGAGCACGTTATTGCCCCACGACCAGTGGTACTCCGCGGAAATGACCTGGCCGGATTCCGCCGCGTAGATCGGGGTGCCGTACGGAACACCGATATCCACACCGCCGTGCGGCGAGCCGCTGAACATACCGCCGAAATACTGCGTGATGCTGCTGTAACCGTAGCCTGCAAGCGGCCAGCTGAACGAAAGGTCGCCGGTGTTCAAAACGTCGCTTGTGTTACCCGAGCCCGAGGACGTATTGCCGCTGCCGGAGCTGCTATTATTCGCGTTGTTCGCGGCATTCTGGGCCGCCTCGGCCTGACGGCGTGCTTCCTCTTCCTTTTCGGCCTGCGCGTTTCGGTCTGCGATAAGCTGGTCAAGCTGCGAAACGTAATCTTCCTTCGCCGCCTCGGCCGCCGCCAAATCGCTTTCCGTCTCGCTGCTCTGGATATTCAGCTCGTCGATGAGCTTCTGGTTTTCTTCCTCGAGCGCCTGCAATTCTTCCTGCTTCTTTTCAAGGTCTTTCTTCTGGTCGGCAAGCTCCTCTTTTTCTTTGTTGAGCTCATCGCGCTGATCCTGCGTCTGAATGCGGTAAAGGCGGATTTTCTCCATCAGCTCGCGGTCGTGCTTCGTGATGGTCTTCATCGCCTCGGAGCGCATGGAAAAATCGTAAAGGCTCGTGGAATCAAATAAGATCTGCAGCGTCGTCAAGTTGCCGCCGGAAGCATACAGCGAGCGCAAACGGACTTTCAATTCCGCAAATGTATCGGCATATTCCTCGTCCGCCTTTTTAATCTCGGCTTCGAGGTTCGTGATGTTCGTATTGAGCTGCGTAATGTTCTGCACCGCAAGGTCGATGCTCGTCTGGTACGTCGTGATCTGCTCTTCGAGCGTTGCCTGATACGCTTCGGCTTCACTCGTCTGGTCGCGCAGCGAATCAAGCTTTTCGTTAAGGCGCTCGGCCTCGGCTTCATTTTCCGCCTGCTGCGATTTAATGGATTCAATCTGCTCATCGTATTCTGCCGTCGTGGTCGCAAAGACCGAGTTGGAGGAAATGAGCATCGTCACTGCCAGCACGCCGGCCACAAAACGCAAGCTTTTTTTCTTCATCTTCATATCGATTAACTCCGTGTTTTCACAAAAATCAAGAGTCCTAAAAACTCCACCTTTATAATATATTACAATTCGGTAACTTTTTCAAGGTTTTTTGAAATCTTTCTGTAATCAGACACGGAAAGTTTACATTTCAAAAGAAAAAAGGGAAGCACTCAGCTTCCTCAATTTTCTGTATTAGAAATATCAATCCAAGATTTCTTCCGCCGCGCCGACGCGCTGCACGTCGTCCCCGTCTTTAAAGCCCGGTGCGTCCGCAAAATCGAACCCGAACGCATCCTTTTCCGGGAACAGCTCCGCAATCGGGAACAGCACGAACGCGCGCTCCAAAATGCCGGGGTGCGGCACATTGAGCTCCTTTTCGCGCTGTGTGAAGCCCTCGTACAGCAAAACATCTAAGTCCATGCACCGTGCACCGTGGTAAATTTCCCGCACGCGCCCCATCGCTGCCTCTATGCCGAGGCACGCGCCGAGCACCGCGCTTGGCGAAAGCTCCGTTTTCAGCAAAACGCAAATATTCCAATAGTCCTGTTGCTCGTCCGGCACGTCAAACGGCGCGGTCTGCCACACGGAGGAAACGTTTTCGACCTCCGTTTTCGGCAAATGCGAAAGCGCCGCGAGCGCTGCGCGCAGATTTTCCCGGCGGTCGCCTAAATTTGTGCCGAGCCCTAAGACGACGCGCTTCATGCACGGCTCCTTGTCATTTCGACCGAGACGTAATCGAACACCGCGTTGATGGGCGCTTCCGGCTTTTTCAGCTCCACCGTCACGCTCTGCACCTTCGGGTAGTTCTCCAAAATCGCATCGCATACCACCTGCGCCGCGCGCTCAATGAGGTCATATTTCTGCGCCGTGAACACCGCGTTCACCGTTTTGCGCACGGCGGCGTAGTTCACCGTCTCGTTGAGGTCATCTGTCTGCGCCGCGCGGGAAATGTCCGCCTGCATCGCAATGTCTAAAATAAACTTCTGGCCGTTTTCCTTTTCCTCCGGGTTCACGCCGTGGTAGGCAAATATCTCAAGGCCCTTAATGCGTATTGTTTCCATTTTATACTCCCTTTCTGAATTGCTTTATCGCGTCCGCTACGCGCGCCGCCTGCACCGCTTCAAACGTATCGTGCGCGCGCACCATGTCTGCGCCGAACAGCACCGATGCCGTATGTGCCGCCACCGTGCCCGCCATGCGGTCTTCAAACGGCGGGTTGCCGCAAACAGCACCGATAACGCGTTTTCTCGACGCCGCCATCAAAAGTGCCGTACCCGGCACGCGGATTTTCTCCGGGTTTGCGATAAGCGCGAAATTTTCCTCATTTGTCTTGCCAAAGCCGATGCCCGGGTCGAAGCAAAGGCGATTTTTATTGATGCCATGCTGTTCCGCTTCCGTCGTTTTCTTCTCAAAAAACGCCCGAACGCGTTCCAAAATGTCGCCGCCCGCGCCGTTCAGGTCATCCGGATCGCCGGGGTGCATCACGATGCAGCCGCAGTCGGTGTTTTCCACCGCGCGCCACATTTCCGGTGCAAAACCCGTCACGTCGTTGATGATATGTGCGCCGGCTTTGAGGGATTTTTCCGCCACCTCGGGGTAAAACGTGTCGATGGAAACAGCAAGGTTCGTCTTCTCCGCAACTGCCTTCACCACGTTTTCAATGCGCGCCCATTCTTCTTCGGGCGAGATGCGCACGCTGCCCGGGCCGGTGGACTGCCCGCCGATGTCCACAATGTCCACACCCTGCGCTTCCATCTCTACCGCGTGGCGCACCGCTTTTTCGGGGTCAAAATACTTGCCGCCGTCGGAAAACGAATCCGGCGTCACGTTCAAAATGCCCATCACATAGGTTCTGTTCAGCGGAAAGCGTTTTCCTGCCGCGTAAAATTCCGTCATATCGGTCTCCTTACTTTGCAAGCAGCAGCATGACCTCGTTGCGGGTCTTCGCTTCCGTGCGCATGCAGCCGCGCAAGGCAGAGGTCTGTGTCAAAGCGCCCGCCGCACGCGCGCCGCGCATTGTCATGCACAGGTGCTCCGCTTCAATGAACACCGCCACGCCGCGCGGGTTCAGGTTTTCTTCGATAAAGTCTGCGATCTGCGCCGTCAAACGCTCCTGCACCTGCGGGCGGCGCGCAAAGCAATCGACAATGCGGGCAAATTTAGAAAGCCCGATGATCTTGCCGTCGCGCGGAATATACGCAATATGGCACTTGCCGATAAATGGCAGCAAATGGTGCTCACATACAGAGTAAAGCGGAATGTCCCGCACAAAAACGAGCTCGTCGTGCTCGCCCTCTTCGTGGAAAATTTTAAGATGCTGCTTCGGGTCGGATTTTAAGCCCGAAAAAATCTCCGCATACATGCGCGCCACGCGGTTCGGCGTTTCCTGCAAGCCCTCGCGCTCCGGGTCTTCGCCGACAGCCAGCAGAATTTCCCGCACCGCTTTTTCGATTCGTTCCAGATCCATAAATGAACACCCTTTCCCTCATTTTGTATCGTTTCCGTCATTATAGCACAGAAGATCAGAAAAAGAAACGGCCGCAGCAAAATTTGCCGCCGGCCGCCGCCTTTTTAAAATAGATCGAGCATGTTGTCTAAATATATTTCTTCCCGCACGCGCAGCTGATATTCCGGCTTTGTCATGTAGTAAAGCAGAAATTCCAAAACGAGCGCGCTGCCGAGCCCCCTGCCCTCGATCTTAAAATTCGTAAAGCCCATGGGCAGGTACACGTTTTGAATATCGTCTATTCCGATGAACCCCGGGTTTTCCATCGCCTTTGAAAAGCGGTAGCCCTCTTTTGCGTTTGGCGCATTACAAACATGCTCCGGCCCGTCTATGCCTAGGTTTTTGCGGCTCACGGCTTCATAGCACGATTTGCGGTCCTTGCAGCCGAAAGAACAGCACTCGTTGCAGAGAAACTCCGTTTTGTCTTTCAGCGTCTGCGGCAGGGCATTCAGCTTTTCAAGCTGCTTATTCAGTCGAAAATCCGGCACGACAAACCGAAACTCTTCGCGCTCAAGTTCCTGCTTAAAGTCTTCAAAATCCGTCAGCACCTTCGTCGTGGACGAAACAAAATACAGCCCCGGATACATCTTTTTTAAATGGTTTAAGAGTAAATCGGAATGCACGATCACGCCGTTTTGCGGGCTTTCGCTTTCCGCAAACAACCTGCACAGCGCATTGCACTTTGGGTCAGAAAGATGCTTTTTCTCTAACAAAGAATTGCTGAATGTCAACCGCGCGGAAATATTATATTCCCGCATGAGCGCGAGCACCTCGCGTGCATCCCGCTCATCGTCGCCGATGCGCCCGCCGCCCCAAATACAGTCCGCCGGCGCGCCGTAAACAGACGCGATCTCGCACCACTCGTAAAAATATTCTCTGTGCGCTCCGTACAGCGGCAAAAACACACTGTACAGCTCGAAAAATTCAAATAAGCCGGGCAAATGATAGTACGCTGTCACGTTTCCCTCCGATTTAATCCCCGTACGGGTCGGCAATGGCTTCCGAAAGCTCCGTGCCGTCCTCCGCCACCTGCCGCACCGTCACGCGGTCGCCTTTTTCTATGTCGTCCGCCGCACAGGTCACGGCATATTCGGACAGGAACGTCGTCTCCTTCGCGTTGCCGTCCACGTAAATCACGCTGTACGGCGTGAAATTTTTGCCGCGCACCATCAGCATATCGTTCCGCACATACGCCGTGTTTACAGTGATGTCCCGCGTGCCGAAGCGCATGTCGGTCTCCTCAAACGGCTGCTCGCCGTGGTACACCACACGGTCGCCGTACAGCATGTCGTATTGCAGCGTGCGCAGCTCCGTTTCGTATGCACCGCGCCACGGGTTTAACTGGTGGAATTTCGTCAGTGTGCCTACGTTGATGTCTAAAAGCTCCAAAACACGGGACGAAAGCTGATACGCCTTCACGTTTCTATCCGCGCCCCCCACGCCGCAGTTGCTCCAAATGACGTACTCCGTTTCAAACAGGCCGCCCGCAGAAAGGTCCAGCATATCCTTGCTGATCTCCAGCGACGGCATGTGGTCGCCGTACAGCACCAAAACGGTCGGCTCCTCCCACGTCGTCAGCACATCGGTCAGCGTGCGCAGAAATTCATCCACTTCGTGAATCTGCGTCGCGTAATACTCCATTTGTCCGCGCAAAGCGGGGTCTTCTATGCCGGAAAGCACTTTGATATCCGCCGTTTCGCTCTCCTCCGGGTACGCGCCGTGCGGCTGCACCGAAATGGTGTAAATGAGGTCGCGCTCCTCCGTTTCGGAAAGCGCCCGCACGATCTCTTTTGTCAAAATCTTGTCCTTCGCCCAGCCGATCTCGTTTGTCTCCACGTGGTTCATGTATTCAAGCGTCGTGAATGAATCGAACCCGAGCTTCGGGAACACGATGTTACGGTCATAGAACGTCGCCGTATTATTGTGAATGACGTGCGACGCGAGCCCAAGCTCTTTTAAGTCATACGCGATGGACTCGCACGGCGTTTCCTGCAAAATCGTCTTGTACGGATATTCGCCCGTGCCGAAGTCCTGCACGTTCATCTGCGTGATGACCTCAAACTCCGTGTTTGCCGTGCCCGCCCCCACAGACGGCGCAGTGAAATACCCGCTGGGGCACGTTTCCTTCAGCTCTTCAAAATACGGTACCGGGTTTTCGGAGAACGTCACGTCTTTTAAACGGTTCACGTCAAAAAACGACTCCAGCTGCAAAAAGATGATGTTCGGCACGTCCTCGGGCGCGGAGTCTTTTGTGCGCAGCACCTCTGCCGCAATGACGCGCACGCGGCGGGCAGAGTAATCCTCCGGCCGGTCGATGCCCGTATCGATGAGACTGCGCGTGAACGTATACGTAAAGCCGTATTCCTCCGTCAGGCGAATGACATCCGTGTATGTATTGCCGCCGAAACCTAAGGACGTCGGCAGATACGGAATGACGACGCACGCAGAAAGCATAATGGCGCTCACCGCCGCGGTGTACAGCCGGTGCACCGGGCTTTTCGGGCACTTTCTAAACAGCATCACAAGCCCAAAAAGCAGCAGAAGCACCGCGATGACGAGCAAAATAAACGCCGGCACGCTCATATAAATGCCGATAAACGACCAGTCGAGCTGCAAAATCGCAAAATCGATGGCGGAAAGCGGCGAAACACGGTAGCTGAGCACATATAAATTCGCAATGCCAAGCCCAAGCCACACCGTGCCGATCAAAATGCCGAAGAACCACCGCCGCTTGGAAAACAAGCACAGCGACAGCCAAAACGTCAAAATGAGCACGTTTTCCAAAAACGCCAGCGGGTGCGCCGTAAGCAGCACAAAAACAGCCGAAAGGCTCTGTCTGTCCATCAGCTCAATTATGATATTCAAAAACAAACCGCCGAGAAAACACGCCAAAACGCCTCTGCACTGCGTGCCTTTTTCAAAAAAGGTGTGCAAAGCATGCAAAAACCGCTTGATGCGCTCCACCCCCAGTTTCATGCTTGCCGTTTTCCGTTCAAAACGGCGTATTCAGCATGATTATAATGCCGGTGAAGAATTTTTTCAAGCGGTTTCAGCTTAGTATTTTCTTAAAATTTTAGGGGGCGGCAGTTTACGCTTCCCGCGCCTCCGCAGCCTGAATTTCTTTTACATCCACATCGCGCGGGGCAATGTTCTCCCGCACTGCAATCGCGGCCGCCGTGCCTGCCGCCCAGCCGGTGCCGATGCAGATCGGCATCACGCGGAAGTTGGAGTGCGCCATGTGCGTGCCGGAGATATTCCGCCCGGAAAGCAGCAAGCCATTGACCTTTTCCGGCACCAGGCAGCCATAGGGGATCGTGTAGCCCTTCTCCTGTGTAAAGTGCTTCTGGCAGCCGGTCTCGTCCAGCCCCGCGCCCGTCAGGTTGTGCACGTCAAAGTTAAAGTGCGCGCCGTAAACCACCCAGTCCGGGAACTCCCGCGCCTGCGCAATATCTTCTTCCGTCAGCGTTTTTACGCCCTTAAAGTGCCGCGTTTCGCGCACGCCGATGAGCGACGCCGCGCCGAGCAGATAGCATTTTTCATACCCCGGCACATATTCCCGCAGAAAATCGAGGATCGGTAACAGCTGCTTTCGACACGTCATTTCCGCGCGGGTCAGGTCTTCCGCCTTCGTGCCGTCGATCTCCGTCGCGTTCGTCATGTTGCAGGTCACCACACCGGGTATCGGCGAGCGGTACAGCAGCACATGGCCCGTGGGCGCGGGCAGAAGCTTTTTCGCAAGCGCTTGCAGCTCGCCCTTTTCAGTCGGCACCAGCGTTTCAAACGATTCCGGGAACACCGCGCGTTCCATATCGACGCCGCCCACCTTGAACATCAGCGTCGCCGGCTGCATGCGGTGGTCGCTCTCGCGCCCGAGGGTAAACGCCGCGCCGGCCTTATACGCCACGTCACCGTCGCCCGTCGCATCCACGACCACTTTCGCAAGGTACGCCCCACGCCCGGATTTACTCTCGCAAACAACGCCCGCCACGCGGTCGCCCTCCATGATAACGTCAGACACAAACGTATAAAGGCAAACGGTCACGCCCGCTTCCTCCAGCATCTCGTAGTACGTCACCGTCAAAAGCTCCGGGTCGATGCACACCTGCTTCGGGTCTTTGTCAAACGGGTATTTCTCCGCAGCACGGCGCAGAATTTTCGCATAGGGCTTGTTGCCGACCGTGCCCGTAAAGTGGCTCATCATGCCGGCGGTCGAGATGCCGCCCACGCGCCCGCCGCTGTCTATCAGCAAAACGCGTGCACCCTGCCGCCCCGCCGCTATGGCTGCGGAAACACCTGCCGGGCCCGCGCCCGCGACCAGCACGTCATATGCGCCCAAAACGGGAATTTCCCGCGCTTTTTCCGTATACGTCATAACAGCCCCCGTTTCTGCGCTTTTACGCGAACTGTGCGTTATACAAATGCCGGTAGAATGTGTCGCCCTGCATCAAGCTTTCATGCGTGCCGCGCTCCACAATCTCGCCGTCGCGCACGACTAAGATCATATCCGCGTTGCGAATGGTCGATAAGCGGTGCGCAATGACAAAGCAGGTCTTGTCCGCCATCAGCGTACGCATGGCCTTTTGTATGCGCAGCTCTGTGCGCGTATCGACGTTTGAGGTCGCCTCGTCCAGAATGAGCAGGGACGACTCCAGCAGCATCGCGCGTGCAATGGTCATCAATTGCTTTTGTCCCTTTGAGATATTCGCGCCGTCGTCCTCGAGCACCGTTTCGTAACCGGCCGGCAGCGTCCGGATGTAGTCATGGATGCCGCACGCCTTGCACACGCGCTCCACGTCTTCGCGCGTCGCCTTTTCGCTGCCGTAGGCGATGTTTTCATACACCGTGCCCGTAAAAAGCCATGTGTCCTGCAAGACCATAGAGTAATTGAGGCGCAAACTGCGGCGCGTCAGATCTTTGATTGGCTTATGGTCAAGCGTAATCTCGCCGCTGTCCACATCGTAAAAGCGCATCAGCAAGTTGATAATGGTCGTTTTGCCCGCGCCGGTCGGGCCCACAATGGCCACAAGCGCGCCCTTCGGCACGTGCAGCGAGAGATCTTTGATGATCTGCCGGTCCTTCGTGTAGCCGAAGTTCACATGCGAAAGCGCCACGTCGCCCTCGGCCTCCGCGAGGTCTTCGGCGTTCGGGCTGTCCGCCACCTCCGGCTCTTCATCTAATAAACGGAACACGCGCTCCGCCGCCGAAAACGCCGACTGTAGCTCGCCGATGATATTCGCGATCTCGTTGATCGGCCCGCTGAACTTGCGGGAGTACAGCACGAAGCTCGAAATATTGCCGATGGAGATCGACCCGCCTAAAAACAGCAGCGCGCCGAAAAAGCTGACGAGCGAAAGTGAAAGGTTGTTGACGAAGTTGACGGACGGACCCACCATGCTGCCGTAGTATTCGGCGCGGTAGTACGCATCCACGGTCTCGTCGTTCTGCTTGTCGAGCTTTTTGATGGTGTTTTCTTCTTGGCTGTACGCGCGCAGCGTTTTTTGCCCGCTGATCATCTCCTCCACAAAGCCGTTTAATTCGCCCAGCTTTGCAGAGCGCTTGCGGAACAGCGGCCGCGTAAAGCCCGTGATCTTCTTCGTCATGAACATCGAAAGCGGCACGGTGAAAACAAACACCAGCACAAGCGACGGCGAAATGGAAAGCATCATGATAAGCGCGCCCACCACCGTCACAACGCTTGCGAACACCTGCACCATGTCGTTTGTAAGCGACGTGTTGATGGTGTCAATGTCATACGAAATGCGGCTTAAAATGTCGCCCGTCTGGTGCGTATCGAAGTACCCCACGGGCAGCTCTGTAAGCTTTTGGAACACGTCATGCCGCATGGTGTTCACAACACGGCGGCTGATGACGATCATGAGGCGCGTCAGCGCGTAGGAAAGCACCGCGGACAGCGCGTACAGCACAACCATCAAAACCGCGTAATAGCCGACTTTTTCAAAGTTGACTTTGCCCTTTCCAAGCTCCATCGCGTCCACCGCAAGGCCGGAGACATACGGCCCTGCCAGAGCCAGCAGGTTGCCGCCGACCGTCAGCAAAATCGCCCCGAGCATCAAAAACTTGTAGCGCATCAAATACGGCAAAAGGCGCGAAAGCACCGCCGTTTTTTTC
This sequence comes from uncultured Eubacteriales bacterium, assembly GCA_934643185.1. Taxonomy (GTDB): domain Bacteria; phylum Bacillota; class Clostridia; order Oscillospirales; family Acutalibacteraceae; genus Hominenteromicrobium. The sequence continues at coordinate 16,669 of CAKUBN010000032.1, forward strand.
ATTTTCTGCTTTTCGTGCTTTTCCGTTTGCACGGTTTCCGGCTTTTTCATACGCGCACCTCCTCTGCCGCCACCTGTCCCTCGCCGATCTGCGATTCTCCGATCTCACGGTAAAGCGGGCAGGTCTCCATCAATTCCTCGTGCGTGCCCATGCCGATGACATTGCCGTTTTCGAGCACCATGATTTTTTCCGCATGCATGATGGAGCTGATGCGCTGCGCAATGATGATCTTTGTCGCGTCCGCACAATGCAGGCGAATTTCTTCACGCAGCTTCGAGTCCGTCCTGTAATCGAGCGCGCTCGAGGAGTCGTCCAACAGCAAAATGTCCGGGTCGCCCGCCAACGCGCGCGCAAGCAACAGTCTCTGTTTCTGCCCTCCCGAAAGGTTCGCGCCCTTAATGGCGACCGGCGCGTCCAGGCCGCCCTGTTCTTCAATAAATTCCAGCGCCTGCGCGCGTCGTGCCGCTTCCAAAAGCTGCTCGTCCGTCAGGTTTCGCCCTAAGCGGATATTCTCGCGTATCGTGTCCTTAAACAGCGTGTCATTTTGGAACACCACGCCGAACTTCGCGCGTAAATCGGACGTCGCGTAGTCGCGGATATCCACGCCGTCTATTTTCACGGAGCCCTCCGAAACGTCGTAGTAACGCATGAGTAAACGAATAATCGTCGATTTACCCGCGCCTGTCGCGCCGATGATGCCGAGCGTCTCGCCGCGCTTTAACGCAAAATCGATGTTCCGCACTGCAAAGCTGCCGCGCGCATAGCGGAACGTCACGTGGTCAAACTCCACGTGCGGCGCGTCCTTCTGCAAAAAGCTGAAGTGCGGCTCAGTCTCGAAAAGCTCCACCGGCGTGTCCAGCACTTCCAATACACGCGCAGAGGAAGCCGATGCGCGTGAAAGCATCATGAAAATGCGGTTAATCGCCATTAAAGCGTTCAAAACGATGGTGTATAAATTCATAAACGCGATGATCTTGCCAATCTCGGAGGTGCCGTTGTTCACGCGCACCGCGCCCACCGTGATGACCGCCACAATGCCGAGGTTCAGCAAAAGGCTCATCACCGGGTTGATGAGCGCCATGGTGCTCTCTGCCGTGCGTTCCTTTCCGGTGAGGTCGTCGTTCACCTTCTTAAACCGCGCACGCTCATAGTCCGATTTGGAAAGCGCCTTGATGACGCGCACGCCCACGGCGTTTTCACGCACCACGCGCAGCATGGAATCGGAAGCTTTCTGTACGATCTTAAAAAGCTTCGCACCTTTTCGCGAGACGTAAAACACAATTACGCCCACAATGGGCAAGGACGCCACCATAATGAGCGTCAGCATCGGGTCCATCGTCAGCGAGACGACAATGCCGCCGATGAGCAAAAGCGGCGCGCGCACGCCAATGCGCTGGATCATGCCGACCGTCTGGTGCAAAACGTATGTATCGCTCGTCATGCGCGAGATGAGCGACGGGATCGTAAACGCGTCTACCCGTATTTCCGAAAGATACGAGATCTTTTGGAACAGATCGTGCCGGATCTGCCGCGTGCAGTCGCGCGCCACGGCAGAAGCCATGCGGTTCGCCGTAATGTTGCCACCCCATGCGATAAGCGAGCACACGATCATCAGCCCGCCCCAAAGACACACCGGGCGAATTTCCCGCAGCGGGATCAAATCGTCGATGATATACGATAAGATCCACGGGATCGCGAGCTCCACAAGCGTACCGATCGCCTTAAAGCTCAGCCCCACACCCATGCGCGGCAAAAATGGCTTCAAATACACCGCCAGTCTTTTCAAATTACATTCCTTCTTTCCCCTAAGAAGTCGTTTTGATAGTTGTATTTGCAACTATTATAGCGTATCCCGCACAATTTTTCAATATAATTCAGAAATATTCTTGTTAAATTGTTGTGTTTACTTGACAAAAAGCCCCCCCGTGGTATAATTGATAAAATTTACCGTTTGCGAAAACGAAGGAGGGAATTTCATGATCCACACAGATTTTGACCCGGAAAAAACAGCCGTCATTGAGCCGAGCGAATACTACCACCCCATGGAAAACATGCCGGAAGCGTTCATCGGCGTGTTCTCCCGCCCGCTCACCGAAAAATACGCGGCGGAGTTTCACGGCGAAATCATCTTAAACTATCACGACTGCAACGGGCCGGAGCCCGTTTACCGCTGCGTCACGCCAAACGGCACCGCGTTTGCGCTGATGTGCATGCGCGTCGGCGCACCGTCTGCCTGCGGCATCATGGAAGAAATGATCCCCCACGGCGTGAAAAAATTCCTGATGCTCGGCTCCTGCGGCGCGCTCGACCACGCCATCACCGCTGGGCACATTCTGGTCCCCTATGCCGCCGTGCGCGATGAAGGCACCAGCTACCACTATGCCCCGCCCGCCGAGGAAGCTTTGCTCGAACCCGAAAGCGTCAACGCCGTCTGCAAAGCGCTCGAAGACATGGACGCCCCCTACGCCCGCGTGAAAACGTGGACGACCGACGCCTTTTTCCGCGAAACGCGCGGCAAGGTGGAAAAACGTTTAAAGCAAGGCTGCTCTATCGTCGAGATGGAGTGCGCCGCCATGGCGACCGTCGCCGCGTTCCGCAACGTCAGATTTGCCCAGTTCATGTGGGCGGCAGATTCGCTTTCCGGCGAAAAATGGGATGCCCGCAACTTAAATAAGCTCGGCACAGACGCCGGCGAAATTTACATGGAAGCCGCCATCCGCACCTTAAAGTACCTTTAAGCACACAAAAAAGTTAAGAAAACCTGAATTCTCCCCGCACAGACTGGAAATGTGCGGGGAGTTGTATTATACTATATAAAATGGAGTTTTATGGATAAGTCGCAAGTCCGTTTCGCAGAGTCGGTATTTCATACGATTTGAATCAAGAAAGGAACACGAATATGAACGTAAAACATGAAGAACTGACCGTCCGCGCACTGTATGACCTGAGCTATACCGCCGCACGCCCGCTGCTTGAGGCCTGCACCTACCCGTGGGAGGCGCTGCCAAAGATCGGCGCATTCATTAAGGAGCTTGGCCGCACGCTTTCGCCCGAGGAATATGAACAGCGCGGCGAAGACGTGTGGGTCGCCAAAAGCGCCAAGCTGTACCCGAACGTCTACATTGCCGGCCCCACCATCATCGGGCCGGAGACCGAGGTGCGCCCCGGCGCGTTCATCCGCGGTAACGCGCTCATCGGCGCAGGCTGCGTTGTGGGCAATTCCACCGAGGTGAAAAACGCCATCCTGTTCGACGGCGCGCAGGCCCCGCACTACAACTACATCGGCGATTCCGTCATGGGCCACAAAGCCCATACCGGCGCAGGCGCTGTCACGTCCAACTTAAAGCAGGACCACTCGAACGTCACCGTCTTAAAGGACGGCGAGCGCGTAGAGACCGGCATGCGCAAGTTCGGTGCCATGCTGGGCGACCACGCGGAGATCGGCTGCGGCAGCGTTTTGAACCCCGGTACGGTCGTCGGCAAAAACGCGCGCGTCTATCCGCTTTCCATGGTGCGCGGCTTCGTGCCCGCAGACCACATCTATAAAAAAGCCGGCGAGGTCGCAGCCATTCACGATTGATCTTCGCCGTAAAGAAAAGAGGTCTTTATGGAGTTTTTAAAGCACGTCATCACGCGCATTCTCGGCTCCGGGCTGCTTTCCACCGCCCTTGTTGCCGTGCGCGCCGTGACGATCTTACTCGTACTGTACGTCATTTGGCGCTGCTATACCTCGTTTAAAAAGGGACAGCGCCGCAAAGACCCGGTCGTCATGCTGGAGGATGCCGCCACCGGCGCGCATTTCCCCGTTTTGTACTGGGAAAATTCCATCGGGCGCAGCCGCAGCTGCGATATTCAAATACCCGATAATTCCGTCTCGCGCGACCACGCCGTTTTAATGCGCCGCGAGGAGGGCTGGTTCGTGTGCGATACCGGCTCCCACGCCGGCACGCGCGTGCGCAATAAGCAGATCACCGAGCCCACGCTCGTGCAGATCGGCGACAAAATCCGCATGGGCTCCACCACGCTCACGCTGCGTAACGCGTCCGACGTGCCGCAGAAAAAGCGCAGCATGTTCACCGGCTTTTCCAAAGAGGCGGCGTCCCCCTTTAAGCTGATGCTCGTCGTCACGCTCGTTCAGATGTCGCTCACCTTGCAGCTGATGATCGGCACAGGCGAATTCCGCCTCTACCCCGCCGCACCGTTCGTGATTCTGTTCACGGCAAGCTGGATGCTGTACTTTTTCTCCCGCCGCATCTTAAAGCGCGTCAGCTTTGAGATTGAAACCGTCGGGCTGCTCCTCAGCAGCATCGGCATCCTGCTCCTCAGCGGTGAGGGGCTCGACACCGTTAAAATGCAGATTGCCGCGTTCGGCATCGGCATTGTGCTTTTCTGCTTCCTTGTTTGGTTCATGAGCGACCTCGAGCGCGTCATGAAGCTGCGGCTCTACATCGCCATCGGCGCCATTTTGCTGTTTGTTGCAAACCTTGTGCTCGGCAAAGACGTCAACGGCTCCCGCAACTGGATCTTCATCGGGCCGTTCAGCTTCCAGCCCTCGGAGTTCATCAAAATCGCATTCGTGTTCGTCGGCGCGTCTACGCTCGACCATTTGCAGACGAAAAAGAACATCACGGAGTTCATCGTGTTCGCCGCCATTTGCCTCGCATTCCTGTTCCTCATGCGCGATTTCGGCACGGCGCTCATCTTCTTCGCCTGCTTCCTCATCATCGCGTTCATGCGCTCCGGCAGCTTCCGCACCATTTTCCTCATCCTCGCGGCAGCGTGCTTCGGCGTGTTCCTCATTTTGCAGTTTAAACCCTACGTTGCCCAGCGCTTCTCGGGCTGGATGCACGTGTGGGAGCACACACAGGACAGCCTCGGCTACCAGCAGGTGCGCACCATGACGTATATCGCAAGCGGCGGCCTCTTCGGTCTCGGCCTCGGCAACGGCAACTTAAAATACGTCGCCGCCGGCGACAGCGACCTCGTGTTCGGCATGCTGTGCGAGGAGCAGGGCCTTTTAATGGGCATGGCGGTGCTGTTCGCACTCGTCCTCTTTATTCTCTACGCCCGCAGCGATGTCACACGCAGTCGCTCCACGTTCTACGCCATCGCGGCGTGCGCCGTCTCGGGCATGCTGCTCTTTCAGGCCGCGCTCAATGTCTTCGGCCCCACGGATGTTCTGCCGCTCACCGGCGTCACGCTGCCGTTCATCAGCGCAGGCGGCTCCAGTATGATCTCTGTCTGGGGGCTTCTGGCATTCCTCAAAGCGTCCGATGAACGCACCTACGCTGCCCGCCGTGCGGGAAGACACCCGAAAGGCGAGGCCGACGAAGACACGATTTCCTTCACCCCGCCGCGCTACTCCCCGAATGACCCGCCCACGCCGCGGCCCCGCGTGAATACCCGCGCCGAAAACACGGCCCCGCGTTCCCGCGGCGCATACCGCGTCCATATTTCCGAAGAAAACCTCTCGCCGGGTCAGTCCCGCACACGCAGAAAGGATGGTGACCGCCGATGAAAACGACCGGCTTTCGCTCTTTTGTCCTTTACATTTTGCTATTCGCCTTCTGCGGCGGCTTCGTCTGGTTCCTCATCAACCTCGCGTTAAACGGCTCCACATGGGCCACGCAGCCGTATAACGGTCACATTTACGGCGATGACACCGCCGTTTCCGCCGGTACCATCACAGACCGCAGCGGCATGGTGCTCGCCAAAACGGAGGACGGCTCCCGCGTTTACGCCGAAAGTGAAGACATTCGCCGCGCACTGCTCCACACTGTGGGCGATTCCAGCGGCTACATCGGCACTGCCGTGCAGGCCGTGCACCGCTCGCAGCTCGTGGGCTATAATCCCATCACGGGCCTTGCGCGCACCGTGCTTTCGGACCTCGGCAACAACCTCGTTTTAACGGTAGATGCCAACGCCAGCGCCGCCGCGTACAACGCCTTCAACGGCCGCAACGGCTCCGCGTTTGTCTATAACTATAAGACCGGCGAGGTACTCGTCAAGGTCAGCGCTCCCACATACGACCCCATGAACGTCCCGGAGGACCTCAACGACAACGAAGAATACAACGGCGTTTTCCTCGACCACACGCTTTCCTCCACCTACACGCCGGGCTCCATCTTTAAGCTCGTCACAGCGGCTGCCGCCATGGAGTACCTGCCCGATTGGGACACCCGCACCTATACCTGCGAAGAAGAAATGGACATCGGATCCGGCAAGGTGACGTGTCTCAATTACCACGGCGAGCTGAACCTCGAGCAGGCGCTCGGCTATTCCTGCAACCTCTACTTTGCGCAGCTTGCGGAGGACATCGGCGCGGAAAACCTCAAAAAGAAAGCCGAAGAAATGGGCTTCGGTAAAAACTTCTCGTTTGATTCCGTCACCACCGACAAAAGCAGTACCAATTTAAGCAGCTCCACCAGCGCCATAGACCTCGCGTGGAGCTCCGTCGGTCAGGCGGATGTCATGGCAAACCCGTACCACATGGCGCTTTTGATGGGTGCCATCGCAAACGGCGGGTCTACGCCGGAGCCGTATATCACAGGCGGCAAAAGCGGCACGAGCTACACCTTAACGGACAGCGATACCGCCGCTTCGCTCCACAGCATGATGCGCAACAACGTCGTCAATTACTACGGCGAATACCTCTTTGACGGCTATTCGCTGTGCGCCAAAACCGGCACCGCCGAGCTCGACGATAAAAACCCGAACTGCTGGATCGTCGGCTTCTCGGAGGACGAAAGCACTCCGTATGCGTTTGCCGTGTGCGTGCAGGAAGGCACCTCCGGCCTCTATACCGCCGGCGAAGTCGTCTCCGCCGCCTTAAACGCCATTACAGGGAACTGATCTTCCGTAAACCACAGCGAAGCGACGAATAAAGTTTCGTCCACCTTTTCAAAGGTGGTGGTTTCCAAAGGCAACGCCTTTGGTCGTCGTTCGCAAACGGCGAGACCTTTTTACCTACCAAAAATCAGGAAGATAGGCAGAATAGTCCGGTGGACTGTTCTGCCGCAAGGAACCCTATTAAGGGGTTCCTTGAAGAACTCGCCACAGCGAATTCTTAGAAATAAAGCAACGCCGCACCCTCGATTTTTCATTGAGAGTGCGGCGTTACTTTATGCCTTCGTATAAAATTCAAGCTCCCTCTGACCGAGAAAAAGAGTGAGATACTGCGCACCCTCAATCACAGCCGGGAACACCCACGGCAGCAAAATCAAAAGCCGACAAAATGCAACGAACCCCGAGGGGTTACCTCGGGGTTCGTTGCTTGAAAAAGGAGATTTATGAAAAAGACTCGTACTCTAAATTAAATCAACCCGCGCTGTATTCGGAAAGCTTCAGTTCCACGGTTGCGGACTGCTGCGTCGAAGAGCGGTACACCTGAAGTGTTACCGTATCGCCCGGCTTCTTGCTGAGGATTGCGGAACGCAATGTGGATTCACTGTCCAGCTGCTGGCCGTCAATAGCGGTAATCACATCGCCCACCTGCAAGCCGGAAGCCTGTGCCTCGCTCGAATTGAGCTGTGCCACATACTCGCCCTGCGGCAAGCCGTAGAAGCGGCCCGTCATACTGTCGATGAACTGACCGGAAATACCGAGAACAGCTCTGTCCTTCACATAACCGTACTGGATGAGGTCGGAGATAATCGGCTGTGCCGTATCGATCGGAATCGCAAATCCAAGGCCCTCATAGCCCGTAGCGGAAATTTTCGCGGAGTTGATGCCAACGACCTGACCATACTCGTTGATGAGTGCGCCGCCGGAGTTACCGGGGTTAATCGCTGCATCGGTCTGGATATATTCCATCGTGTAGCCGGTCGTGTTATTGGCAATCGCGCGGTTCAAAGCGGAAACGTAACCGATCGTTACGCTGGAGCTCAGCTCGTGGCCGCCCGGGTTACCGATGGCCATGACCTTATCCGCAACACGCAAATCTTCGGAAGAACCAAATTCCGCAGCCGTCAAGCCCGTCGCATCGATCTTTACGACCGCAAGGTCCGTCACGGTATCGCTGCCGATCAGCTGCGCTTCATACGTCTCACCGTCGGAGGTCATAACCTTCAGGGAAGTCGCATCCTCCACAACATGCGCATTCGTGATGATATAGCCATCTTCACTCATGATGATGCCGGAGCCTTCGCTCGCCGGGGAAACGCTGCTGTCCGACGTGTCGGTCTGCATGAAACCGTAATTCTGTGTCACCTGATAATTCTGGATGCACACGACAGACGGTGTAAGCTTTGCGGCAATGTCCTGGTCGCTCATCGCGGAAACCGTGCCGTCGCTGCTCGCGCTCGTATCCGAGTTCGTGTCGCCGTTCACCACGCGCGAGATTGTGAACGCAGCATTGCTGCTCGCTTCGGAAGACCGCACATTGATGACGCCGTTTTGAATCATCGCGACGAATACGCCAAGCGACGCCGCCGAGGTGACCGCGCAGCAAAGCACAACGGCTAAAAGCTTCAAGCCGAATTTCGAGCCGTGCTTTTTGGGCTTCGGTTGTTTTTGCGGCTGATGCACAGGCACACCGTAATACACAGGCTGTCCGTTTGGCTGCACCGGCGCGTTCTGCTGCGGAGCGCTCTGTGCGTTCCACGTATATGCGGGGGTGTTGTTCGTCGGATACTGTGCGTTATGATAGGTGCCGTAGGCGTTTGTGCTGTTTACAGCGTTATTAGCGGAAGTATTGGTGTTCACCGGTTCAGACCCATTGTTCGGGTCAAAACCATTTTGGAATTTCTCATGATTGTCACTCATGGTTCCTTACTCCTTTCACATAATACCATATTCCAAACGGTTTTTCAACCTTTTTTTCTTTCCGTTCGGATTATCTATATTATTTCGTAGTTCTGTGAAGTTCATGTGAAGTGCAGTGAACAGTTTCATGAAAAAAGCAAGAAATCTCTGTCACACAAAAACAACGAAAGCCACCGGTGTGATATGCCCCTTGTCAAGTAGACAGGTGAAATATCTAAAGGTAAGCGACAAAAATACCTACATTTCATTTTGGA
>CAKUBN010000033.1 GCA_934643185.1 uncultured Eubacteriales bacterium
ATAAAGACCAGAAATGGCTGGGGCTGAAAGATACCTTTCAGTTTTAAGTAACATTTATGAGTAATGAAAAAGAAAGCAGAAGCGCGGTTTCTGCCGGTATCGGTTATACGATCGGAAATATACTTATTAAAGGCATAAACTTTCTTTCGGTTCCACTTTTCAGCAGGATAATGAGTCCTGATGAGCTTGGTGTGTACAGTGCTTTTGTAGCATATGACTCGATCCTTTTTGTTATCATCAGTTTAGCCATACATAGTAGTGTTAAGAACGCCAAGTACACGTTCTCGGGTGAATTGGATGAGTATACGTCATCTGTTAGCTTGATTTTATGGATGAATATGGCAATTGGTCTAATTGTAGCAACGCTATTTTCTGGCCCATTGTCAAACTTGCTTGGATTACCGGTTGTTTGTCTTTATTTGCTGGTGTTCATGAGCTTTGGTTCGTCGGTATTAAATCTCTATAATTGTAGGATTAGTTTGGATTATAACTATAAAGGGTATTTATTTGCAGCTTTTGCGAATACAGTCGGCAACCTGTTGTTATCCTTGGTTTTAATTCATACAATGTTCCAAAGCCAAAAGGATTTAGGGCGTATTATTGGCGTTTCGGTGACAATGTTGTTGCTGGCATTGGTGTTATTAGGGACGCTTTATCGCAGAGCGAAACCCAAATTTGAACGTAGGTTTTGGTCATATGCTGTTCGGTATAGTTTACCTTTAGTTCCGCATGGATTGTCACAGGTTCTTTTAGGACAGTTTGATCGCATCATGATTCGTTCTATGGTAAGTGATGCGGCAGCGGGTATTTATAGTGTTGTTGCGAATATTAGTTTAATTTTAACGATCATTATAGATGCTGTATCGACTGCTTGGACAACATGGTTTTATGAAGCATATGCGGAGAAAAAGATTGCCGAGATTCAAAAGCGTGCAGTGCAGTTAACCGTTTTTTTTGCCATACTTGCTATTGGGTTAATGGCACTTAGCCCGGAGTTGGTTTGGATATTGGGCGGTACACAATACGAATCAGGAAAATATGTTGCGATTCCCCTTATTCTGAGTGCTTTTGCGGTGTTTGTGTATAATGTTGTTGTTCCAGTTGAATATTTTCACGAAAAAACGTTATATATTATGATCGGCACTGCAGCTGCAGGTGTGGTTGATATTGTTCTTAACTATATCTTTATTATGAAATATGGCTTTATTGCTGCCGCATATACAACACTTGTGGCATATATATGCTATGCTGTGCTTCATTTTATTATCGCCCGAAAGCTTTCGGAAATGTCTGTTGTACCTCTTAAAGCGATCTGTGCTATTATAATTCTTCTGTCGTGCATGGCAGCTTTAAATTTAGTTTTTATATCTTCAATTATCATTCGATATTTTGCATGTGCTGTTGTAGTCATCCCTATGGGATTGCTACTGCTTAGGCAGCTACTTAAGGAGAAAAAGCAAAATGGATAAAAGAGAATTAACGCTTGCTGAAATTCATGAAGGTACTCTGGAAGTGTTGAAAAAGTTTATTTCTGTTTGTGACCAAATTGGCACACAGTATTTCTTGGCATATGGATCACTTATAGGCGCGGTGCGTCATCAGGGGTTTATTCCCTGGGACGATGATCTGGATGTTATTATGTTACGTCCAGATTATGAAAAATTTAGAGAGTATTGTAACGAGCATGAAAACGATTTAGCGCCGTTTCGCTTTTTTGATCGTCATAATACACCGGATTTTCCATATACGATTGCAAGATTTTGCGATACTCGATATCAAATGGTGCGAAATGATGATGTGCCAGATGCCGGTCAAGGAATGTTTATTGATATTTATCCGCATGATGGTGCAGGCAATAACAATGATAAACATTGGAAGAGCATTCTGAAGAAGAAAAAGCATTTGATGGTTTTACTGGGGTGCGCATTTAGTAAAACTCCTATTCCATCTAAAAGCAGTAAGCTGCTCACACCAATTCGCTTGCCTATATATTTGTATTCGCATTTAAAAAAGCCAAAGTATTTCCTTGATAAAATGGAAGCATTAAGGGACGTTTATCCTTTTGATAAAAGTAAATACGTCACTTGTATTATATGGGATGTAGAGGTTCGCCAGTGCCCGAAAGAGTGGTTTTTAGAGTATACAACCCTTCCCTTTGAAGGAATTCAAGTTAAAGTTCCAAAGGACTATGACAGTGTATTAAGAGATACTTACGGCGACTATATGCAGCTACCACCAGAGAGTGAAAGACATCCGTACCATGGATATAGACTTTATAGAAAAAGTTTTTAATTCTTGAATGGAAAATTGAAACTTTGAAGATAGCAACGCCTCTAATTTAGAATTTTCTAAGTCAGAGACGTTGCTATTTTTGCAATCATTACTTCTATGCTACTTTTTGCAAACATGCACCAAATGTGCGATGCCCGGTATGCTCTCGCCCTGCTGCGAAGAGGTTGTGGACATCAGTGCGCCGGTCGCCATAAAGAGAATATTTTTCAGCTCTCCGCGATCCATGCGGTTCAAAATATGCCCGCATAATACACCGGCTGAGCATCCGCAGCCGGAGCCGCCCGCGTGCACGTCCTGTGCCTCGCGGTCAAATAGAATCAGCCCGCAGTCCTCGTGGTTGCGCAGAACGATCCCGTTTTCGCGCAGCAGTTCGTATAATAATTTTGTGCCAACCGCCCCGAGGTCGCCTGTGTAAATGCGGTCGTAGTCCTCAGGCTTTGTCGCCGTATCGTTAAAAAAATCCAGCAAAGTCTGCGCCGCAGCGGGGGCCATCGCCGCGCCCATGTTCGTCATGTCGGTCACACCGAGATCGACAATGCGTCCCACGGTCGAGTGCCGAACTTGAATGTCGCCGCTCATACCGAGCACCGCGCTGCCCGAAGCTGTCGCCGTCCACTGCGCAGTCGGCGTGCGCTGGCTGCCGTATTCCAGCGGCGTGCGGAATTGCCGCTCCGCGGTGCAGAAGTGGGAGGAGGTCACCGCGCAGGCGTAGTTCGCCGCGCCGCATTCCACCATGATGGAGGCCATGATGAGCGTTTGCGCCATCGTGGAGCACGCCCCGTATTGCCCAAGGAACGGAATGTCCATTCCGCGCAGACCAAACGTGCTCGAAATACACTGGTTCAGCAGATCCCCCGCAAATACCATGTTAATGTCCTGCTTTTGAAGCCCCGCCTTGCGTATCGCAAGGTTCGCGGCTTCTGTTTGCAGCATGCTTTCCGCTTTTTCCCAGCTTTCCTGATTCAAATAAGAATCGAGAAACGTCTGGTCAAAGTCGCGCGCCAGCGGGCCCGCGGCTTCTTTTTTTCCGCACACCGCCGCGTGGCCCAAAATCGCCGGGCGGCGCTCAAATAGAAGCGTGTAACGTCCGAGTCTTTTCATAAGCCCTCCTTAAAACAGCCCGATGATATACAGCACGATCCCGTACAAAACCGAAGCCGAAATGCCGAACACCAGTACCGGCCCCGCCACCGTGAACAGCTTCGCGCCGAGGCCCGTCACAAAGCCCTCGCTTTTAAATTCCAGCGCAGGGGAGACCATCGAGTTCGCAAACCCCGTAATCGGCACCAGCGTGCCTGCCCCGGCATATTTCGCTATGTTGTCGTATACGCCGCAGGCTGTCAGCGCGGCGGAAATGAAAATGAGCGAGATTGAAACGCACGTCCGCGCGTCTTTTAAATCGAGCCCCAGCAGCATGAACGTGTTCGCAAGCGCCTGCCCCAGCGTGCAGATGGCCCCGCCGGATAAAAACGCAAACAGGCAGTTTTTCAGTACGGGGGAGTGCGGTGAAGCCTTCTGCACCATCGCGTCATATTGCTGCGGTGTTTTCTTTTTCATACGACCACCCTTTCTGTTTAACCGGGTTTATTGTGCGTATCGAGGTAAAAGATATTCCACATTTTTAAGATTTTAGTTGATTATCTCAAACAGAGCGTGTATAATCAGTTGCAGGTGATATTATTATGTCTAAACTCAGCATCCTGAAGCAGAAAACTAAGCGCGATGTGGATATGACGCAGGGCAGCATCTTCCGCCACCTCATCACATTCGCGTTTCCGCTTCTCATCGGCAACATTTTCCAGCAGCTCTACAACACGGTCGATACGTGGGTTGTCGGCAACTATGTCAGCAATGAGGCTTTCTCGGCGGTCGGCACGGTCGGTCCCGTTATCAACATGCTCATCGGCATATTCTTAGGGCTTTCCAGCGGCGCCGGCGTCGTCATTTCACAGTATTATGGCGCAAAGCGGTATGATAAGGTGCGCGATACCGTCCACACCTCCATCGTCATGACGCTCATTTTGGCTGTGCTTTTTACAATCATCGGCATCGCTATGATTCCCTTCGTGCTCAATTTCATGAAGACCCCGGCAGAGGTCATGCCGGAGTCCTCCGCGTACCTCACCATCTACTTCGCGGGCGTCATCGGCCTTATGCTCTACAACATGGGCTCGGGCATTCTGCGTGCCGTGGGTGATTCCAAGCGCCCGTTCTATTTCCTCGTCGTCTCCGCCGTGCTCAACATCATTCTCGATCTCGTCTTCGTGCTGTCGCTCGGCATGGGCGTTGAGGGTGTTGCGTATGCGACCATCATCTCGCAGGGCGTCTCCGCCATGCTTACGATGATTACGCTGTTCCGCACGGATTCCTGCATCAAGGTCGAGCTCAAATACTTGAAGCTCGATAAAGAAATGCTCGCGAAGATTGTGCGCGTCGGCATCCCGGCCGCCATCCAAATGGCGATCACCTCGTTCTCGAACGTATTTGTACAGTCTTATGTTAACTACTTCGGCGCAGACTGTATGTCCGGCTGGACAGCGTACAGTAAGATTGACCAGCTTCTCTTCCTGCCGATGCAGTCTCTCGCACTTGCGTCTACCACATTCGTCGGCCAGAACCTCGGCATCGATCAGGTCGACCGCGCCAAGAAGGGCGCACGCACGGCGTTCATCATGTCCGTCGTCGCAACCGTCGTTCTGACAATCCCGCTGCTCATCTTCGCGCCGCAGCTCGTCTCGTTCTTCAACGGCAAAGCAGAGGTCGTCGCATACGGTTCCATGCTGCTGCGTTATTGCTCGCCGTTCTACGTGTTCTGCTGCGTCAACCAGGTCTACTCCGGCGTGCTGCGCGGTGCAGGCAATTCCCGCGCACCGATGATTATCATGCTGAGCTCGTTCGTCGTCTTCCGCCAGATTTACCTCTTTATCATGGCGAACTTCATCTCCAACACCATCATTCCCATCGCCTTAGGCTACCCTGCCGGCTGGCTCGTGTGCAGCACTCTCACACTGCTCTATTATCGCCACGCCGACCTCTCCAAGAGCCGTCTCGTCGAAGACGCAGAGAAAAAAGCAGAAGCTTCAGGAAAAAGCCGCATAAAAGCTGTATGAAATACGCTGTACAAAATACAACAAAATTGCCCCTCGAACACCGCATGCACGTGCCGGTGTCCGAGGGGCTTTTTTCAGTTTCTCAAAATCGTACTACCTTTCCACCTTTTCTCCTCGACAAAACCAAAGTTTTTTCAAAAATCCATCTTTAGATGGATTACATTTCGCGCGAAATATGATATATTGTGGTTATAAATCATAAAAGGGGAGTAGAGCACATGAATGAAGTCGTCATCAAGCCATCGCTGCGCGAGCAATTCTTACAGGGTTGGGCTCAGTGCCGCGTCATTTTCTTCAGCGCGCCGTGCGGCTTCGGCAAGTCTACAGCCGCCACCGCCTTGCTCAGCAATCACAAAACCTGCGTGTTTTCGGCAGAAGACCCGGAATTCCTGCGCGAGCCCGTGCCGAAAAATGTAGATGCGATTGTGATCGATTCCCTGCCCGCGCTCAAAGACCCGGAAGACCAGCAAACGCTCTGCGCATGGATCCGCGAAAATCCGGAGCTGCACTTCGTCATTTTAAGCCGCGGCGTGCTGCCCGGCTGGCTCATGCCGTTCCGCTTTACGGGGCTTTTGCAGCTCATCGAGGCCAGAGATCTGCTGTTTGACCGCGATACCGTGCGTGTTTTTCTGGAAAAGAATGGCTGCACACCAACGGAAGCAGAGATCAACGTCATCATCCACGATTCTCTCGGCTACCCGCTGGCCCTAACGGCGCTTTCGCGCCTGATGCAAAACGGTCAGCCCCCTATACGCCGGAGATCGTCGGCATTGTGCAGCAGGAAATCTATCACTATTTTGAGGATAACATCTTCAACCGCTTTTCAATGCCGCTGCGCCGTATGCTGCTCGACATCGCCCCGTTCGATACATTCGACGCCGAGCTTGCCCAGATGATTTCCGGCGACAGCCACGTCAACGAGCTTATTTCCACCGTTCGGCACGATACCACTATGCTTTTAAATGCCGATGCACAGAAATACCGCTTCTGGAGCTTTTTCCAACAGTTCCTCATGTGGGAACTCCGCCAAGTCTATACGCCGCAGGAGCAGGCCGCAGTGTACAGCCGCGCCGGGCTTTACTATGAGCTGCACGAAGATTACGAGCATGCGCTCGAGTGCTATTCGCGCTGCAAAGACCACCGCCGCGTCTCGGAAATGCTCATCCGCAACGCAGAGCAGCACCCCGGTGTGGGACATTACTATGAGATGGAAAAGTATTACTATGCTATCCCGAAAGAGGAGATTCTCCGCTCGCCATCGCTCATGTGCGGTATGAGCATGCTCACGTCCCTCTGCATGGATTACGAAGCCTCCGAAATGTGGTATTCCGCCCTGCAGGAGTATGCCGCCCCGCTCAAAAAGACCGACACCGCCTACAAAGAGGTGCGCGGCAAGCTTGCATATCTCGATATCGCCCTCCCGCAGCGCAGCAGCAAAGGCATCGCAGAGAACATCGGCAACTATTTCAAAATTCTAACGGATAAAAGTTTGCAAACACCCACGTTTTCTGTCACCAGCATGCTGCCAAGTCTTATGAACGGCGGCAAAGATTTCTGTTCGTGGTCCAAGCACGATGAACTGCTCTACAAAACCATCCGCAAGCCGATGGAGGCCATTCTCGGCAAAGACGGCATCGGTTTTGCCGATTGCGCCCTTTGCGAAAGCAAATTTGAAAAAGGGGAGGATAACCTTCCGTGGCTCATGACGCTTGTAGCCCAGTTGCCTGAGATCGAGCGTCACGGTACGCCGGATATGACGTTCGCCGTCATCGGTCTCATGGCGCGCGCCCAAACGAAGCAGGGCAACGCCATCATGGCGCTTTCTTCTTTAGACAGTCTGCGAACAGAGTTTGAGGAGGACAACAAGCGTTTCCTGCCGAATATCGATGCCATGCGCTGCCGTATATGGCTGCGCACCGGTGAAATGGAAAAGGCAGAGCAGTGGTACCGTACATCTGCCCCCCAGATTACGCCGCGCATCCGTACCATGTGGCGCTACCAGTATATAACGCGTGCCATGGTTGAGATCGCGCTCGGAGAAGAAAATGCGGCGCTGCTCACATTGGCCTCACTCATCCCGTTCTGCGAACGCTGCGGCCGCGTGATGGACCGCATGTATATCCGCATCCTAACGGCCGTTTGCTATCAGCGGCAAAATAACGCCCGATGGCAGGAGGAGTGGATGCAGGCGCTTGATGCCGCCCATGAGTACCGCTTCGTTATGCCCATTGCGCAGTTTGGCGCCGCCGTAATGCCCATGCTGACGTTTACCGGCTACAAAAAGGACGAGTCCTTCTTTTCACTCCTTTTACAGGAAACGCGCCGTCAGGCTGTTTTGTACCCGAATTTCTTGCGTCCCATGCCGCGGCTCTCAGAACCGCTTTCGCCCGCAGAAACGCAGGTGCTCCGGCTCCTGTGCGGCAACCGCAGCAACCAGGAGATCGCCGACATCCTCGGCGTCAAGGTCGCCACCGTCAAAACGCATGTCATCCACATCCTCCAAAAGCTCGGCGTCAAACGCCGCGGCGAAGCCAAAGAAGCCGCCCAAAAACTCCATATCATCGAGTTTTGACCAAAACTCCCGACCGCCGCAAATGATGAACCGCAGCAGTCGGGAGTTCCTTTTATTTAAATATTTAATTTCAGCTTACTTTTCCAAAAATCCCTTCAGCGCCGCATAGTCCACATTCTCCGGCTTCACTTCGTCGAAGAACTTCAGCAGCTTTTCGGCCAGCACGCGTACGCCGCCGACGGAATTGCTTTCGATATTCAGCGGTAGAATGGGGTCGTGTACGCTCATGCGCAGCAGGAACCAGCCGTCGCCGTCGTTTTCCGGGAACGAAATGCGGATGCCTTCGCGGTTGTCCGGCGCAATGTTCCAGTTGTGCGCTTTCGCGTAGCTTTCAAGCGCCGCAATGGTGCTCTCACCATAGGGGCGGAAATCCTCCGCTGTAATGGGGAAGCGCAACTCTTTTTCTTCCTTGGCTTCCTTCAGATCGGCGATGAGACTATCGAGCGATTTGCCCTCGCGGCGCAGCTGTGCCGCCTTAATGATAATCTTCGTCACCAGATAGGCACCGTCGTCAAGGAAGTAGTTCTCGCGCAGCGCCGCATGGCCGCTCGTCTCAATCGCCAGCGGGCAGTTCACGCCCTCGTTATTCAGGCGTACCGCTTCGTTGATGACATTCTTGTAACCGCGCTTAAAGCGGTGATGCTTGCCGCCGAGCGTCTGCTCAATGTAGGTCTTGAGTCCGTCGGACGTAATGGAGTCCGTCACAATGGTGCCGCCCGGGTTGCCCTCCAGCGCAATGGCGGAAGCAATCGCCACAAGACGGTTGCGGTTGATCTCTTCGCCGCGGCTGTCCACAGCGCCGCCGCGGTCTACGTCCGTGTCAAAAATTACGCCAAGGTCCGCACCGGCCTTCACGGTCGCCGCGCAAACGCTCGCCATGGCCTCCTCGTTCTCCGGGTTTGGAATGTGGTTCGGGAAGTGGCCGTCCGGCTCCAAAAACTGGCTGCCTGTAATGTCCGCACCAAGCGGCTTCAGCACGTCGTTTGCATAAAAACCGCCCGCGCCGTTGCCGGCGTCCACAACGATCTTAAAGCCCGCAAGCGGGTGCGCATAATCTTCCGCGTTCACGCCCTTGCGGATCATCTCGCGCAGATTATCTGCATATTTTGACATATAGTCCACCGGCACCAGCGTGCCGTTGTCGGTCTCCTTCGGCGCAGCGCCGTTCTGTGCATATTCCAAAATCTCGGAAATATCCGGGCTGTCAAGGCCGCCCGCAGGCGTGAAGAACTTCAGTCCGTTGCGGAAGAACGGATGGTGGCTCGCCGTAATCTGCACCGAGCAGTCGCACGGTAGCTCCAAAACCGCCATGAACATCGACGGGGTAGAGGCAAGGCCACAGTCGTAAACCGAAGCACCGTACGTCGTAAACGCGCGGAACAGCGCCGCCGCAATACGGTCTGCGGAAATGCGGGAGTCATGACCGACGGCAATTTTCAGCCCCTCGGCGCACTTATCCAGGTGCTTTTCGCACCAAACGAGAAAACCGGCCGCAATGCGCTCCACGACCTCATCGGTCAGGTTAATCGGCGCGCCGCCGCCTTCGCTTGCAATACCGCGAATGTCAGTGCCGCTTTTCAAAGTTTTATAGGCAAACATGGAAAAGACCTCCTGTTTCATTTTGCATTTTATCCAAGCTTATTATAATACAACTTCCGTAAAATGAAAAGAGCTTTTTGATTTTTGACAAATACGTTTTAGTTTGGCTAAAAACTGTTTGCAAACTGCAAGTTGTAAACTTAGAAATTGCAAATTTCGTGTAAAATCAAAAATTTTTTCAAAAAAGTGTTGACAAAATGAAATTTTGGTGGTATAAACTTAGCATAATAATTCAAGGGCACAGATGAAGAGAAGTACCCGGCAGACCGCTTTGCACAGTGAGCGGGGGAGAGTGTGAACCCCGCGTAAGCACACCGGCGAATAACACTTCGGAGCCTCAAGCCGAAAAGATGCGCATATCTCAGTAGGTGCGACGTGTGGCGGCGCGTTAAGCCGTGCCTGTCTTGTTAGAGACAGTAAAGGTGATCTTCTTTATAAGATAATTTAGGTGGCACCGCGGATACAACAGCTATTCGTCCTAAGAAATTGGGACAAACGGCTGTTTTTTTATTTGCGTTTGGACTGAAATTATTTTATTTGGAGGGAACCGATATGTGTTCGATTATGGGTTACACAGCAAAAGACTTTCGTTTGGAAGATTTACGAAAGGGCTTTGATAAAACCGTTTCCCGCGGGCCGGATATGTCCCGCACACTGGAAACGCCCGCAGGCTGGCTCTTTTTCCACCGCCTCGCCATCATGGGTCTCACAGAAGAAGGCATGCAGCCGTTTGAGCTAGACGGTTCCGCCGTCGTCTGCAACGGCGAGCTCTACGGCTTCCGTTCCGTTAAAGAGGAGCTCCGGAGAAAAGGCTACACCTTCAAAAGTGATTCTGACTGCGAAATTTTACTCCCTCTCTACAAAGAAGAGGGCACCGAGATGTTCAAAAAGCTCGACGCCGAGTTCGCCCTGATTATTTACGATGCCGAGACCGATAGCTTCATCGCTGCGCGCGACCCCATCGGCATCCGCCCGCTCTACTATGGGTACAGCGAAAGCGGCCACATTATGTTTGCCAGCGAGCCGAAAAACCTCGTCGGCCTGTGCCATCGCGTTATGCCGTTCCCGCCGGGCCACTACTATAAGGACGGCAAATTCACCTGCTACTGCGACATCGCCGAAGTCGAAGAAGTTTGCCACGATGACCTCGAGACTGTCTGTAAAAACATCCATGATAAGCTCGTTGCCGGCATCGAAAAGCGGCTCGATGCCGATGCCCCGCTCGGTTTTCTTCTCAGCGGTGGGCTTGATAGCTCCCTCGTCTGCTCCGTCGCGGCAAAGCTTTTAAAGAAGCCCATTCGCACATTCGCCATCGGCATGAGTGAAGATGCCATCGATTTAAAATACGCCCGCGAAGTTGCCGATTACATTCACAGCGACCACACCGAAGTCATCATCACAAAGGACGATGTTATCGAAAATCTCGAAACCGTCATTGCGCTGCTTGGCACGTATGACATCACCACCATCCGCGCCAGCATGGGCATGTACCTCGTCTGCAAAGCCATTCACGAGCAGACCGACATCCGCGTGCTCCTCACCGGCGAAATCTCCGACGAGCTCTTCGGCTACAAATATACAGATTTCGCCCCCAGCGCCGCTGCGTTCCAAACGGAAGCCCAAAAGCGCGTGCGGGAGCTTCATATGTACGACGTGCTCCGTGCCGACCGCTGCATTTCCGTCAACTCGCTCGAAGCCCGCGTCCCGTTCGGCGACCTCGATTTCGTCAAATACGTCATGTCCGTCGATCCCGAGATAAAGCTCAACAAATACAAAAAAGGCAAATACCTCCTGCGCCACGCGTTCGAGGGCGATTACCTCCCGCTGCCGATTTTATACCGCGAAAAAGCCGCGTTCTCCGATGCCGTCGGTCACTCTATGGTCGATTACCTCAAGGCCTACGCCGAAACAAAGTATACCGATGACGAAATGAAGCTCCGCGCCGCAAAATATCCGTTCGCAACGCCGTTTACGAAAGAATCCCTTCTCTACCGTGAAATTTTTGAAAAATACTATCCCGGTCAAGCAGAAATGGTCAAGGACTTCTGGATGCCGAACAAAGCGTGGGAGGGCTGCGACGTCAACGATCCCAGCGCCCGCGTGCTCGCGAACTACGGTGCCTCCGGCGAATGATTGGAAAGATTCATAAACTTTCTCAATGTTTAACAAATTCACTGAAAATTTAACCTGAATGCAACACACCTTTTTTCCGTTTAGCCCTTGTGTATTCTCTGTTGTTGTGATAGAATAAAGCCATCATAGGATATTATGGTTTTCCACATAGAACCCTATCGGCAAACCATAATGAGACTAAATCTCATATCGAAGGAGAGATGACTGATGTCCAAGATGATCGAACTTCACGACATCGATGTTCCGGGCTTCCTGTCTGTACTGGATAGCTGCGAGGGCAATGTGTATCTGATGACGCGCGACGGTGATAAGCTGAACCTGAAAAGCAAGCTGTGTCAGCTCATCGGTCTTACGTCTCTGATCGAAGGCGGAAAGATCGCAGAAGCCTTTGTGGTCTGCGATAATGAAGCGGATGAATCCAAGCTGTTCCGCTTTAACCTTTACAAGGACGAAACGCAAGGTAAGTAAAGAGTAGGATTTGCAAAGTAAGCTGCTGCAAGTAAAAACTGCGGCAGCTTTTTTGTATCACGCAAAACAAATTATGTAAATAAAAAGGAGAGACTCATGCCACAAAAAAGAACCGGCGCAGTCCGTCGCCGCCAACCCCGGAACAAAAAAACGCTTTCCGCCGTCATCAGCGCCGTCCTTGTGCTCGCGGCGGTGCTTGTTTATTATTTCCCGGAGCTTGAAACGTACCTCACCGGTGCACCGAACACAGACTCAAGCACCCCCGCACAGCCCACTCAAAGCACCGACGCCGCCGACTGCGCTGTCTACTTTTTAGATGTCGGGCAGGGGGATAGCATTTTAATTCAAATCGGCACCGATTACAACATGCTCATTGATGCCGGCACCCGCGAAGCGGGAGAGACTATCGAAAGCGACCTTCAGGCGCTCGGCGTCACATCGCTCGATGCCGTTGTCGCCACGCACCCGCACGCAGACCACATCGGCTCCATGAAGCAGATTATCGAGGATTACACCATCGGCACGTTCTACATGCCCCTTTTGCCCGACGACCAAACGCCTACCACCGCTACATACGAAAATATGCTCGATGCCCTGCTCGACAAAAACGTCCAAACCGAGCAGATCTCCACCGATACAAAAATCTCCGCGCCCGAAAACGCCAATTTTGCCGTCCTATCCCCGGAAAAGGACGAGATATTCGATAACCTCAACAACTATTCCGCTGTTCTGCGCTTCACCTACGGCAATATCTCCTTTATGCTCACCGGCGACGCCGAAACCGAGGTTGAAGAGAATATCTTAGCACGCGAAACGGACATCACTTCAAACGTTTTAAAGTGTGGTCACCACGGCTCGTCCACATCGTCCTCCATGGATTTTCTCCGCGCCGTGAACCCCGCTGTCGCCGTCATTTCCTGCGGGCAGGATAATAAATACGGTCACCCGCACCACGAAACGCTCGAAAGCCTTTCCGAACGCAACTGCAAGATCCTGCGCACCGATACAGACGGTACCGTCGCCGTTACAACGGACGGCAATACGTATTCCGTCTATACGTGGTTAGCGGAAAACGGCCTTTCTCCGGCGGCGTAAGTTCGCGTAAAAAATTTTGACGAAAACACAAATCTATGCTATACTGATAAAAATAAATTCCGACCCATGACGGAAATAAAGGATGGTTTTTATGCTGACAGAAAGCAAAAAGGCGTTTATCGAGTTCATGATGTCCGCAGACGTGCTGCGTTTCGGCTCCTTCGTCACGAAGAGCGGCCGCAATACGCCGTACTTCGTCAATACCGGCAACTATAAGACCGGCGAGCAGATCGCAAAGCTCGGCAAGTTCTACGCATCGCTCATCAAGGAGACCGTCGGCGAAGATTTCTCCGCCATGTTCGGCCCGGCGTACAAGGGTATTCCGCTTGCCACAGCCGCCGCCGCGTCCCTCTATAACGAGTATGGCATCTCGAAGCCCTACTTCTTCAACCGCAAGGAAGAGAAGGACCACGGCGAAGGCGGCAGCCTCGTCGGCTACAAGCCGAAGGACGGCGATAAAATTATTATCATCGAAGACGTCATCACCGCCGGTACCGCCGTGCGCGAGACCATGCCGATCCTCTACGGCTGCGGCAATGTGAAAGTCAACGATATGTTCATCTCCGTCAACCGCTGCGAGGTAGGCAAGGTTCCCGGCAAAACCGCCATCATGGAGGTCAACGAGGAGTTCGGCATCAAGGTCCACGCTATCGTCACCGTCGAGGACATCCACGAGTACTTAAAGCAGTCCGAAAAATACAACAATATCCTCCCCGCCATGGAAGACTACATGGCAAAATACTGCATCCTGTAAAATTAACAAGCGCATAAGAACACCCCGGCAAGCCATCCAAACCGCTTGCCGGGGTATTTTCATATTATCTCGACTAAATTAAGCTCTTTTACTGTCTCGCACCCTGCTTGGCTGCTCTGTGCGGCGGCGCGTTCTGCGGGCGGCGTGGCGGTCTTTGTGCGCCGCCTCACGCCGCTTTCTGCGGTGATTCTGGAAGAACCTGCTTTGCAGCAAACGCCGCGTGTGGTGCTCTGCAAAATGCTCCATAAAATGGTTCGTCTGCACCATAAAGACGATCGACACAATGAGCAGCGGGATCAAAATAAACAGCATCGGGGCGGTCAGCGGCACCATGGAAACCAGGTCCATGCAGCCGATGTATCCCACAAAGAACGCCGTCACCATCGTGCCGAACAGCGCCCCGCGCAGCGCGTTGAACGGCAGGCAAAGCTTGAACATCAGCATAAACCCAACGGCAAACGCCACAATGACCGAAAGTGTCGAGACCTGCGGGTTCGTCAAATTCAGCGGCCCCTTAAACAGCGTCAAAAACAAAACGCCAAGGATCATCGTCAGGGCAGAGGGGAATGATTTTTTCAAAACGTTCGCTAAAAAGCTGCCGCTGATGCGCTCGTTGTTCGGCTCCAGCGCCAGTATAAACGACGGAATGCCGATTGTGATCGAGCTGATAAACGTCAGCTGAATCGGCTCAAACGGGTAGGAGGCGGAAAGGAAAATGAACAGCACACCCAGCACCGTCGAGTAGATCGTCTTCTGCAAAAACAGCGCCGCAGAGCGCTGCAAATTGTTGATGGAGCGCCGGCCTTCCTTTACAACCTGCGGCATAGATGCAAAGTTGGAATCGAGCAAAACGAGGTTCGAGACCGTACGCGCCGCATCACTGCCGGAAGCCATCGCAATGCTGCAATCGGCCTCCTTCAGCGCCAGAACGTCGTTCACGCCGTCGCCCGTCATCGCCACCGTGTGGCCGTGGTCTTTCAGCGCCTGCACAAATTTCAGCTTCTGCTGCGGCGTCACGCGGCCGAATACACTGTATTGCTCGATCGCCTCGCTGATCTCCTCATCGGTGTGCAGCGTCGTCGCGTCGCAGTAGTTCTCTGCGTTTGGCAAGCCCGCCTTCTGCGCAATGTTCGAGACCGTCACGGCGTTGTCGCCGGAAATAACCTTCAGCGTCACGCCCTGCTCCGCAAAGTAGCGCAGCGTCTGCGGCGCCTCCGTGCGAATTTTATCACTGATCAAGATGAGGCCCACCGGCTCAATATCGTCCGGCAGCACCTTATTTTCAAGGAACGGCTTTGCGGAGTGCGCCAGTAGCAAAACGCGTTCGCCGCGCGCCGCATATTCCTCCGTGTGCTCGCGCAGCGCACCGAAGCGCTCGCCCAAAATGAACTCGCCCGCGCCCATCACATACGTGCCGCGGTCGCCAAAATACGCGCCGCTCCACTTTCTTGCAGAGGAAAACGGCACCGTCTCCGCAGCTTTCCAGTCCGAGCCGCCGGGGAAGTATTCCTTCACCGCGTTGTACGTCGGGTTGTCGTCCGTCAAAACCTGCACCAGCGCCTCCAACGGGGCCGCCATGTCCTCTTCGGTGTAGCCCGTCAGCGGGTGCAGCTCGTCCACCTGCATCGTGCCCTCGGTGATCGTGCCCGTTTTATCAAGGCACAGCACGTCCACGCGCGCCAGCGATTCCGTGCAGTACAAATCCTGTACCAGCGTCTTGTAGCGCGAAAGCCGCAGCACGCTTACAGCGAACACCACGCTCGTCAGCAGAATGAGCCCCTCCGGGATCATGCCCAAAATCGCGGCGACCGTGCTCACGACCGCCTCGCGGATCGTGTCATGCAGCAGAAAATACTGCTTGCAGAAAAGCAAAATGCCGATCGGCACCAGCGTAAAGCCGAGCGTCTTTACAATAAAATCGAGGGAATGAAGAATTTCGGAGTTCGTGCGCTTCACATATTTTGCGTCGTTTGCAATGCGGTTCGCGTAGTTTTCACGGCCCACGTGCTCCACCTCGGCATAGCAGCTGCCGGAAACGATAAAGCTGCCGGAAAGCAGCTCGTCGCCCGCACGCTTCAGCACAGGATCGCTTTCGCCCGTGATGAGCGATTCGTTCACTTCCACTTCGCCGTCCAGCACAATGGCGTCGGCGCAGATCTGCTGCCCGGTCGAAAGGTGCAGCACATCGTTCATCACAATTTCGCTCACGGGTATCGTCTGCAGTTTGCCGTCGCGCAGCACAGAAGCCTTCGGCGCGGAAATGAGGGAGAGCTTGTCGATCGTCCGCTTCGCTCGTATGCCCTGAAACGAGCCGATAATAATATTAGAAAAGATAACGCCCAAAAATAAAAGGTTCTTAAACGAACCCACCAGCAAAACGAACAGCGCCAGCACAAAGTTCAAGATGTTAAAAAACGTGAACGTGTTCTCTAAAATGATCTGCTTTTCGGTTTTCGTCTTAATGCCCTCGTCGGCGTTTGAAAGCCCGTCGCGCACACGCTGCGCCACCTGTTCCGAAGAAAGCCCCTGTCTGTGGTCTAAGCTGTCCATCCCGTTACGATCTCCTTTTTCTTATCTAATATAAGCATACACGATGCTACCCCCGAATGCAAGGACATAAAACGTAAATTTCTCTTACGATTTTGTGAATTCTTTCCTTTTACTTGTAGAATATCTGCAAAAGTAAAATAAACATTTTATGGAAAAAGCCAAACTTGTTTTCAAATCTATCCGGAAATCCACCCGCATTTTTGACACTTTTCACGATAGACGAAAGAAAAGCCGCCAAAATCTGCCGTAAACAGCAAAATTCCCACTGTAAAACCCGCAGATAAAAGCCCCTGCGGCCGATTTGACTTTGCAGGGATTTATGATTATACTTTATTATCGTACATAGAAAATCAGAAATTGATATGCGAAAAGCATAGGTTTATTCATAAAGGAGAGATCATTCATGGCAGAAAAGACAGAAAAGAAATACGTTATCACAAACCATAGAAGCGGTAAGGTCCTCGCTTCCTGCGGCGGCTCTGCCGTGCAGATGACCGCAAACGGCGGCGAAGCGCAGGTCTGGTGCGCTGTCCCGGCAGAGGGCACGTCTGTGCAGCTCGTCCATAAGGTCAGCGGCCTCGCGCTCACCGTTCCGGGTGAGGCAGAAAACGGCGCCGCGCTCGTCCTCGCGGAGGCACAGGGCAGCGCTGCACAGCTCTGGAAACTGACCACCACCGTCAAGGGCTGCCGCCGCATCACGCACGTCGCGTCCGGCAAGGTCATTGACATCAAAGACATCAGCGACGCAGACGGCGCACCGGCACAGCTTTGGGAGTTCGTCAAGGGCGATAACCAGAACTGGGTGCTCACCGAAGTCGAAAAGGAAAAGAAAGCCCCGGCAAAGCGTGCCGCAAAACCCGCAAAGCCGGCTGCAAAGGGAGAAGTCAAGGCAGAGGTGAAGACCGAAGCGAAAGCGGAAGTCAAGGCAGAAGCCAAAACCGAAGCAAAGCCCGCCGCTAAAACCGCAAAGACAGCTGCAAAAACCACCAAAACCGCAAAGAAAACGAAGTAAGTTCATGTAACTGAAAGCCGCACCCACCCCGGGCAGCGGCTTTCTTTTTACCCAAAACGAATGATATACCGAATCTCCGTTCGGCATGATATTTTTCTTTCGGAAAATGATATCGCAAACAGCGCTTGCGATGATATAATATTCGCCGTGAAATAGCCCGAAGGACTATATCATCCGGCATAAGCCGGATATCATTGCACAGCAATATCATTCGCCGCAGGCGAATATCATTTTGTCTTGCTTCTTCATGAAGTGTGACAAAATAGGGGATAACACCCAAAATTTCACAAAATCGTCTTGCACCGCCCGTCAACTGCTGATATACTAAAGACAGTATAGTTTATCCTGCAATTTTGCGGCAAAAGGAGTTGTCTTTATGATACACGAAAAAATCGACCTGCACGTGCCGGGCTCTGCGGATTACGCAGCCATGTACACGTATTTTCTGGACCTTTCCGAGGAAATCCCGGTAAAAAAGCGTCCCACCGTCATCGTCTGCCCGGGCGGCGCGTATGCCTTCACGTCCGACCGTGAAGCCGAGCCCATCGCCATGCGCTTCAACGCCATCGGCATGAACGCCGTCGTCGTGCGCTATTCCGTCGCCCCGGCGCGCTTCCCGACTTCTCTTTTAGAGGTCGCCACCGCCGTCAAGTACGTCCGTGAAGAGGGCGTAAAGTACGGCTGTGACCCCGAAAAGGTCTTCACTATCGGCTTTTCCGCCGGCGGCCACTTAGCTGCAAGCTACGGCAATTTCTGGAGCTGCCCGTTCGTCTCGGAAGCCATGCATTGCCCGTCCGAGCTCCTGCGCCCGAACGGCCAGATTCTCTCGTACCCGGTCATCACGTCCGGCCCGTTCGCGCATCACGATTCCATCAAGAACCTCCTCGGCGAGCAGTACGAGCTCGAAAAAGAGAACCAGTCGCTCGAAAACTTCGTCACGAAGGATACCCCGCCGACGTTCGTCTGGCACACCCAGCCGGATGACTGCGTCCCGGTCGAAAACTCCCTGATGCTCGTCAGCGCGCTGCAAAAGAACGGCATCAAAACGGAGTTCCACATGTTCCCGGAGGGCGGCCACGGCCTGTCGCTGTGCAACGAAGTCACCTCCAACGGCCCCGCACAGCTCCTGCCGCACGTCGGCAAGTGGTTCGACCTCGCAGCGGAATTTTTGCAGAGTCTTTAAGTAAAGCACGGTTAAAAGGTTTTGATCCAACTTTTTTCAAAAAGTTGGTGGAATCCAAGGGCAACGCCCTTGGTCGCCATTCGCAAATGGCGAAACCCATTGCCTAACTCAAAATCAGGAAAATAGCAAAAACGTCCAGTGGACGATTTTGCGTAAGAAACCCTATTAAGGGGTTTCTTAAAGGATTTGCCAAAGCAAGTCCTTAGAAAAAACAGAAGTACCGTTTTCCACCGCATACCTTGCATAAAACAAATGCTCACGTATAAAAAGAGCGGCTGAAATGCCGCTCTTCGGGAGACCCCCTAATTGGGTCTCCCACACATCAACAGTCCACTGGACTGTTGATGTTCCCATCCTGATTTTATGAACGCAAAGAGATTTCGTCGTCTGCGGAAAGCGACCAAAGGTTTCACCTTTGGAAACGGACAAACTTTCTCGAAGAAAGTTTGAACAAAGACTTTTACGTTCCGTCTGCCGATACCTCATTTATAAAAATTGAAAGGAATCACCCTCATGAAAGCTATTGAACAAGAAGTCAAGCGCATCTGCGAGGAAAAGCTCGCAAACGACGCAAAGCTCTCGGAGCTCTTTAAAAACTGCTACCCCAACACCATGGATACCACCGTCAAGACCCTCGGCGAAAAAGATACCTTCGTCATCACCGGCGATATTCCCGCCATGTGGCTGCGTGATTCCACCGCGCAGGTTCGCCACTATCTGCCCGTCGCAAAGCACGACGCGGAGGTTGCCGATTGCATTGAGGGCCTCGTGAACCGCCAATTCAAGTGCATTGATATCGATCCCTACGCAAACGCGTTCAATCAGGAAGCGAACGGCATGTGCTGGCCGAAGTACGCTGCGGAAACGCTCGGTCAGACCGCCGGCGGCGAGTCCGACGATACCGATTTCGAGACCCCGTGGGTCTGGGAGCGCAAGTATGAGATCGATTCGCTCTGCTACCCGGTGCAGCTTGCGTACCTTCTCTGGAAAGAGACCGGCCGCACGGGTCAGTTCAACGACCAGTACAAAAAGAGCACCCTGCGCATTCTCGACCTTTTCACTGTCGAGCAGGATCACAGCAAGTCCCCGTACTATTTCCGCCGCACCAACTGCCCGCCCACCGATACCCTTACGCACGACGGCCACGGCGCGCCGGTCGCCGTTACGGGCATGACCTGGTCGGGCTTCCGTCCCAGCGATGACGCCTGCGTCTACGGCTATCTCATCCCGTCCAACATGTTCGCCGTCGTAACCCTCGGCTACACTGCGGAGATCATGCGTGAGATCTATAAGGACGAGGAAGTCGCCGCCCGTGCCGAAAAGCTCGCGTCCGAGATCCGAGACGGCATCGAAAAATACGGCGTCGTCGAGCACCCGAAGTTCGGCAAAATGTACGCCTATGAGACCGACGGCCTTGGCAACTACGTCTTCATGGATGACGCCAACGTCCCGAGCCTCATGTCCATCCCGTACCTCGGCTACTGCAGCGCCGACGACGAAATTTATAAAAACACCCGTACCTTTGTTTTGAGCAAAGAAAACCCGTATTATTACGAGGGCACCGCGGCTAAGGGTGTCGGCAGCCCGCACACCCCGCCGGAGTACATCTGGCACATCGCGCTTTCCATGCAGGGACTCACAAGCCGTGACCCGGAGGAATGCAAAGCGCTTCTCCACATGTTAAAAACGACCGATGACGGCAAGGGCTTCATGCACGAGGGTTTCCATAAGGACGACCCCTCTAAGTTCACGCGCCCGTGGTTCGCATGGTCAAACTCCCTGTTCAGCGAATTTGTCTTAAAGTGCATTGATGAAAATATTCTGTAATTAAGGAGCTGTTTTTCATGGCAGATTTTTACGCACTCGGTGAACTTCTGATCGATTTTACCCCCGCAGGCAAAACGCCGGCCGGCATCCCGATTTTTGAGCAGAACCCTGGCGGCGCACCGGCAAACGTCGCCGTGCAGGCCGCGCGCCTCGGTGTATCCGCAGGCTTCATCGGCAAGGTGGGACAGGACATGTTCGGCACGTTCCTGCGTGATACGCTCGTTAAGCAAAATGTCGATGTCGAAAACCTCCATTTCTCAAACGATACCGCAACGTCGCTCGCGTTTGTGCAGCTGTCCGAATCCGGAGACCGCGATTTCAGCTTTTACCGTAACCCCGGCGCCGATACGCAAATCACGTTCGATGAGGTCAATAAGGATGCGCTCGCAAACGCCAAGGTACTGTGCTTCGGCTCGCTTCTGCTCACCGCAGAGCCGGGCCGCACGGCTGTGCCGCAGATTGTTTCCTACGCCCGCGAGCACGGTGCTATCACCGCCTACGACCCGAACTGGCGCGCACCGCTGTGGCCAAATGCCGAAGTCGGCATCCACGCCATGAAGAGTCTGCTGCCGCTTGCCGATGTCGTCAAAGCATCCGATGAGGAGCTCGAAATGCTCACCGGCTGCACCGAGATCGAAGCGGGCGCAAAGGAGTTCTTTAAGCTCGGCGTGCAGGCGGCGGTCATCACGCGCGGCGCAAAGGGCTGCGTCGTCTGCACCCCGAAAACCACCTTAACGCTCAACACCTACGATACAAAAGTCGTCGATACCACCGGCTCCGGCGACAGCTTCTTCGGCGCGTTCCTCACAAAGCTCATGGAGACCGGCAAGCCCGTTTCCGAGATCAACGAAGCCGAGCTGCGCGACGCGGCCGATTTCGCAAACGCCGCAGGCTCCGTCTGCGCGACGAAAAAAGGCGCGATTCCTGCGCTCGCCGACCGCGAATTGATCGAAACGTGCAGAGCGTCTATCCCGCTTTTAAAGCTGTAAGCTATTTCCCGCAAAATCCGCTTTGCACGGCTGCGGCAAGGTCGTATTAGAGGGGCGCATCAAGCACGGCGTGCGCGACAGCATCGAGCACGGCGACGCAGATAAAACCATCGAAAATTTCACAAAAGCTGTGGAACGCTTCTCCGATATGGGCTGATCCCGGCTGAAAATCAAACAAAACAGCGAAGTGCATGGGGATACCCACAGCACCTCGCTGTTTTTAGTTTCTCTCGTATTTCGTCTTTTTCAGTTTTCTTTTTCGGCTTAGGCGAAGTTTAATAGTCAAAAACTATCGTGCGGCAGTCTTCGCAGATATTCGCCTGTATCCGCACGCGGTGGCTCGGCTTTAACGGCGTGATCTCCACAAAGCCGTCGGCGTTTTTGGCGTTTTCAAATACGCCGGGCACGGTGTTCGCAAAGCTGAACGCGCCGTCCTTGCTTGTAAACAAGTATCCCTCGCGCATCGCTTTTCCGCATTTCGGGCAATTCATAGAATTCTTCTCCTCTCTGAATGTGTAACAATTTTGCGGAAGCAAAGCTTACGGCTCGGCAGGGTGTTGGCTCATCTCGAGCGCTTTCTGCATTTTTCGCTCAAAGTCTTCTGCTTTCACAAGGGCAATGCCTTCACCTTCGTCACCGAGCACGATCAGCCGGTCGCCTTCCTTCAGCTCGAACATTTCCCGCGCAGCCTTCGGTATGACGATCTGCCCGCGCGCGCCGAGTGTCACCGCGCCCCAAAGGTGCTTGCCCGCAGGGGCAGGGGCGAGGGCCGTGTGGCCCACTCGGTTTTGGTCGTGCAAAAGCGCGTCCAGCGTCACGCCGTAGTGCCTTGCAAGGCGGTCGCATTTTTCAATGTCCGGCACGGTTTCGCCCTGCTCCCACTTGGAGTAGGACTGCCGCGTCACCCCGGCGATTTCCGCCGCCTGCTCCTGCGTCAGCCCCTTAAGGCCGCGCAGCAAAATGAGGTTATCGGCGAGCATAAGCTCCACTTCCTTTCTGCATTCAGTATATCGCCGCGCAGGAAAAATTTCCACCAAGCAAACGATACATATTTTTCATTTTCATGTTAAGTTAAACTGCCTTGAGGGCATAAATTGTGCCCGAAGCTTTGGCTTCCTGACGCCAAAGCACGGGTCACCTGCTTGTACAAGACCCCATGATGCACGTTCAGAGATCCAGACGCACCGACGCTGAAACAGGCCGATATCGGCATTGCGATGGGCGGTGTGGGCATGGTTGTTATAATCGTGAAGCTTGTTTTGGATATAAGGAACGGCTAATCGCATCTCTTTCCGAATATAACCACAACGATAACTTGCAGAAAATGCAGGCTGCTTTTGTTTATATGCACCTAAAATTAAACAGCATATCTTGATTTTATGGTGAAAACACGCTATACTGGAAGCGATATAAAGAAAAGAGGGCGTGGAAAATGAAACGGAAATTGGAGAGCATGGAAGACCTTTTGCAGGCGGTGGAATACTACGGTTTTCTGCCGTTTTTTCCGAATGACATTCCGGGCTTTTCGGTGGAGGAGATGTGCGCGCCGGCGTATTGGTTCGCTGAAGACCGCGACGGACCTTGGGAGTGGAAAGGCCCGGCGGCGCAGACGAAGCGCTGCGCGTACGGCAAGCTTTTCCAGAAAAAAGCGGGGTTTGTCAGCCGGGAATGGCTGCCGGAGCTTGTAAATTTCCGCCGTGACGGCTATGATTTTGACGCGCGCTGCGATGACGGACTGGTGTTTCACAAGGACGAGGAGCTGTATAACACAGTCCATGCGGAGGGCGAAATTCTTTCAAAATTCCTCAAAAAGAAGCTCGATTACCGCAAAGGTGGCAACACGGGCTTTGAAACGTGCATCACGCGGCTGCAAATGCAGACGTATTTGTGCGTTTCGGATTTTATCCGCCTGAAGGATAAAAACGGCAGGCCCTACGGCTGGGCGGTGGCGCAGTACACGACGCCGGAGCATTTATTCGGGTACGATTATGTGACGTCTGCGTATAAGAGCGAACCGAAGGATTCCGAAGAAAAAATGATTGCACACCTTAAAAACCTGCTTCCGTCGACGGAAGTGCAGATACGAAAATTACTAAAGTAGTTGGGAGGAAAGCGTATGCTTCAGCAAGTTATGACAGAGCCGGGCAAGATCATTTTCCGGGAAATTCCCGTGCCGGAAATCGGGGACGGGCAGGTGCTGGTGAAAATTATGGACATCGGCGTTTGCGGCTCGGACATCCACGTGTATCACGGCAAGCATCCTTTCACGAAATACCCCGTGACGCAGGGGCATGAGGTCTCGGGTGAAATTGTAAAGTGCGGTGCGAATGTCGAAGGGCTTACCGTCGGGCAGAAAGTGACGATTGAGCCGCAGGTGTACTGCGGCAAGTGCTATCCGTGCCGACACGGCAAGTACAATCTGTGCGAGGAGCTGAAAGTCATGGGCTTCCAGACGACGGGTACGGCTTCCGAATTTTTTGCGGTGGACGCAAAGAAAGTGACACCAATCCCTAAAAGCATGAGCTTTGAAGAGGGCGCGATGCTGGAGCCGCTTGCGGTGGCGGTGCACGCCGTGCGGCAGATGGGCGACGTGACCGGCATGAACATTGCGGTGCTCGGTGCGGGGCCGATCGGCAACCTTGTGGCGCAGGCGGCAAAAGGCCTTGGCGCGGCGAAGGTGATGATCACCGACGTGAGCGGCTACCGTTTGGAGAAAGCCAAGGAATGCGGCGTGGACGTTTGCGTGAACACGAAGGAGAAGAACTTCGGCGAGGCGCTCGTTGAAGCGTTTGGCCCGGACAAGGCGGACGTCATTTATGACTGCGCGGGCAACAACGTGACGATGGGGCAGGCCATTCAGTATGCGCGCAAGGGTAGCGTGATTGTGCTTGTGGCAGTGTTTGCCGACATGGCGACTGTTGATCTGGCCGTGGCGAACGACCACGAGCTTGACATTAAGAGCACGATGATGTACCGCCACGAGGACTACGTGGGCGCGATAGAGCTGGTGAAAGCAGGCAAAGTGCAGTTAAAGCCGCTTATCTCGAAAATTTTCCCGTTTGCGCAGTACCTTGACGCGTATAAATACATTGACGCGAACCGTGAGACGACGATGAAGGTCATCATTGCCGTGCAGGAAAAATAAACGGAAAAAGACCGGGAAACACGCGCTGTGCTTCCCGGTCGATTTTATATCGTGGTTTTTACTCAGCCTTCAAACAGCTTTGCAGCATCTTCGAGCTCTTCGATGATGTGGATGTGCTGCGGGCAGTGCGCTTCGCAGGAACCGCAATGGAGACATTCGCTTGCCTTGCCGCCTTCGCGTGTTGCGGATTCGTAGCCGCTGCGATCGACATTATCCTCGGAGCCGAACTGCTTCTGGTGGTTTACGGCGCGGAAAATGTCCGGGATGTGGATCTGCATGGGACAGTCGTCTACGCAGTACCGGCAGCCGGTACATGGAATAGTGGGAATGGCGTTGAGTTTTTCGACGACGGTTTTCAGCACCTCGTGCTCCTTGTCACTGAGCGGCTCAAAGTGCTCCATGTAGGAGACGTTATCGTCAAGCTGCGCTTTGGTGCTCATACCGGAGAGCACGGTGAGGATGTTATCGAGACCTGCGCAGAAGCGGACAGCCCAAGACGGGATGGAAAGATCAGGATTCTGTGCCTTCATGATGCCCTGAATTTCGTTGTTCATGCCCGCGAGGGAACCGCCCTTGACCGGCTCCATAA
>CAKUBN010000034.1 GCA_934643185.1 uncultured Eubacteriales bacterium
GCTATGCGCTCTTGTTATATTTCTAAGAACTTGCATGGCAAGTTCTTCAAGAAACCCCTTGATAGGGTTTCTTGCGGCGGAATGATTCACTGGATCATTCCGCCTATCTTCCTGATCTCCGGTTAGGCAAAGAATTTCGCTTTCTGCGGAAAGCGATTTAGGGCGTTGCCCTAAAAACCCACAGCCTTTTGAAAAAGGCTGGCGAAAACTTTATTCGTCCGCTCACCGTCAGCTTCATTCGTCCGTCACCGTCACCCGCGGCAGCAGCTTTTCAAGCAGTTTTTCGCCAATGCCCTTTACATTCGTGAGCTCACGCACGTCTTTGAAGCCGCCGTTTGCTTCGCGGTACTCGATGATCCTGCCGGCGAGCACCTCGCCAATGCCGTTCAGGCCGATCAGCTCTTCCTTCGTCGCGGTGTTGATATTGACTTTCACTTCGCTGGAGCTGAAGGCAGACGAAACAGGCGCGCTCGGTGCTGCTTCACTTTGCGATGTCACCGTATACGGTTCGAGCGGCGTGTTCTCAAAGGAAACGCAGAACAGCACTGCCGCACACGCCACTAAAAACAGCGCGAACAGCAAGATCGTCCGTTGATTTCCCTCGCGCACAAGCTCTCCCCCTTACTCGTCCTCCGCGTGCAGCGTCTTCACAAAATCCGTAAAATACGGCGGCAGCGGCGCTTCAAACTCCATATATTCGCCCGTGCGCGGGTGGATGAAACCGATGAGCCCTGCGTGCAGGCACTGCCCGTGCAGCTGCGTGATGACCTTCTTCGGCCCATACACCGGGTCGCCCGCCACCGGGTGCCCGATATACGCCATGTGCACGCGAATCTGGTGCGTGCGGCCAGTCTCCAAACGCAGGCGCAGCTGCGTAAATCCAGTGAAATTTTTTGTGACAAAATAATGCGTCACGGCGTTTCTGGCGTTCGGTGTGTTCTGTACCGCCATGCGCTTTCGGTCCTGCGGGTGCCGCGCGATGGGTGCGTCCACCGTGCCGTCCTCGCGGATTTTCCCGTACACCACGGCACGGTATTCGCGCGTGAAGCTGTGCGCCTTGATCTGCTCCGCCAAGTGCCGGTGCGCCGTGTCGTTCTTCGCGACGATGAGCAGCCCGCTCGTGTCCTTATCGATGCGATGCACGATACCCGGGCGAATGACGCCGTTGATGCCCGAAAGCGAATCGCCGCAGTGGTATAGCAGCGCGTTTACGAGTGTGCCGTCGTAATTTCCGGCCGCCGGGTGCACCACCATGCCCTTCGGCTTGTTCACCACAAGCAGGTCGTCGTCCTCGTAGACAATATCGAGCGGAATGTTCTCCGCCTTCACGTCAAGCGGGCGCGCCTCGGGAATCTCCACGCACAGCACGCTCCCCGGCACAAGCTTCGTGCTTTTCTGCACAGCCTTGCCGCCGCAGGTCACGTGGCCGTCGCGGATCAAATTCTGCACCGCAGAGCGGGAAAGCTCCGGCAAAGCCTCCGCGATCACCTTGTCGGCGCGCTGGTCCGCCGCCGTGACTTCGATCTCATGTAAATCGGCCATATTTATTCCCCGTCGTCCGTCGTCTCCGCCGGCTCGTCGGCTTTCTTGTCTGCCGCTTCCTTTTTGTCCTTGAAGAACAAGTACCACACGGCAAACAAAACCGCGCCGACCACCACGCAGCAGTCTGCAAAGTTGAACACATACGGGAAAAACAGCACGTGGATGTAATCCACCACATAGCCGAAAATAAAACGGTCGATGAGGTTGCCGATGCCGCCCGCAATGATGAGCACGCAAGATGTGCGTGACATCCACGTGTGGTGCTTATAGCGGAACAAAAACACGAGCAGCGCCGCCGTCAGCACCAGCGTCAGCACGATCAAAAGCCACGAAAGCCCGGCAAAAAAGCCGAACGCTGCGCCATTGTTTTCCAGATAACGGAACTCCAAAAGCCCCGGAATGCACGTCACGCTGCCAATAGGCTTTAAGTTTGTGATGACCGTCATTTTTATAAACTGATCGACAGCCGTCAGCACGGCGATCAGCAAAAGAATGAGAATGGACAAAAGAAATATCCCCTTATAACCCGAAAAAGGCGCAAGCCGGGCAAAACCGGTTTGCACCTTGGTTCGGTTATTCCATGGCACGGCAGCACTAAGCGCCGCACCGTTCAAAACAAATTACGTGTGTCCGAATTATTCGGAAAGTGCTTTTGCGCAGCGCTCGCACAGGTCCACATATGCCGGGTTCTTGCCGACTGTGGAGGAGTACGCCCAGCAGCGCATGCACTTGCAGCCCTCTGCCTTATCGACCTGTACGGAGAGGCCAAGCGCGTCATCCGTATGCGTGCCGCCCTCGCCGTCTACGATCTCGACCTGAGACACGATGAACACGGTCGCAAGCTCGTCCTCAACAGACTTGAGGAATGCATACAGCTCGCCGGTGCAGTACAGCGTCACCTTTGCATCGAGAGATGCGCCGATGGTCTTCTCTGCACGTGCGTTTTCAAGCGCCTTCTTCACAACGTCGCGAATTGCATGGATTCTGTCCCAACGCGCGATGAAGTCTTCCGTCACGTCAATGCCGTAAACCTCGCTCGTCGGCTTCGGCATCTCGTTGTACACAACGTGGCGTGCGTCGCAGTCGCTGCGGTGCGGCATGCTCTGCCAGATCTCGTCGGAGGTGAACGCCAGGATCGGCGCAACCAGACGGGTCATTGCATCGAGGATGATATACATCGCGGTCTGTGCAGCGCGGCGTGCCGTGGAATCCTTCTTCTCGGTGTACAGACGATCCTTGATGACATCGAGATAGAAGTTCGACATATCGACAACGCAGAAGTTGTGGATGGCGTGGTAAGCCTGATGGAACTCGAAGGACTCATAGCCCTCGCGCACCTTCACCATCAGCTGATCCAAACGGTTCAGCGCCCACTTGTCGATGGAAAGCATCTCGGAGACCGGCACGCTGTCGGTATCCGGGTTAAAGTCGGAGAGGTTGCCGAGCATATAGCGCGCCGTGTTGCGGATCTTTCTATATGCGTCGGAAAGCTGTTTGAGGATCTCCGGGGAGATGCGGATATCGGCGTGGTAGTCGGAAGAAGCGACCCACAGACGCAGGATGTCTGCGCCGTACTTGTCCACGATCTCCTGCGGCAGAATGCCGTTGCCGAGAGACTTACTCATCTTTCTGCCCTGACCGTCCACGACCCAGCCGTGTGTAACGACGGCCTTGTACGGTGCCTTGCCGCGCCATGCAATGGACGTGAGCAGCGAAGACTGGAACCAGCCGCGGTACTGGTCTGCACCCTCAAGGTACAGGTCAGCCGGCCAATGGAGGTAATCGCGTGTATCGCAAACGGCAGCATGGGTCACGCCGGAATCGAACCAAACGTCCATGATGTCGCGCTCTTTTGTAAAGGAGGTGCAGCCGCACTTCTTGCACTTTGTGCCTGCGGGCAAAATCTCTTCTGCTTCCTTGATATACCAAGCGTCGGAGCCCTCTGCGCGGAACAGCTCGGAAACGGCGTGCATGGCGTCCTTTTCGATGAGCGGCTCGCCGCAGTCCTTGCAGTAGAAGATCGGGATCGGCACGCCCCAGCGGCGCTGACGGGAGATGCACCAGTCGTTGCGGTCACGAACCATGGAGGAGATGCGGTCTTCGCCCCAGCCCGGGATCCACTTTACGCCCTTGATGGCTTCGATGGCCTGATCCTTGATGGCGTCGACGGAGCAGAACCACTGCTCGGTCGCACGGAACAGAACCGGCTTCTTGCAACGCCAGCAGTGCGGGTACTGGTGGATGATCTTCTGCAGTGCGAACAGCGCACCGATGTCCTCAAGGTGCTGTGCGATCGCCTTGTTTGCTTCCTCGGTCGTGAGACCTGCAAACTGGCCTGCCTCCTCGGTCATCTTGCCGTGGCTGTCCACAGGCACAACGATCGGAATTTCAGGATAGTGGTTGTGGCAGACGTCATAGTCTTCCACGCCGTGGCCCGGAGCCGTATGAACGCAGCCGGTACCGCTTTCCAGCGTAACGTGGTCGCCCACGATGACAAGAGACGTGCGGTCGATGAACGGGTGCGCCGTCTTCATGTACTCAAGGTCGCTGCCCTTCAGGGTGCCGACAATCTCGTAATCGGT
This sequence comes from uncultured Eubacteriales bacterium, assembly GCA_934643185.1. Taxonomy (GTDB): domain Bacteria; phylum Bacillota; class Clostridia; order Oscillospirales; family Acutalibacteraceae; genus Hominenteromicrobium. Next base: position 4,125 of record CAKUBN010000034.1, read on the forward strand.
CTTGCCAGCCGCCTGCATCGCAGATTCGGTCAGGGCCGTCGCCATCACATAATATTCGTCGCCGGACTTTACAAGTGCATATTCAAATTCCGGGCCAACGCAGATCGCAACGTTCGCGGGGAGCGTCCAGGTCGTCGTTGTCCAGATCACGAAGTAGGTCTTATCAAGGTCTGCGCCCATCGGGGTCAAAAGGCCCTTGTCGTCCGTTACACGGAACTTGACATAGATGGAGTGGCAGGGGTCTTCCGCGTACTCGATCTCCGCTTCAGCCAGTGCGGTCTCGCACTCCGGGCACCAGTAAACCGGCTTCAAACCCTTATAGATGAAGCCCTTCGTCGCCATTTCGGAGAAGATCTCGATCTGCTTTGCCTCAAACTCCTTGAGGAGCGTGATGTACGGGTTGTCCCATTCGCCGATGCCGCCAAGGCGCTTAAAGGAGTTGCGCTGCTCGTCGAGGTAGCCGAGGGCAAACTCACGGCAGAGCTTGCGCAGCTCTACGTCGGAGATCGCGGTGGAGTTCGAAACGCCCGCTTTCTTTCTGGCCTTCAGCTCGGTCGGCAGGCCGTGGGTATCCCAGCCCGGGACATACGGTGCCTTAAAGCCGGACATGTTCTTGTAGCGAACGATAAAGTCCTTCAGCGTTTTATTGAGCGCCGTGCCGAGGTGGATATCGCCGTTTGCATACGGAGGGCCGTCATGCAGAACATAAAGCGGCTTACCGTCGTTCTTTTCCAGAACGGTCTCGTAAACCTTGTCTTCATACCACTTCTCGAGCATGACCGGCTCGCGCTTCGGGAGGCCGGCCTGCATGGCAAAGTCGGTCTTTGGGAGGTTCAATGTGCTTTTGTAATCCATATATTGATCCGTGCCTTTCTGCTGGTTTTATCTTCTCTTAAACTTGCCCTTTTTCTTGTCGCCTTCGTCTTCAATGCCAAACTCCAGCGTGCTGAACAGGGTCTCTTTTTCTTTCTGCAAAGACTCCGGGATGTCGGCGTATGCGTTCAAATCAAGGCCGATACCGCTGAACTGCTCTTTAATGTAAGAGTCCTTGTCGTAAGCGGCCTGCGTCTGTGCCGGTGCGGGCGCCGGGATCGGCTCCGGTTCGGGCAGGGGCGCGGGCTCCGGCTCTGCGGGGGCCGGTGCGGGCTCTTCTTCCACCTGCTGTGCCGCGGGCACCGGGATCTCCTCCTCCGGCTCCTCGGTCACTTCGGGCTCGGTGTATACCGGTGTCGGCTCCTCGGCGGGCGCTGCTTCCTCCTGCTCCTCTTCGGGCAGGTCAAACGTCGGGATCTTCTCGATCACGGCAAGGTGTTCTTTATAAATGCCGTAGAGCGATGCGCGGAAGTTCGTCACCTCGCGCTTCATGTTTTCGAGCTCTTTTTCCTTTTCGGCGATCTGCTTTTCGTAGGACTTCACAAGCGTCTCAGAGCGGCCTCTTGCGTCCTTTACAAGGGCGTCCGCCTTCGCGTTTGCATCGTTCACAATCTTCTCGGCCTTTGCCTTCGCTTCACGGATGGAAGCATTGCCAAGACGCTGTGCACTGAGGATCGCGTCCTTAATGCCGTCTTCCTCTGCACGGTAAGACTCGATTTTTGCAGCCAAAATAGAAAGCTTCTCCTGCAGCTCGGCATTTTTCGCCTGCAGCTGCTGCACAGCGGCGGAATCATCCGTCTTGCGCGTTTTAATTTCTGCGTTTTCCTTTGTGAGCGCCGTTACGGTCTCCAAAACTTCATCAATAAACTGATCGACATCATCAGAATTGTAACCGGAAAAATTCGATTTTCTGAAGCTGACTTCATTTATGTCCTTAATCGATAACATGTGTGTAAGCCTCCTATATGTATTTTCTGCATTTCACAGATAAACGGCCCTTCTTCGTGACCGGGCCGAGCATATCAACAATAAATCGCCCGCAGCGGCGTATGGAAATGATGTCTCCTTCGTTCACGCGGTGCGAAACGGAATCCGTCTCCCTGTGGTTGACGGAAACGAGGCCCGCGTGCACCATCTGCGCGGCTTTTTCCCTGCCGGTGCCCGCCAAAAAGGCGACCAGGCAGTCTAAGCGTTCGGAAGCGACCACGCCGCTAAGCGGCTGAAAACTGTGCGCCTGCGGCAGCGGCTCTGTAAAGCCCTCCGTGATCTGCACCCCCATCCGGCCGATCTTATCGATCTGCGAGAGAAAGTGCGGCGCAAGCTCCGTTTTCACAAACAGCACGGCGCGCCCTTCTTCGGCCAAAATGTCGCCGAGCGATGCGCGCACCACGCCCTGTGCCAAAAACGAGCCCATAAAATCGCGGTGCGAAAGCGTGTCCTGCCGGCGAAATTTCACCGTGAGCCCCGTCACCGGGAACGCCTCGTCTAAGGGCTCCATGTAGTCCGGGAACACTCCCAAAACCGTTCGTTCCGCCTCCGGAAACCCGCCGAAAAAGCGGTAGTTTTCCGCATGCGCATGGCGCAGATATTCTTCTGCATACGCGCGCTCGGAAAGATCCAAAAAGCCCAAAAACGCCGGCCTTTTTTCGCCAAGGCGCAGGCAGTCCTCTATTTTCGCTTCAAAAAGCTTATCTTCCTGTGCGGCCATGATTTAGAACGTCACGCCGTTCTGCGCAAGATCATCGCGGATCTCCACACCGCTCAGGCTCACGCCCGCAGGCGTGAAAATATACGTCTTCGCGGCGATGGGCTTCACCTCGCCGTGGTTTGCGTAAGAAGCGCCGCTGAGGAACGCCAGAATATAACGTGCCTCGTTTGCGTTCGTCTCTTCAAAATTCACAACGACCGTATGGCCCTGGTTGATCTCATCCGCAATGCTCTTTGTGTCGTCGCGGAAAGAGTTCGGCTTAAACACAACCACCTGCGCGCCTGCGCGTGCATGGTTGATGTTCACAACGCGGTTCGAGCTCGCAGAGGAGAACGAACGGCGTGCGGAAGGCTGCTCCTCGCGGCTGTCCGCCGTGGGCTCTGTGGCCTCCTCGTAGTACTCATCATACTCGTCATCGGGGGGATTCCACATTTTCTGAAGCTTCTCTACAATGCCTGCCATATATTATACCTCCATTTTCATGCGTTAACAAGGCCGGTCAACGCGTATAATCGCGCGGGCCGAAAAGCGAAGAGCCTATGCGCACCATGGTGGCGCCGCACTCGATGGCCTCCGCGTAGTCGGAAGACATACCCATCGAAAGGCAATTCATAAATACATTATCTATTTTTTTGGCGCGGATGTCAATAAAAGATTGATGCATTTGGGAAAAATAATTGCATAGCACGGATTTTTCCGCACAAATTGGTGGAATTGCCATCAATCCGTTCACCTGAATGCCCGGCAGCACGGCAATTTCTTCCAAAAACTCGGGCAGCGCAGCTTTTTCAATGCCGCCCTTGCTTTCTTCCCCGCCGATATTCACTTCAATGAGCACCGGCATTTTGCGGCCTATTTTCTCCGCAAGGCGGGAAATTTCCTTTGCAAGCTTTACGGAATCCACCGACTGGATGCAGTCGACCTTATCGATGATATATTTCACCTTGTTCGTCTGCAAGCGCCCGATGATCTGGCCGGAAACGCCCTTGTCCCAATCGATCTTTTCATATTTGTCCATGAATTCCTGCACGCGGTTTTCGCCGATGAAGCGCAGGCCGCAGCCGATGGCGTGGTTGATGACCTCCGCCGGCACGGTCTTCGTCGCCGCAAGAAACGTGATGTCCTCGGGCTTTCTGCCGGAGCGCACCGCTGCCTCCGCAATGCGGTTCGTGATGACCTTATAGTTTTCCTCTACGTCCCTAAAACGCTCCTCAAAGCATTTTTCCGTCATAAAGATCCGTCCCTTCCACAATGACTTCATCGTAAAGCTGTATCGTTCTCGAGGTGACGAGCTGCTCTTTTTCCGAAGAGGAAAGGTTTAGCTTGCACACGGCATAGCCGTCGATCGTCGCATCGGAGAATACCTGCACAAAGCGCACGCGGCTGCCGGACTTGATGTAAACGCCCTTCACGTTCTGTTCCACATGCTCCGTCACATTGCCGTCCGTGTCCGTATCCGTCACGGTCACATCCGCAAAGTGGATGGCCTTTTCGTTCACGAGCACACCGGCATACGACTGTAAATCGATGCGCAGCGGCTCTTTGCGCGCGGCGGCAAGGTCTGTGTTCATGTAAGAGCACTTCAAAATGACCACTGCGTCCCCGCTCGCTTCGTCCCTATTGATCTTCACGACCTCGGCCGGGATTGTCTCCGCCGTCGCAAACGGCATCTCCACCTTCACATTCGTCGTGCGGTCAAGCCGCACAAGGTCGTTTTCATCGATGATGCACGCAATGTACCAGTTGAATTCCTTTGCCACCTTGCCGATGACCGTGCTGTCCGCATTGCTGCCCGCTTCGCCTTCTTCCAGCGCACGCACATCGCTTACGGTCAGCTGCTCCACATCGTCGATGTCCACCGCGTTTTCGTAGCCGTCCACCGTATGGATAAAATAACCGGAAGCCGGCGACGTTACCGTGCCGGTGCTTGAAGAGGTCGTCGTCTCCAGCGTTGCACGTTCCGATTTCAAATTCTCAATGTGCGCCACATAGCTCGCGGAATCCTCCGCGCCCGTCACGATCTGCTTTTGGCCCATCAAGAGGTACAGGTCGTTTTTATCGTTCGAGATCGACGAAAACGCACCGGATTTCAAATCGGAAAGCAGCCCTGTGACCGTTTTATTGATCTGGCTGCCGATGTTCTTCGGGTTCGAGGACGCGACCTCCGTGGGGTTCTCCAGCACGGCTAGCCACGTAAGCTCCTCGTCGATGCGCAGCATGCGGTTGTGTGCGGCGGCGTCCTCTTCCGCGGGGTACAGCTCTGCTACCGTGCCGCCGAACGCCGTTTTCTCTCCGTCGTCGAGCGTATAGTTCAAAACGCCGTCGTACCGCGAGTACACAAGCTCCTCATTGCGGATAATAAAGCCCGTGGTGTCGATGGATGCGGAAAGGTCAGCGTACATGGCCGTTTCCGTTTTAAATCCGGTGTATTGGCTTCTGTAAATCTGGTAGCCTACATATATCAAAAGTAAAATCGCCACGGCGATCGAACTGATTTTACGAAATAATGTGCTGCTTCCCATAGTGGGGCTTCCTTTCAGTCTTCAAAATGCGCACGGGCTATGTCCTCTGCCGCGCTTATCAGGTCTGCCAGGGCATCAAAATCATCCGCAAAAAGCCACACGGCATCTTCCTCCCGGCGGAACCACGTCAATTGGCGCTTGGCATAGCGCCGTGTTTCCCTTTTTATATTTTCCTTTGCTTCGTCTAAGGAGCACTGCCCCTCAAAATACGGGAACAGCTCCTTGTAGCCGATGGCCTGCACGGAGGTCTGCCCCGGCGTGCCATACCGCTTAAAATAATCCTCGGCTTCTTTTAATAGGCCGTCTGCAAACATCTGCTCCACGCGCAGGTTGATACGCCCGTAAAGCGTCTCGCGGTCTCTGAAAGACAGCACCAACATTTTCCCGTCATACGGCGATTCCACCGCTTTCGAGTCCTTCGCCTGCTTCGAGAACGGCTCGCCCGTCACCATGCAGTATTCAAGCGCGCGGATAACCCTACGCGTATTATTCGGATGGATACCCTCGGCCCCCTCGGGATCAAGCTCTTTTAGCCTCGCATAAAGCGGTTCAATGCCGTCTGCCGCAAATTCCGCTTCCAAATTACCGCGGATTTCATCATCGCGGCTGTTTTCCGTAAACGGCACCGCCTTTAAAAGCGAGCGCGCATATAAGCCCGTGCCACCGACAAGCAACACGTTTTTGCCACGCGCATGTATGTCTTCGATCACCTTTCCCGCAAGCGCCACATAGTCGCTCACGCTGAACGGCTCCGCAGGATCCTGAAAACCCATCAGGTGGTGCGGCACACCCTGCATCTCGTCCGCGGTCGGCTTTGCCGTGCCGATCTCCATGCCCCTATAAATCTGCATCGAGTCACACGAAACCACCTCCGCATGGAGCTTTTTCGCAAGCGTTACGGAAAGCGAGGTCTTGCCGGAGGCCGTCGGCCCGCACACCGCGAATACCTTGATTTTCTCTTGTACTTCCGTCATTCCGGCGCCTCCTTTTGTTTACATAACTTTATAATAATACAACTTTCGCCCGTGTTTGTGAGCAAACCGTTAAACTCTGCCGAATTCTTTTTCCAGCGTCCGCTTTTTCAGCATCACGTAGATCGGCCTGCCGTGCGGGCAGTAGCGCACATCGGGGTTCGCTTCCAGCTCTTCCGCAAGTGCAATGAGTTCCTCTTTTTTCGAGGCGTTCCCACCCTTAATGGCTGCGCGGCACGCAATGTTGTGGTACAGCCAGTCCATGTGCTCCGTCGTCGCGTCGGTCTTGTTTTCTTCAAGGTATCCCGCCATTTCGAGCACGGAGTCCTTGATGTCCGCACCGTTCAAATTAAGCGGCGCGCTGCGCACCAAAACGGTACCGCTGCCGAAATCCTCCACGTCAAAGCCCGCCTGCTCAAAAACACTCAAATTCTGCAAAACCGCCGTGTACTCGTTTTTGTCCATCGTCACCGTCACGGGCACAAGCAGCGTCTGCGCCATAGCAGCTTCTTCGCGCCGTTTGAGCCTTTCGTACAGCAAGCGCTCGTGCGCGGCATGCTTGTCAATAAACATCAGCGTCTGCGCGTCGTATTCAAGGATGATATACGTGTCAAACACCTCGCCGATCACCTTATGCGCCGTGCGGGACAAATCACGCTCTGTCTCCGGCACAATGCGTGTTTCCGGCTGTGCGTTGCTTTCCGGATTTTCCTGCACCGCTTCCGTCTGTACGGGTGTTTCCTCCCACGCCGGCGGCACGGGTTCCGTCTCGGGCGGCTGCGGTAAGGGCGGTTCTTCCGTTATCACTTCCGGCTTTGTCACCGGCTGCGGCTCCGCCTCCAAAACGCGCTCGATCGACGTACGAATCCTTTCAAGCTGCGGCTTTTCCTTCCGCTCTGCGCTGTCCGAGAACGTATGCGGCATCGGCGGCATATCGACGGGCGGCTCATACGGCGCTTCCGCCTCTTTTTTGCTCGTGTTGATAACGGGCGCAGACTTCACGACCGGCGCAGGCATCGGCTTCACCGTCTCCGTTTTCGGCGGCTGATTCAGCACCATTTGCTGCGGCTTTACGACCACATCCGGCTTATACGGGTCGACGGGCCGCCTTGCGTGCTGCGCAAGGTCAACGGACTTCATGTCGCGGCTCGCTGTCACGGCGGATTTCACCCCGTGGTACACCGCATCAAACACCGGACGCTCGTTCACAAAGCGCACCTCCAGCTTCGCCGGATGCACGTTCACGTCGACGACCGACGACGGCAGGTCCAAATGCAGCACGCACGCCGGGAATTTGCCCACCATGATCGCGCCCTTGTACGCTTCCTCCAGCGCCACACACGCTGTGCGGCTGCGCACAAAACGCCCGTTGATGAAGAAATTCTGCATACTGCGGTTCGGCCGACTCGCGATCGGCGACGAGATATACCCGTGCACGCGAATGCCGCCTAAAGTATAATCCACCGGCAGCAGCGCGCCGGAAAACTCCTTGCCGAACACCGCGTAGATTGCCGAGCTCAGCTTGCCGTCGCCCGGCGTGTGCAGCACTTCCTTGCCCTCACGGATCAGGCGGAACGAGATTTCCGGGTGCGAAAGCGCAATTTTGTCCATCAGTCCCGCCACAGAGTTGCCCTCCGCCGTGTCTTTTTTCAAAAACTTCATGCGCGCTGGCACGTTAAAGAACAGGTCGCGCGCCGTAATGGTCGTGCCCACCGGGCAGCCCGCGTCTTCGATCTCCACATCGCTGCCGCCCTCGGAGGAATAGTGCGTGCCGATCGAGCTGTCCGGCGTGCGCGTGATGAGGTCAACGCGCGACACCGCCGAAATGGATGCCAGCGCCTCGCCGCGGAAGCCGAGCGTCAAAATCGCGTCCAAATCGTCCTTTTCGCGCACCTTGCTCGTCGCATGGCGCAGAAATGCCGTCGCCACGTCCTCGCGCGCAATGCCGCAGCCGTTGTCCGTCACGCGGATGTACGTCACGCCGCCGCGGCGAATTTCCACCGTGACAATAGACGCGCCGGAATCGATGGAGTTTTCGACAAGCTCCTTAATGACAGACGACGGGCGCTCCACCACCTCACCGGCGGCGATCAGCTCCGCGACCTGCTTTTCCAAAACGTGAATTTTCGGCATTTTCTGCACCTTCCTTTCAGGTCAAATTTATTTCAGCATGTTTGCAAGCTCAAACAGAGTGTTCATGGATTCGATCGGCGTCAGCGTGTTGACGTCAAGGGCTTTCAGGCGGTTCAAAACCTCCGTGTCCTTCGTCAGCATCGTCAGCTGAATCGGCTCCTCCTGCTGTGCTTTCACGGCGTTTTTCGGCTTTTTCACCATCTCGCCGCTTTCAAGGCTCTTTAAAACCTCTTTCGCGCGCCGCACCACCTTGTCCGGCACGCCCGCAAGCTTCGCCACTTCAATGCCGAAGCTGTCGTCCGCGCCGCCGCGCACAATGCGCCGCAAAAACGTGATGTCGTCCCCGCGCTTTTTCACCGCAATGCTGAAGTTCTGCACGCCCGGCAGCAGGTCTTCCAGCTCCGTCAGCTCGTGGTAGTGCGTCGCAAACAGCGTCTTCGCGCCGCACAGCTTTTTGTCGTGCACGTATTCGATGACCGCCCGCGCAATGCTCATGCCGTCAAACGTCGAGGTGCCGCGGCCGATCTCGTCCAAAATCAGCAGGCTGTCCTTCGTGGCGCTTTTTAAGATCTCTGCCACCTCGGCCATTTCCACCATGAACGTGGATTGCCCCGCCGCAAGGTCGTCGGAAGCGCCCACGCGCGTATAAATACCGTCCACAATGCCGATTTCCGCAGCGGAGGCCGGCACAAAGCAGCCGATCTGTGCCATGATGACGATGACCGCCACCTGCCGCATATATGTAGATTTACCCGCCATGTTCGGGCCCGTGATGATGGACACGCGGTTATTATTCGGGTCCATCTCAAGGTCGTTCGGCACAAACGGCGCACTGCCCGTCAGCAGCGCCTCCACCACCGGGTGACGGCTGTCTTTTAAATACAGCCTGCCGTTTGCCGTAATGGTCGGGCGCGTGTAGTCGTTCCGAACGGAAACCGCCGCAAACGACGCCAAAACGTCCAGCTCCGCAATCGCCTTCGCCGTCTCCTGCACGCGGGTCAGCTGCTCCGCGATCGTCCTGCGCACCTCTTCAAACAGCTTGCCTTCGAGCGCAATGGAACGGTCATGCGCGCCGAGAATTCTATTCTCAAGCTCCTTTAATTCCTGCGTGATGTACCGCTCGCCGTTTGCAAGCGTCTGCTTGCGCACGTAGTGCTCCGGCGTTTTGTCCTTAAACGCATTCGAGACCTCAAGGTAATACCCAAACACGCGGTTATACCCCACGCGCAGCTTCGGGATGCCTGTCGCCTCGCGCTCGCGCGCTTCCAGCTCCGCGATGAGCTGCTTGCCGTTTGTCATGTCGCTCTTCACTTCGTCAAGCTCCGTGTTGAAGCCCTCGCGGATGATGCCGCCCTCGCGAATCGTGTGCGGCGGCTCCTCCACAATGGCGCGGTCGATAAGCGCGCAAATGTCCGAAAGCACATCCATACGGCTGTCAATGTCGCGCAGCATCGTCGCCGTAAACGTCGCAGAAAGCGCTTTTAACTGCGGCAAGCGCGTCAGCGCCGACCACAGCGCGCGCAGATCTTTTCCGTTTACGGAACCGTACACCACGCGCGTCATAATGCGCTCCAGGTCAAAAATACCCGTCAGCGCTTCGGTCACGTCGTCAAGGAGAGGCCGGTTCTCAAAGAGCTCCTCCACCGCGTTTTGGCGCAGCGTAATGCCCGCCGGGCTCAAAAGCGGCTGCTCCAGCCACGTGCGGATAAGCCGCTTGCCCATTGCCGTTTTCGTCTTGTCGAGCACCCACAAAAGCGAGCCGCGGCGTTCCTTGCTGCGCATCGTCTCGAGTAATTCAAGGTTTCTGCGCGTGTTGAGATCCAGCCGCATCGTCTTCGCCTGCGAGTATACACGGATTTCTTCCATGCGCTCAAGGCCCGTGATCTGCGTGCGGCTTAAATAATCGAGCAAAGCGCTCACCGCCGCCGTGATCTCCGGGAAATTCAAAATATCAGAGCGTTCCAAAACCTCGGGGTGAAACTGCGCCTTCACAGCTTCTTCGGCGTGCAAAGGCTCGTAAACCGCAAAGTCCATGCACTCGAGTGACGCCGAAAGCTTATCGGAAATGAACTTTGCCACGTCCGTCAAATCGGTAAATTCCGGGTTAATGAGGATTTCGCGCGGCGTAAAACGCGATAGCGCATCGATGACCGCGCGGGAGAGCGATTCTCCCTTTTCCGCCGTCAGCGTCGTCGCCTCGAGCTCGCCCGTCGAAATATCCGCAAAGCAGATGCCCACCTTGTCGCCCTGATAATACGCGGAAGCGATGTAGTTGTTCTTCGCCTCGTCGAGCATACTGCTTTCCATAACGGTGCCGGGCGTGATGACGCGGATGACACTGCGCTTTACGATGCCCTTTGCAAGCGCCGGGTCTTCCATCTGCTCGCAGATGGCGACCTTGTAGCCCTTCGCCACAAGCCGCGCGATATACGTCTCCGCGCTGTGAAACGGCACGCCGCACATCGGCGCGCGCTCCTCCTGGCCGCAGTCACGGCCCGTCAGCGTCAGCTCCAGCTCGCGCGACGCGATCTTCGCATCGTTAAAGAACATCTCGTAAAAGTCCCCAAGGCGAAAGAAAAGGATCGTGTTCGGGTACTTTTCCTTCACCTCAAAGTACTGTTTCATCATCGGGGAATAATCAGCCATGCCCGGCCTCCGTATCTCAAAATATCAGCTAAATAGTTTCTGCGTTTACGTCAGCTTAGTGACAGCCACCGCCGCAGGTCGCACAGCTGCCGGTGCAGCCGCAGGCATCGGGATCGCAGCCATCCGGGTCCTGGCCCTCCGCGCACATGGAAAGCACACCCGTCACGCGCTGCATCAGCGCATCAAACTCGTTCTTTGCCGCCTGATACGCCGTCATATGCTCGTTCTGCATCACTTTGCCGTAAATCTCGCGCAGTTCTTTGTTGTACTGCTCGATAAGCTCCTCGCTGCGGTCTTCCTTTGCCGCCTCGTTGTTGATGGCCATGCGCTTTAAGTTGAATTCGCCGATGGCGTTCTGCAAAGCTTCGTCCTCGTTGCACTGCTGCTCCGCAACGCTCATGTTGATGTAGGTCTGGTCCTGCTGCAAAGCGCGGCCGAGTTCTCTTGTCAGTTTCATGATATCCATAGTAATAGCTCCTTAAAATAAATTATAAATTTTATTATATTTTGAAAAAGCAATGGGTCAAAACCCGTTTTGCTTAGTCTACACATTCGCCGCGCAAAATCCAGTTGCGCGCTTCGGTCACTTTTACATTTTTGAATTCGCCGATCCATTCGTCTTCGCCGGGGAATTCCACAATGATGCTGCTTGCGGTGCGACCGCTGAGCAAACCGTTTTTCTCGTTGCGTTCTTCAATAAGCACACGCTCCGTGCTGCCCACCATGGAAGCGCAGCGCTTTGCGGCGATCTCCTCCTGCGTCTTCAAAAGCTCCGAGAACCACTGCGTTTTCTCCTTGTACGTAACAGGGTCTTCCATTTCGGCGGCTCTCGTGCCGGGGCGCGGCGAGAAAATAAACGTAAAGAGCGACGTGAACTCCACCTCGCGGATGAGGCTCAGCGTCTCGCAAAATTCCTCGTACGTCTCGCCCGGGAAGCCGACGATAATATCGGAGGTCAGCGACAGGTCGGGCATTTTCTCCTTCGCATAGCGGATGAGGTCAAGGTACTTTTCGCGGTCATAGTGGCGGTTCATCGCCTTTAACACGCGGCTGCTGCCGGACTGGCACGGTAGGTGAATGTAATGGCAGATGTGCCGACTCTCCGCAATCGTGTCAAAAAGCTCATGCGTCGCGTCCTTCGGGTGCGAGGTCATAAAGCGCAGGCGGTAATCGCCGTCGATGGCGTCAATGCGGCGCAGAAGCTCAGAGAAATTCACCTTCTCCGGCAAGCCCTTGCCATAGGAGTTCACGTTCTGCCCGAGCAGTGTGATCTCCTTATACCCCTGCTCAATGAGCTCGCGGCACTCGGCAACGATCGCGTCCGGATGGCGGCTCTTTTCTCTGCCGCGCACATACGGCACGATGCAGTACGAGCAGAAGTTGTCGCAGCCGTACATCACGGTCACCCATGCGCGCGTATTGCCGTCGCGGCGCACCGGCAGGCCCTCAATGATCTCTTTCGATTCGTGTCCGCGCAAAAATACGCGTTTCGAGTCCGTCACGGCCGTGTACATCATCTCCGGCAAGCGGTGGATGACATGCGTGCCGAACACAATGTTCACAAACGGGAACGACGCCTTAATGCGCTCCGCCACGCGCTCCTGCTCCATCATGCAGCCGCATACGGCAATGAGCAGCGAGGGGTTGCGGCGCTTCACGTTTTTCAGCGCGCCGATGTTGCCGAATACACGGTCCTCCGCATGCTCACGGATGGCGCAGGTGTTGAACAAAATAAAATCGGCTTCGTTTTCGTCTTCGGTAAAGTCAAAGCCCATTTCTGCAAGCATACCCTTAATGCGTTCGCCGTCCGCCACGTTCTGCTGGCAGCCGTATGTGCGCACAAGCGCCTTCGGCGTGCCGTGCATCGCGCGCACCTGCATGATCGCCGCAACGTCCGCCGTGTATAGCTTCTGCTTCTGCAGCTCGTCCGCCGTAACGGTGATTTCTTTATCCTTCAAAAAACATTCTCCTTTATTGCACGCAGACACGCTGTCTGCGGTAAGCTGTCATAATGATACAGAATATACTATACCACAAATCGGCATGTTTCGCAAGGCAAAATCCCCCGTTTCAGAATATTTACAATTTCGCAATACCGTAAAGCCAAGGGCATTCCCAACGCTTGGGGAACGTCCTTTCACACGCAAAAACGGCGGCTCAAAAATCAAAGCCGCCGTTTAATTTTATTCGATTGTCACTTTCGTGCCGCCTGCACTGCGCACAGAGAGCACATAGCAGCTCTTTTCGCCGAATACGCTCTGCATCTCTGCCTTAAATGCGTCCAGCATATCGAGCGGCACATACGCCTGCACCGTGCCGGCAAAGCCGCCGCCGTGTACGCGGTACGCGCCCTTGCCGTCGAGAATCTTTGCAATCAGCGCCAACGCGAGGGACAAGCCCTGCTCCTGCGGGTTTACAATCGCAAACACATTCTGGAGGTTCACCGCCGAGGAATGACCCGAGGCGATGACGCACTGCTTAAACGTCTCAAAGTCGCCCGCTTTCAGCGCCGCCACTTCCTTATCCACCACACGGTTGTCGTCAAAGAAATGGATCGCACGCAAAATCGCGCGGTCGCCGACCTCTTTCCTGAGCTCCGGAATCTTCTTGTAGAACTCCTCCTCGCTCACCTCGCGCAGCACTTCGCCGCCAAGTGCTCTTGCAACGCTCTTCATCTCCGCCGGAATGGCCGCGTATTCGCCGGTCAAATCGGCATGGTTGCCGCCCGTATCCACAACGCACAGCGCGTAGCCGTAGCGGTCGAGGTCAAAGTCGATCTTCTCGATCTTCGGCGTGGAAAGGTCCTTAAAGTCCATCGTCGTAAAGCCGCCCACGCTCGCCGCCATCTGGTCGAGTAAGCCGGAGGGCTTGCCGAAGTACACGTTTTCCGCATATTTCGAGATCTGCGCCGCCTCCACGGGGTCGATCGCGTCGTTATTATACAGGTGGCTCAAAATCGTCACCACAAGCACCTCAAACGCCGCTGAGCTCGAAAGGCCGGAGCCCTTCAAAACACGCGAAGTCGTCACCGCGTCAAAGCCGCCCACTTCATAGCCGAGCGCCTTTAAGCGTGCGCACACGCCGCGGATAAGCGACGCCGAGCGCTCCTTTTCTGCTTCCTGCACGTTAAGGTCTGCCGTATCGACCGTGTCCATCGGGAACCCGACGGATTTCAGGCGGATCACGCCGTTCTCAGTCTTCTTCACCGCCGCAATAACGTCCAGATTCACAGCCGCCGCCAGCACCTTGCCGTTGTTGTGGTCGGTGTGGTTGCCGCCCACCTCGGTTCTGCCCGGCGCACTAAAATATGAAAGCGCATTAGCATCCCCGAACTCCTCCGCAAAGTAAGCGGAAAGCTCCCCATAACGCTTCTGCTGCTCGGCCGCTTCCGCGCCGTACAGTGTTTTTAAATCAATGACCATGTTGAAAAACCTCCCGGTTTATTTTTTGAGCATCTGTGTAAATTTCAATTTATGTACTTTAGATTCGATAAACGGGCGGAACTTTTCCAACGTTTCCTTTTCCATGTCTTCTTTTCTGAATACCATGGATTTGCCGTTATCAAAATACATGATGTAGTGCTGTCTGCTCTCGCCCACGTCGATCATGTGCTTGTAATCGACCTTGATGCGGTTGCCGTTTTTCATGTTGATGACGCTGTTCGTCATGAAAATAAGCGTCGTCTCCGTCAAGTGCATCACGGCAGGATTATTGTTGCGAATTTTAGAAAGCCAGCGCGTGCAGCGAATGACAACAATCAACGTAATCGCCACATACATGATAAGCAGCGATAAAATGAAATTGCCCACGTAAAAATGCCCCGCGTTGAACGCAAAGAGGAACGAGAACACGAGCGGCACGATAATAAACGCCGGGATAAGCCACTTAAAGCGCCCAAGCGTAGAATAATAAATGAACGCCTTGTAGTCGTCCTCGCCGATCTGGCTCGTCACGCGGAATTCTTCCTTTTCCGGCGCTTTCTTTTCTTCCGCCTTCTTCTCCTTGTCCTTCGGCGTTTCCTTTCCGGTCAGCTCGCGGATGTAGCGGTCAATGTCCTCGTCGGTCTCCACCGCCGTTTCCAGCACCTCGTCCGTTTTTCTTTCTTCTGCCATATCAGTCTTCGTTCCTTTCCGTGTTGTCCTCACCGTTTAAAAGTGCCAAAAGCTCCGCCTCCGTCAATACGGGGATGCCCAGCGTCTGCGCCTTTACTAGCTTGCTGCCGGCTTCCTCGCCCGCCACAACGTAGCTCGTCTTTTTCGAGACCGAGCCGCTCACCTTGCCGCCCGCCTTTTCAATCAGCGCCGCGGCTTCCGTGCGCTTCATCGTCGGCAGCGTGCCCGTCAGTACGAACGTCTTGCCGAGGAACTTCGTGTCCGTCGCGACCGTCTCCGCCGTCATGTTCACGCCCGCCGCTTTTAATCTCTCGATGAGCTCTATCGCCGAGTGCCTTCTGAAAAACGCGTAGACCTCCTGCGCCATAATGCCGCCGAAGCCGTCTATCGCCGCGATCTGCTCCTCGTCCGCCGCGATCAGCGCGTCCATATTGCCGAACGCGCCCGCAAGCAGCTTTGCCGCCTTCGCGCCGATATGCGGAATGCCGAGCGCAAACAGCAGCTTTGATAAATCATTCTCTTTCGATTTCTGGATCGCCGCAACAAGATTTTCCGCGCTCTTTTTGCCGAAGCGGTCGAGCGTTTCAAGCTCCTGCGCCGTAATGCCGTATAAATCGGCCGGCGAGTGCACATCAAGCGCCGCGCTCAGCTGTTCAAGCGCCGCCGGGCCAAGGCCGTCAATGTCCATCGCGTCGCGCGACGCAAAATGGATGAGGTTGCGCATCAGCTGCGCCGGGCACTGCGGGTTCGTGCAGCGCGCCGCCGCCTCGCCCTCCACGCGCGTGATGATCTCTCCGCACGAGGGGCACGTCTCCGGCAGGCGGTACGGCACGGTGCCCTCCGGGTTTGAAACGACCGAAACGACCTCCGGGATGATCTCGCCTGCCTTGCGGATGATGACGCGCGAGCCGATGCGGATGTCTTTTTCCGTGATGAAATCCTGGTTGTGCAGCGTCGCGCGGCTGACCGTCGTGCCGGCCAAAAACACCGGCTCAAACACGCCGGTCGGCGTCAAAACGCCCGTGCGCCCTACGGCGACCTCAATGTCCACGAGCGTCGTCTCCTTCTCTTCCGGCGGGTACTTGTACGCCTCCGCCCAGCGCGGGAATTTCGCCGTGCTACCGAGCGCCTCGCGCTGAGAGAAGCTGTCTACCTTCACCACCGCGCCGTCGATCGGGTACGAGAACGTGCCGCGCTCGTTGCCGATCTCGCGGATTTTCTCGATCACCGTTTCAATGTCACCCGTGCGGCAGTAAAGCGGAGACACCGTAAAGCCGAGCTCCTGCAGGCGCTTTAACGCGTCCGCGTGCGTCGTGATGGTCTCGCCCTCGATGACCTGAATGTTGAACACAAAAATATCCAGCGTGCGCTGCGCCGTGATCTTCGGGTCTTTTTGTCTTAAGGATCCCGCCGCCGCGTTGCGCGGGTTTTTAAACGGCTTTTCTTCCAAAAGCTCCTGCCGCTCACACAGCCGCAGAAAGCTTTCGTCCGACATATACACCTCGCCGCGCACCTCTAAAAACGGCAGCGGCTCCTTGAGTGTTTTCGGTACAGATTTGATCGTGCCGATGTTCAGCGTCACGTCCTCTCCCGTGATGCCGTCGCCGCGCGTAGAGCCGCGCGTATACACGCCGTTCACGTATTCCAGCGCCACGGAAAGGCCGTCAAACTTCGGCTCTACAACATATACCGGGTCGTCCACAACGGCGCGCACGCGGCGGTCAAAGTCGCGCAGCTCGTCTTCGGAAAACGAGTCATGCAGGCTCTCCATCGGCACGGTGTGCGTCACTTCCGTAAACGTGTTGTAGCCCGCCGCGCCCACGTGGTTCGTCGGCGAGTCCTCCGTTTTCAGCTCCGGAAACGCCGCTTCCAGATTTTCCAAGCGGCGGTACAGCATGTCGTACTCATAATCGCTGATCTCCGGCGCGTCCTCGGTGTAGTATTTTTTATTGTGGTATTCGATCTGTTCCCGCAGCGCCTTGATCTGCTGCCGGGCCTGTTCGTGCGTCATAAGTTTATCTCCGTGTCATTTCAAGATATTTCGATACTTGCACTTATCTTACCACAAAGCGCGCAAAAATCCAACGGCTATTCATAATTTTTTATCCCGCGCGCACCACGCCGTACTGCGGCACGTCGCCCGCAAGCACCGCTTCATACACAGGGTACACCGCCGTCACCGTTATGGGCTCCGCGCCGTCCCGCTCCGCCGTGAACAGCGTCGCTTCAATATGTAGCACCGTTCGGTACGCCGTGCGGTTGATGCCCGCACCTATCAGTGTACTTTCCAGCCGCACCGAAACGGCGCTTTCCACCGAAAACCGCACGGGTATTTTCACGCCGCGCCCATTTAGAAGCGTCAGCCCCGTCAGATTCCCAAGCGGAACCCACGCTTTCGCCGTGCCGTTCAGACTTTTCTGCAAAGCATCCGTCAGCTCCGCTTCCAGCGCGCCGAGCGCATACGTCGTCAAAACCGTCTCTGCCCCGTGATTTTCCGCGGTCTCCTGCGGCAGATACTCCGCCGCCGTCTGTGCAATTTTCTTCTGTGCATGTGCCGTCAGCGCCGCCGTGCGCAGCTCTGCCTTCATCGCGGGCAGCCGCAGCTCGGCAAACACAAAAACGGAGACGAACAGCAAAAACGCCAGCACGCGCCGTTTGCGCCCGCGTCTATATCGTCTTCGGCGATACCGATACATAAATCATCAGTCCTTTCCGATACGCCAGTATACGCCGAAAAGGACTGATCGTGCCTGTCTTATATTTTGTCCGTCTTTAAAAGCTTTTTCGCTTCCTGCATCACGTGCGCCGCAGGCAGACCGAAAATGTTGTTGTAGTCGCCCTCAATGCCCTCAACGAACAGCGCTGCCGGGCCCTGAATGCCGTAGCCGCCGGCCTTGCCCATCGGCTCACCGCTTTGCACGTAGGCATCAATTTCGCTTTCCGTCAGGGGGTAAAACTTCACTTTCGTCTCCTGGCTGAACGAAACGCGCTCGCCGTGGTATTCCATGCAAACGCCGGTAAACACCGTGTGCACGCGCCCGGAAAGCAGGTGCATAAAGCGGTCTGCATCCGCTAAATTCTTCGGCTTGCCGAGAATCTCCCCGTCAATGTACACCACCGTGTCCGCCGCGATCACAAGGTCATCGCCTTCGCACTTCGGCAAAACGGCTTCCAATTTGCGGCGGGAAAGCTCCTTTACAAGCGCGTCCGGCGCCTTTGGGCCATTCGATTCATCGGCGTTCGAGACGATCACGACAAACTCAATGCCCGCACGCTCCAGAATTTCCTTGCGGTTTACGGAGGACGACGCTAAAACGAAACGCGCCATCAGCTGTTGTAGCCGTTCGGGTTCTGCGTCTGCCAGCGCCAGGAGTCCGCACACATGTCGTCGAGCGTCTTCTGCGCCTTCCAGCCGAGCTCCTTATACGCCTTCGTGCAGTCTGCGTAGCACTCCGGAATGTCGCCCGCGCGGCGCGGCTTGATCTCATACGGAATCTTGTGGCCGACGCACTTTTCAAACGCGTGTACAATGTCCAGCACAGAGTAGCCCACGCCGGTACCGAGGTTGTAAATCTTCACGCCGCAGTGCGGGTCGTCGAATTTCTTCAGCGCCGCCACATGGCCCTCTGCAAGGTCAACGACATGGATGTAATCGCGCACGCCGGTGCCATCCTTCGTCGGATAATCGTCGCCGAAAACGCCAAGGCAGCGCAGCTTGCCCACTGCCACCTGTGTGATGTACGGCACAAGGTTATTCGGAATGCCGTTCGGGTCTTCGCCGATGGTGCCGCTCTTGTGCGCGCCCACCGGGTTGAAGTAGCGCAGGATGATCGGGTTAAAGTCCGGGTTCGCGTGTGCGTAGTCCTTCAAAATGCGCTCGATCATCAGCTTTGTCGTGCCGTAGGGGTTCGTCGTCGAAAGCGGGAAATCCTCGCGGATCGGCACGGAAGCCGGGTTGCCGTACACCGTTGCCGAGGAGCTGAACACAAAGTTGTTCACCTTAAACTCCGCCATCACCTTCAAAAGGCTCAGGGTCGAAATGAGGTTATTTTCATAGTAACGCAGCGGGATCTGCACAGATTCGCCGACTGCCTTCAGGCCTGCAAAATGGATGACGGCGAAAATCTCGTCCTCCGCAAAGATCTTGCGCAGCGCGTCCTCGTCGCACACATCCGCCTCAAAGAACTTCACTTTTTTGCCGCTCAAATTTTCAATGCGGTCTACGACCAGCGCCTTGCTGTTTACAAGATTATCCACGATCGTCACGTCGTAGCCCTTTTCAAGGAGAGAAATGCAGGTGTGGCTGCCAATATAGCCCGTACCGCCCGTAACCAAAATTCTTTTCATAAGAAACCGTCCTCGTATAATAAAATAGTAGTATTTATAGACCGCTCTCCAGCGGGATGCTACAATATTTAAGATGCTGTGGATTGGTGGTGACCTCCTACCGCAAAGACGGTTTCAGAAAGGCTCCAACCACAGCTTCTTTGTTGAAATGTTAATCAGTTAGATACCGCCGGACGGTTTATTTGGAACGAGGTTACAAGAACAAAGAAGTCTGTGGTCCCAAGCAGCATCGAAATAAATACGCCGGAGGTATCAAAATGGTTTGTGTTGGAATTGATGTTGCGAAAGATAAACATGACTGCTGCATCCTTAGCTCGGAAGGTGAAGTTTTGGCAGATGTCTTCACCATCGCTAACAATGCAGAAGGATTTGGCGCGCTTCTGCAAACAATTAAAGACTGCACCAAAAAGTCAGACAAAATAAAAGTAGGGCTTGAGGCTACCGGGCATTACAGCTACAACATCCTTGGGTTCCTTCTTGACAACGGTCTGCCAACTTATGTCATTAACCCTCTGCACACCAATCTGTACCGAAAAAGTCTCAGCCTTCGTAAAACTAAAACTGATCGTGTGGATGCAAGAACGATCGCAACTATGCTGTTATCCGATGTAGACCTCAAGTCCTACACAAATATAGCATACCACAACGAAGAGCTAAAGTCACTAACAAGATACAGATTTGATAAAGTTCAGGAGAGAGCAAAGCTGAAGCAATCCGTATCCAGACTGGTCACGATTTTATTTCCTGAATTGGAGCATCTCGTTCCGACTCTTCACTGTGCCTCGGTTTACTCGCTTTTCAGTAAATATCCCGGTGCAAAGCAAATTTCAGAAATTCATCTCACCAAGCTAACAAATCTTCTTATAATGGCATCCAAAGGTCATTACGGAAAAGACAAAGCGATTCAAATTCGAGATGCAGCCAAAGTTTCTATTGGTTCTGTTATGCCTGCCAAGTCTCTGGAACTGAAGCATACCATTAAACTCATTCAGGAGCTCACTTCCGAGATCAATGAAATTGAGAGTGCGATTCAGCAAATCGTAGATGAACTGGATCCTCCGATCCTTTCTATCCCCGGAATGGGAATCCATTCAGCGGCCGTGATCCTTGCCGAAATCGGTGATTTTTCCAATTTTGATTCTCCTGATAAAATTCTTGCTTACGCCGGCTGCTCTCCGTCTACATACCAGTCGGGAAAACTCACAAACTGCTATGCGCACATGGAAAAGCGTGGTTCGCGTTATTTGCGATATGCCCTTTACAACGCAACAAAGTACGTCTGCTATTGGAATCCTGTTTTTGCCGAATACCTTGCTAAGAAACGCGCCGAAGGAAAGCATTACAATGTCGCACTTTCTCATGCTACGAAGAAACTTGTGCGGCTGATTTATGCCATGGAGAAATCTCGACAGCCATATAACCGCATAGCATAAGTTTTTAATAAGTTCAGTTAGACGTTCGGCGAACGTCAGCTTTGCTATACCTTCTTTGAATCGTCTGCATTATTTTTTGTTCCACACATTTTGAACTTGACTTTTA
>CAKUBN010000035.1 GCA_934643185.1 uncultured Eubacteriales bacterium
GGCGGTCAACTTGACCGCCCTTAGGAAAAAACCTTAATAGGGTTTTCCTCGGTCGGAACGTCCACTGGAAGTCCCGACCTCCTTTCCTGATTTTTGGATAGGCAAAAGTGTTTCGAGCTCTGCGGAGCTCGACCAAAGGTTTCACCTTTGGAAACTGTAACCGAACGTGTGCGTTCGGTTTAAGCTTCTTGAAAAAGCTTGAGCAAAACTTTTAACTGTCGTTATCGAAGGTAGGTTCTTTGCTTACTTCAAAACGACCTTATGGAAGACCTTTTTGCCTTTTTTGATGATGACGTGGCCTTTTTCAAAGTCGGCTGCGGTGCAGGTTTTGGCGATATCGGTGACCTTTACGTCGTCGACGGAAACGCCGCCCTGCTGCACGAGGCGGCGGCCCTCGCCCTTAGATGCGATGAGTCCGGCCTTCTGCATGAGGTCGAGAATGTTGATTGCGCCGTCGGTGAGGTCGGCTGCGGTGATCTCGGTGGTCGGCATGTTCTCGGAGTTTGCGCCGCTGCCGAACAGTGCGCGTGCGGCTTCCTGTGCCTTCCGGGCTTCCTCAGCGCCATGTACCATCTGGGTGAGCTCGAACGCAAGGATCTCCTTTGCGCGGTTCAGCTGGCTGCCTTCCCAGCTTTCCATCTTTTCAATCTCGTCAAGCGGCAGGAACGTCAGCATCTTGATGCACTTCAAAACGTCGCTGTCGTCTACGTTTCTCCAGTACTGGTAGAAATCGAACGGGGAGGTTTTGTTCGGGTCAAGCCACACGGCATTTCCGGCGGTTTTGCCCATCTTCTTGCCCTGAGAATCGGTGAGCAGGGTGATGGTCATGGCTGCGGCGTCCTTGCCGAGCTTTCTGCGGATGAGCTCCGTGCCGCCGAGCATGTTGCTCCACTGGTCGTCGCCGCCGAACTGCAGGTTGCAGCCGTACTTCTGGAACAGGGCATAGAAGTCGTAGCTCTGCATGATCATGTAGTTGAACTCAAGGAAGGAGAGGCCCTTTTCCATGCGCTGCTTGTAGCACTCGGCGCGCAGCATATTGTTGACGGAGAAGCATGCGCCGACTTCGCGGAGGAGCTCGACGTAATTGAGCTTTAAGAGCCAATCGGCATTGTTGACCATGAGGGCCTTGCCGTCGGAGAAATCGATGAAGTTTTCCATCTGGCGCTTGAAGCAGGCGGCGTTGTGCTCGATGTCTTCCATCGTGAGCATCTTGCGCATGTCGGTACGGCCGCTCGGGTCGCCAATCATCGTGGTGCCGCCGCCGATGAGGGCGATCGGCTTGTTGCCTGCCATCTGCAGACGCTTCATCAAGGTCAGCGCCATGAAGTGGCCGGCCGTAAGGCTGTCTGCGGTGCAGTCAAAGCCGATGTAGAATGTGGCTTCGCCGTTGTTGATCAAATTGCGAATGCGTTCTTCGTCCGTGACCTGTGCAATGAGGCCGCGGGCCTGCAGTTCTTCATAAATACCCATGTTTTTTCGTTCCTTTCACTTTTTTGGTTTTCGGGGCAATAAAAAGCCCCCCTTGATTTCAAGGAGGGTCGTTTTAGCTATAAAAATACACCCTCACTTGCTCTATGAGGGCGAACACGTTTTGTTTTGTGGTTCGCGGTACCACCTCAGTTTATTTCAGGCTCACACCTGAAACCTCAACGGGTACAAACATACCCTTGCGCTGTAACGTGCGCACACGGACTTTTTTACTGGGATACCCGTTCAAAAAGACAGCTCCGGAATGTATTTCGGCGTTTTTTCGTACCTGCTTACACCACCCGCAGGCTCTCTGTGCCGATGAAAACGCGTACTTCTTTCTTTCACAGCCATTGTGCTTATTATAATCGGCGCTTTTCGGTTTGTCAAGCACCGTTTTTGATTTTTTCTACGGCTTTTAAAAGCTGCGCCTGCTTTTCTTCGGTCGTAAGCCAGCGCAGAAGCATTTTTGTTGTGAGGTTTTCAGGCAGGTCGAGCTCCTTTAAAACGCCTTTACGCAATGCTGCACTGTTTGCACCGCCGGTGAGGCCGAGGGACATGAGGTCTGCCGGGGTCAAAGGCTGAAAATCGGTCGTTTCTCCCGCAACGGACGCGCCGGCTTCTTTTAAAATATCCAGCAAAATTTCCGAGGAAATGCCCTCTACGCCGAGCTTGCCTTCTTTGGAGGGGGCGGCTTTGCGCTTTTCTTTGCCGTAAACATCCGGAATATACGCGTGACGAATTTGATTTGACGGCACAAAAGAGGAGATATACGCGCGGATCTGCCGCCCGGCGTTGTCGCTGTCCGTCAGGATGACGATGCCACGCTCTTTGGCGAGCTTGCGGATGAATTCGCGCTTTTCTTCGTCTTTGTAGATGCCAAAGCCGTTCGTTGTGACGATGATGGCATCCGTCAGCGTGGAAAGCTTGCTTTTGTCGTACCGGCCCTCGACGATGAGGGCCTCGTTCATGTGGATCATAAAAACTCCTTTAGGCCACGCTGCCGCGGTGCGCGACGTACAAAAGCTGGGCGAACAGCTTTTCAAGCGCGATCCTGTCCATATTTTCGCCGCCCGAAAGCTTGATGGACAGGTCGCAGTTGAGTAAAAGCGAAAGGCACTCGCGCAGCATCTCGATGGAAAGGTCGCGCACATCGCGCTCGGCGTATTTTAAGCGGAAATCGCGGCCGCGGTAGTCGCCGTACTCCATCGGCGCCATGGAGGTTTTGCCGGCTTCGATCGCGGCGCGCACGCGGTACATGTCGATATACGCGCTGCTTAAAACCGCCAAGATCGTGTACGGCTCCTCGCGCTGTGCCATCAGCAGGTCAAGCAGAGCATACGCCTTGCTGTAATCGCCGCGCACAAGGGCGTTGCTCAAGAGGAACACAGTCGTTTCCATATTTTTCGTGACGGTTTTTTCCACCTGCTCGGCCGTGATCTCGCCGCCGCCCGCAAAGGCACAGAGCTTCGTCACTTCGTTTGTGAGGGCGTTTAAGTCGTTGCCGACGTATTGCACGATGCGCTCGGCAAGCTTGCGGGAGAGCAGGCAGTTTGCTTTTTCGGCTTCGCGGCAGACGTATTTTTCGAGCTCGTTGTCTTTCAGGCGCAGAGAGGGCAGGGAGAACCCACGCGTGTCGAGCTTTTTTAAAAAGGTGCGCCACTTTGCACTTTTTTTCGGGTCGATCTCGAGCGTGGGCAGGTAGATAATAAGCACAGTTGTTTCGGGGATATTATCGAGCAGCTCGTAGAGCTTATCGAGCTCCGTGGTGTTCATCGCTTCCACGTTGAGGTCCGAGACTGTGACGCATTTGCGCTCCGCCATAAACGGCATGGCGACGACGGCATCCGCAATGCTGTCTACGGACGCGTCGTGCGGGAATTCCTGAAAGTTAAATTCCGGGAAGTTGCCGTCAAGCTTTTTTAAAAGGCGGTTCAAATTGCGGCGCACGAGCAGCTTTTCGTCGCCGTATAAAAAGTAAAGGCTGCCGATCTGCTCTTTTGCGATCTGCTCCTTGAGTTTGGTTTCCGTGATCTCGGGCATAGTGTTTTCCTTTCGTTTGCGGCTCAGCCGCCGTATACCGTGTACGTGCCGTCCTCGTCAAAATCGAGTCGGAGGCTTTCATGCTCGGCGGTGAACACATACGCGCCGGGCGAAAGCGAAGCTTCGGTATCTTTTATTATACCATCTGTTTTCAAAATCGTAAACGGGGCAGAGACTGCACTTTGCGGTTTTTCTGTCACCAAAATGTCTGTGCTGTGCGCAAGCGACGTGCTGCGCTTATTTTCAAGATAAATTTCCGTGCCGTTTACGGTGGCCGTGACAGTCTCGCCGCCGTCTGTGACCGTGAAGTTACCGGAAGAAAGTGCGCCGGAAGAAGCAAAATCATAAAACGCGGTGTTTTTCGCCGGATAATACACGGTGCTTGGCGCGAGGATCTGCTCGACTTCGAAAAGCTGCATGAGCTTTTCGGCGCAGCGGATGCTCTTTTCATCGGGCTGCACGTGTAAAAGGTCGATCTGCTCCGCACCGTTCGTGCGCAGAATATTTTCGACAGAAGCGGCATTCCCGCTGCACTGGAGCACCTCGGCGGAGGCGTTCGTAATGATCGCCGTGCAGGCGGCGTAATCGGTGCGGAAAACGACAAGGCGTGCGGCGCTTTGGTTCAAAAGCGCGTTTGCACCCATGCCGCAAAGCAGGATGCACACCGTTAAAACGCATGGCAGCGCTTTATTTTTGCGGCGGTAGAGAAGCATGGAAAGCGTGAAGAAAAGGATACAGATCACGACCGTTGCGGGCAAATATTTGCCGGAGATGCGCAGCGTGCCGGGGACATGCTCCGCAATAAACGTGATGATGAAATTCTGCGCTTTCACGCAGATGCCGCTTAAAAACACAAAGGGTGCGGCACACGGTGAGAGGATGGGCACGGCGAGCAGCAAGGCGGCGATGAGCCCGAACCGCAGCAGCCACGCGGAAATTTCCAGCACCAAAAGCGACGTGAGCACCGAAACGAACTGCACCGTGCCGTATAAATACAGCTGCAGCGGCGCAGTGAACAGCACCGCCGCAAGTGATGTAGAAAACACGGAAACAAGCTTTGCAAGGCGTGCTTTTCTCTGGGGGTTACGAATATTTTTCGTGACCGCTTTTGTGATGCGCGGCGCGAGCAGGATGATGCCGAGCGTCGCCGAAAACGAGAACAACAGCGAGACATCACCCGCGCAGAACGGGTTTACTAAGCTCATGGTCAAGACGGCGACCGCAAGGGAGTTGAGCGGTTCCGCCTGCCGCCCGAGTAGAATGCCGAAAAGCAAAATGAGCTGCATGATGCCGCTGCGCACTACGGACGCCGAAAGTCCCGAAACGAACATGAAAAGCAGCGTGAACACCGCGGAAACGAGCGCGGCGGGGCGGCGTTTTAGCCCGAGCAAGCCCAAAAAGCCGAGCGTGAACTGCGTCAAAATCGCCATGTGCATGCCGGATATCGCCAAAATGTGTGAAGCTCCGGCGCTTTTGTAGGCGGAGACGAGCTCGGTCTCCATATCGTCCCGCAGGCCGAGCAGCATTGCGGAGAGCACAGAGCCTTCGGCTTTGGGGTAGTTTTCTAAGATCAAATTGTGGAAATACGTGCGAATTTGGTTTACATAATATGAAGGTGGATGGCTTTCGGCAGGCGTGACCTGCACGGATTCGTAATCCGTGACATAGGCGGACAAAACCATGTTATCCGCAAGCCACGAGGTGCGCGGAGAAAGCCCAAGGCTGTCTTCAAACGTGAAGAACTTCACTTCGCATGTGACCGCGTCGCCGATCTCCGCCGGGAAAGCCTCGCTGTGGGAGACGCGAGCCGAAAAATTGACGTCCTGTGCGGGCTCTTCGATGTGCGTCACGTGCAGCTTGTAGTAAAACCGCCCGTTGCTTTTGGTGAGAAACGATTCCACGGTGCCGGTGACGGTGTACGTGCCGCCGTCGTAGCGTTCTGTGGGCAGCACGGATAGATTCATCACGACCGCGAATACCGTGAATGCGGCTGCTGCGGCGACGAGGGAAAGCATGACATTCGGGCGCTGCCGGTGCTGTTTAAACAGGAAAAGCAGCAAAACGGTGACGAACAGCAACACCGCCGAAACGGCGGCAAACGGCGCGCCAAAGAAAGAGGCAGCAAACAGTGCCGCAAAATAGGGGAAGCCGATGCGCACGGCCGGGCGGTCGATGCCGGGGTTCTCCATAAAAGCTCCTTACAGCAAAATTTTTACAATATCTTCGTAGCTTGCGACTTCAAAAGTGGGCGGTGCGGAAAGGATACTTGCTTTGCGCTTGGGGTTATACCACAGGCTGTCTAAACCGGCGTTCTGTGCCCCTTTGATGTCCGCCGAAAGCGAATCGCCGATAACGAGGCAGTTTTCCGTATTCGCACCCGGAATGTGCGCGAGGACGTAATCGAAAAACGCCCTGTCCGGCTTTGCCGCGCCGATCTCATCGGAAATGAAGCAGCTTTTCATAAAAGCCGTGACGCCGGAATTTCTGAGGCGGCTTGGCTGCGAGATCGGGTTGCCGTTTGTGGTGATATAGAGGTCGTAGTGATCACGAAGCGCACGCAGCATCTCCAAAACGCCCGGCAGCGGCGTGCCGGTTTTCGCCATGCCGGAGACGTACAGGTCCTGCAGAAGATCGATGCTGACCGGTGTGAGCCCTGCGACCTCAAAAAAATCGACGAAACGGTTGTGATAAAGCTCCGCCTTGGTGCAGCGCTTTTGCTCAAAACGCCGCCACCAGCTTTCGTTGCAGGTATTGTATAAATCTAAAATTTCCGCGCTGTACGGTCTTTGCTCTGCGAGCCCGGAGGCTTCGTACATATAGCGGAACGCGAGCTGCATGTCCGTTTCAAAATCGATGAGCGTCTGGTCAGCGTCAAACAGCAGGTTTTGGTATTTTGTGTTCATAAAAGCCTCCATCAAAGCAAAAACAGCCGATATAAAAGGACGATGTGCAGCACGATGAAAACGGGCATGGAGATGACAAATTTCAGGTGCTTTGTCTTGTGGCGGATGCACAGCATGGCGATGAATTCGCCGAGCGCGCCGCCGGCCGCACCGAGCAAAATGAGCGGGCGCTCCGGGATGCGCCACTGCTTTTTCTGTGCGCGGTGCTTGTCAACGACGGTCAAAACCGCGGCCGTAATGTTGATGA
The DNA here is from genome assembly GCA_934643185.1 of uncultured Eubacteriales bacterium. Classification (GTDB taxonomy): domain Bacteria; phylum Bacillota; class Clostridia; order Oscillospirales; family Acutalibacteraceae; genus Hominenteromicrobium. Next base: position 6,661 of record CAKUBN010000035.1, read on the forward strand.
CAAAATAATAAAGAAGCAGCGTGAACTGCACGGGTTCCAGTTTAAAATCCATCATATTTTCCTCGCTTGTCTCATACTTATGATTATCTTACCGCAAATCCGTTTGGCGGTCAAGGGAACGCAGAGAGAAAGGAAAAAGCGTATGATCGTAATTCAAAAGTATCACTATGTCATCGCGGTTTTGATTTTGCTCGCCGCCGTGTTTTTGGCGATGAAAAGCGCGGCGGGGCGGGAGAAGAATGCGGAGCCGAGCGCGGCGGAAAATTCTGTGAAGGTCGTTTTCTCGAGCACTGCGCCGGAGCAAGACGACAGCAGTGCGACGAAAACGACGGCGAAGGCCGAAGAACCGCTCGTCGGCGTGTGGATCCCGTACATGGCGCTCGATACGAGTGAGAAGACCGAAGCGGCGTTCAAGGAGAATTTCGACGCCAAGCTCGCGGCTGCGAAAAGCGTCGGCGCGAACGCGGTGTTTGTGCACGTGCGGCCGTTTGCGGACAGCCTGTACCCCTCGGAGTACGAGCCGTGGTCGCACCTTTTGATAGGCACGCAAGGGGAAGACCCCGGCTACGACCCGATGGCATACATGGTAAACGCCGCGCACGAACAGAACATGCAGTTCCACGCGTGGATCAACCCGCTGCGCATTGCGAGTGTTTCCATACCGCCGGAGCTTGATGAAAACGGATTCTATATGCGAAATTATGTAAACCATCCGGAGTATTTCATGGCGTACAATAACGGCATTTATTATAACCCTGCAAGTGCGTATATTCGCGGGCGCATTGCTGACGGCGCGGCGGAGATTACCGAAAAGTACGACGTGGACGGCATCCACTTTGACGATTATTTTTACCCCACGGACGACGAGAGCATCGACGCCGAGCAGTACGCGGCGTATGCAGAGGAGACCGAAGAGCCGCTTTCGCTGCACGAGTGGCGCACCGCGAACGTGAACGCGCTCATCGCTGCCGTGTACAGCCGCGTGAAAGAGGCGAATCCAAACGTGCAGTTCGGTATTTCGCCGCAGGGTAATTTGGAGAACAACGAGATGATCAATGCTGACGTGTACACGTGGTGCGCGCAGGCGGGGTATATCGATTACATTTGCCCGCAGCTTTATTACAGCTTTGAAAACGAAGCGCTGCCGTTTGAAACGGCGCTCCAAAACTGGTGCGCATTGGAGAGATTGCCGAGCATTCAATTATACATCGGGCTTGCGGTTTATAAGGCGGGCACGGAGGCCGACAACGGCACGTGGCTCAACACGACCGACACGCTTGCAAAGCAGATCGACCGCGCAAAGGAGGCGGGCGCAGACGGCGTGGTGCTGTACGCTGTAGACCATTTGACTGCCGAAAACGCCAAAACCGAAATGGCAAACGCCATGCCGGAACTGGAAAGGTTTAAAGAAACGCAACAAAATTGATAAATTATATAAATATTTCACAAATAAAGAAAAAAACATTGCACCTTGCTGCAAACTTTGCTATACTGAAGCTGCGGCTGATTTATGAAAAGCGGCGCAGAATGTGCCCGTCCCGCATTTGCGCCCGAAATGATTTTGTTTGATAAGGACAGGAGAACCAACATGACGGAAGAAAACAGAAACGCGCTGGTGCAGCGCAACGACCGATTGATCCGGGATGTGATCCAAAAAGTAGAAAAAGAATGCAAAAGCGCCGTGGCGTTAATTGCCATGTACGGCTCGTTCTGCACGGGGCGATACTCGGAAACATCTGACCTCGACCTGTTTATTTTAATGCAGGACGAGGACGGCTACAAAGCCACGGTGACGTTTATCCTCGACGGCATCGGCATGGATTTTTACGGGATGAAATGGGAATGGCTCGAGGAGGAAGCAAATTACAGCATGCCGTATCTTGCAAAGCTGCTCGATTCCAAAATCGTTTATTGCCCGGAAAAAGCGGACCGGGAGCGGTTTGAGGCGCTGCGCGAAAAGGCGAAAAGCATTCTCACAGCGCCGTATACGGAAGACGACCTGCACCGTGCGGAGAAGATGTTCGGCGAAGCGGAAAACCTATTTGCGAAGCTGATGCGCGAAAAAACATTTGCGCAAAGCCGCAAATATGCCGCGGGCCTGCTGAATTGCCTGTTCGGTACGATCTGTGTGCTGAATAAGCAGGTGTTCAAATTAAGCGTGCGCGACCGCTTTACGGAGCTTGAGCAGATGCGGTTCGTGCCCGAGAATTTCAAAGCCGTAACCGAAGAAGTCATCCACGCAGGCACGGTGGAAGAGCTGCGCACGGCGGCGGAAAAGCTGATGTGTTCTGCGGACGATTGCTTTGCAAAAGCGCGGTCGGCATATGCGCCAAAAGCGGAGAAGAAAGAGCCGACCCCGGACGACCTCAAGGGCACGCTGGAAGAAATGGTGAGCAACTGGCAGCACAAAATACACCGTGCGGCAAAAGAAAAAGACGCGTTTTCCGCGTTTGACGCAACGGCGAATTTGCAGTATATGCTCGACGAGATCGGGGAAAACCTAGACATTCCCGCATTTGACCTGCTCGAAAAGTTCGACGCGGAAGATTTGCCGGCAGCTGCGGCGCAGTTTAACGGCGCGCTTAACTTGTATGCAAAGGAATACGAAAAAGTCGGGCTCAAACCGAATGTGTTTGACACCATAGAGGCGTTTGAAAAAATGTATCTCGGTTGAGGGGTATTCCAAAAGGAGAGAAATCAAAAATGAAAAGGGCGATACGGGTTTTGATGGCTGTACATCTCTTATTGGCGGCGGCTTTACCGCTTGGATTTTTCATATGCCGTGCTTTTGGATACTTTTTTGAGCCGTTCAGCTACACGGTATATGCGTGAATTTTGACGGCTTTTTCGGCAGTTGTTCTGGTGCTGCATATTTTTGGAAAAGAAGAAGCAAGCAGTAAACTCTGCCTTTTGTCGGCACCGCTTTCTATGCTGACGCTGGCCGTATATGAATACGTGCATACCTTTTTGCTGGTTGCCTGCAATGAAATATCCGCTGTGATCGCGCTGACGGTCTATATCATTTGCAGTATAACGCTGACCGTGGTGTACGGGAAACCCAAATGGGCGGAGATTTTGATCTCCACGCTATCCATATTGCTGACAGCGTTCCTTTTGTTCTGCGGTTTAATCTTTTTCCTCCCAGAGAATACAGCAAGACAAGTTGTCACGTCACCGAAGGGAACATACCAAGCAGAAGTGTTCGACCGCGACGGCGGCGCGGCTGGCGGTGCGACGATCGTGCGTGTTCGGAATACAGGCAGCTTGAATTTACTGATCTATAAAGTGAGCGCTATGCCGAAGCAAGTGTATAACGGACATTGGGGTGAGTTTTATGACATGCAGCTCACATGGAAAGACGAGGAGCATCTCATCATCACGAAGCGGGCGGAGTATACTTCGGGTGAAGAATTCACGGACATCGAGATCGATTTGAATACGGTCGAATAGACCATCGGTTCAGCCGGGTGCATCGGAAAACGGTGCGCCCGGTTTTTCTGTGCGTGAATAATCCGCAAATTTTCATGAAAATGTGCGCTTTGGCTTTAAAATTGAAAAAAGCTGTGCTATAATACGAATACGAAAGCATATTTATGCAACCATACCTTTTGAAAACCCGGTTTTAAAATATTTCAGGAAGGAAAATTTCAGAGATGGAAAATCATTTTTTTGAACAGAAAGACTGCGGATTGCAGGCGTTTTGGAGCAGCACGCCGCAGTTTAAAACGGCACGCGTTTCCGCACACCTTGTGCTGCCGCTCACCACGCCGGAAAATGCGGCTTTATACGCGCTCGTCCCGAGCCTGATCTCTCGTGCGACGCGCGAATACCCCGATTACACGGAGTTCGGCAAATACCTTGCCGGGCTTTACGGCGCTTCGGTGCAGCCGGGCGTGACGCGCGTGGGCGATAACCAGATCTTAACGCTTTCTGCGGCTGGCATCGCGAACCCGTATGCGTTCGGCGGCGAGGATGTGCAGCAGGCGCTTTCTGAGATGCTGGAAAGCATTTTGTTCACGCCGCTGTGCGATGAAGACGGCCTGTTCCCGGAGGACGGCTTTTTGCAGGAGCAGCGCCAGCTTTTAGAAACGCTCGACGCAGAATATAACGATAAGGGCGCGTATGCCATGCAGCGCTGCGTGCAGACGATGTTTGCGGGCGAATCCGCAGGCGTGCCGCGCATCGGTACGCGCGAGGCGATTTTAAACGCGACCCGCGAGGGCGTAAAAGAAGCGTGGGCACATGCCGTAAAGCACGCACAGATCTGCCAGTTTACGATCGGCGACGGCGCAGACGACCGCTTTGCGCAGCAGCTTGTAAAGCGCCTTGGCACGCGCGACGCGGTCTCCATCGAGACAAAGCGCCACACAGCAGCGAATGATGTGAAGCGCGTCGTGGAGGAGATGCCCGTTGTGCAGTCTAAGCTCGTCATGGGCTTTGCCATCGGCACCACGCCGGAAGAGCGCCTTGCGGCAAAGCTGATGTCCGTTGTGCTCGGCGGAACACCGAGCAGCAAGCTCTTTATGAACGTGCGCGAAAAGCAGAGCCTTTGCTACTACTGCGCCGCGCGCCACGATACGCCGAAGAACGTCATGTTCGTGCAGAGCGGCGTGGAGACCAAAGACCTCGACCGCACGGAAGAAGCGATTTTAAAAGAGCTCAACGATATGAAAAAGGGTAATATCACGGACGATGAGATTCTCTTTGCAAAGCTCGCCATGTGCAACAGCTACAACGCCGTGGCAGATTCCGCGGCATCCATGGAGACATGGTATCTCAGCGGTATGCTGCAGGGCAAGCTCCACACGCCGGAGGAATATGCGGAGCGTATCATGAACATCACGAAGGACGAGATCGTCAGCGCCGCCGAGCGCGTCACGCTCGATACGGTCTATAAGCTGAAAGGAGCGGCAAAATGAGCGCAGAAATGAAGAATACCCTTGTGGAAAGTAAACTTCTTCGGGACGGCTACCGCTGCGTCAAACACGCAAGCGGCCTGACCGTGTTTATATACCCGAAAGCGGAAATGCGCAGTACGTATGCGGTGTTTGGCACGCGCTACGGCTCCATCGATAAGGTCTTTAAACGCAGCGACGAGGATAAGGCAGAGACGACACCCGCGGGCATCGCGCATTTTTTGGAGCACAAGCTTTTTGAAAGCGAAGACGGCGACGCATTCGGCCGCTATGCCGAGATCGGCGCTTCCGCAAATGCGTATACGTCGTTTGAGACGACGCGCTACTTGTTCTCCTGCACGGAAAACGCAGAGCAGGCGCTGGAGATTTTGCTCGACTTCGTGCAGTCCCCGTATTTTACAAAGCAGACCGTTGAAAAAGAGCTCGGCATCATCGGCCAGGAGATCAAAATGTATGACGATGACCCGCAGTGGCGCATGATGTTCAGCCTGCTGCGCGCCATGTACCATACGCACCCGATCAAGGACGACATTGCGGGCACGGTGGAGAGCATTGCGGAGATCACCCCGGAGCACCTGTACCGCTGCTACAACACGTTCTATAACCTCAACAACATGGCGCTGTGCGTGTGCGGCAACTGCACGGAGGAGGAAGTCCTTGCACTGTGCGACAAGATGCTGAAAAAGAGCGAGCCCGTAGAAGTGGAGCGCGTCTTTGAAGAGGAGCCCGAGACCATTGTGCAGCCGCTCGTCGAAGAAAAGCTGCCCGTAGCGTGCCCCATGTTCCAGTTTGGCGTGAAAGAAGCCGTAACGGGTGCACACCGCACGGAAAAAGACCTTGCCGTCACGGAGGTGCTGCTCGACATCATGGCTTCCGACAGCTCGCCGCTGTTCCGCAAGCTCTTAGATGCGGGCCTTGTGAACGAAGCTTCCTTCAGCTACGAATATTTTGAGGGCACGGGCTACGGCGCGCTGCTGTTCGGCGGCGAATCCGGCGACCCGGAGGCTGTTTGCAATGCTATCCGCGAGGAAATGGCACGTTTAAAGTGCGAAGGCGTCAAGGAAGAAGACGTGCGCCGCAGTGCGAAGTCTCTTTACGGTGCGAACGTTTCCGGCCTCAACAGCCCGGACGTCATTGCGAACGCTGTGATGACCATGCACTTTAACGACCGCGAGCTGTTCCGTTATATCGAGTGCTTCTCCGAGATCACCGCAGAAGACGTGAACGCGCGCATCCAGACGCTGTTCGATATGGATAAAACGGCAGCTTCTATCATTCGCCCGCTGGACGAAGTTTGATCGAAAGGATATATAAAGTCATGACGCATCAAGTTCAGTTCCCGAATCTCGGCATTTCGGTGGAGGTGCATCCCATTGCGTTTCAGCTTGGAAACTTCACCATTTACTGGTACGGCATCATCATCGGCATCGGCTTTTTGCTGGCCGTGCTGTACGGTTTTTCCTCCTGCAAAAAAATGAATATCAATAAAGACCACCTGCTCGATGCCATCATCGCCGGCCTGCTCGGCGGTATCATCGGCGCGCGTCTTTATTACGTTATCTTCTACCCGGGCGACAAATACATCACGAACCCGATGGAGATCTTCAACATCAAAGAGGGCGGCCTCGGCATTTACGGCGGCATCATCGGCGGCATGCTGTGCGGCGGCATCGTCGCGAAGATCCGCAAAATGAACCTGTTCGCCGTGCTGGATGTCGCATCCCTCGGTTACCTCATCGGCCAGGGCATCGGCCGCTGGGGCAACTTTGTGAACCAGGAAGCCTTCGGCTGCGCGACCGACCTGCCGTGGGGCATGTACAGCGACCGCACCGTCGCGGAGGTGGTGGGCAACGTGCACCCATGCTTCCTTTACGAATCGATTTTGTGCCTTTTAGGCTTTGTTTTGCTGCATTTATTCACGCGCCATCTGCGCCAGTATGACGGACAGACGTTCCTTTTGTACATCATCTGGTACGGCGTGACGCGCTTCTTCATTGAGGGTCTGCGCACGGATAGTCTGCTGCTGCCGGGCATTGACCTGCGCGTTTCGCAGGTGCTCGCTGCAGCTTCGGCGATTGTCGCCGTCGTTTTGCTCATCGTGTTCCGCAACTGCCATAAGCTCACGGGCTGCGGCAGCCGCAAGGCGATGGAAGCGGCGGGCCTCACGGTGGAAGACAAGACCGAGAAGGTCGAGATCGATAATGATGCCGAAAGCACCATTTTCTCTGGCATGAGCGCCGAAGAAGCACAGGAGCATATGACGGTCGGCACCGGTGCAAAAAAGGCCGCAGAGACGGAAGACGAAAAGACGGAAGAAACTGCGGATGAAAACGCTTCCGAAGAACCGTCCAATGCAGCCGAAAATGCGGATGAAACGGCAGAAGGGGAAAGCGAGGAGAAGAACGATGGCAGTGAGAATTGACGGCAAGGCCGTTGCAGCAAAGGTGCGCGGCGAAATTGCCGAAGAAGTTGCCGCTTTAAAAAAGCAGGGCATTCAAACCGGCATGGCGGTCGTGCTTGTCGGCGAAGACCCCGCGTCTAAAATTTATGTGCGCAATAAGGGCAAGGCCTGCGCCGAGACCGGCATTTACTCCGAAGAGCATGTCCTGCCGGAAAACACCACGCAGGAGGAGCTGCTGGCGCTCATCGAAAAGCTGAACGCAGACCCGAAGATCAACGGCATTTTGGTGCAGTCTCCGCTGCCGAAGCATTTAAACGAAGAGCTCATCGTGGAGCATATCGACCCGAAAAAGGACGTGGACGCGTTCCACGCCGAAAACGTCGGCCGCATCATGATCGGCGATTTCGCGTTTTTACCGTGCACGCCTGCGGGTATCATTGAGCTTATCCACTCCACCGGCGTCACGATCGACGGCAAAAACTGCGTTGTCATCGGCCGCAGCAATATTGTTGGCAAGCCGATGGCTATGCTGCTTTTGCATGAAAACGGCACCGTGACCATCTGCCACAGCCACACGCAGAACCTCAAAGAAATCTGCAAGGCGGCGGATATCCTCGTCGTCGCGGTCGGCAAGGCGAAATTTGTCACCGGCGATATGGTAAAATCCGGTGCTGTGGTAATTGATGTCGGTATGAACCGCGATGAAAACGGCAAGCTATGCGGCGATGTCGATTACGAAAGCGCCGAGGCGGTCGCCGGCTACCTTACGCCGGTGCCCGGCGGCGTAGGCCCCATGACCATCACAATGCTGATGAAAAACGCCGTAACGGCAGCAAAAATACAGAACGGGCTGGTGTAAGTATGAGCAGATTGCTCAGTAAAATCAAGGCCCCAAACGATGTGAAAAAGCTTGCGGCAAACGAGCTGCCGAAGCTTTGCGATGAGATCAGGGAAGAGATCATCAGCACGGTGGCGGACAACGGCGGCCATCTCGCCTCCAATTTGGGCGTGGTGGAGCTCACTGTGGCGCTGCACCGTGTGTTCACCTTGCCGGAGGATTGCATCGTGTGGGACGTGGGGCACCAGTCCTACGCGCACAAGCTTTTAACCGGCAGAGAAGAAGCGTTTTCCACGCTGCGCCGCGAGGACGGGCTTTCGGGCTTTCCGTCGAGAGACGAAAGCGACTGCGACCCGTTTACAACGGGGCACAGCAGCGCGTCCATTTCTTCGGCGCTCGGCCTTTCCGTTGCAAAGGCACTTGCGGGTGACCCCGGCCATGTCATCGCCGTCATCGGCGACGGCGCGTTGACCGGCGGCCTTGCGTATGAGGGCCTCAACAATGCGGGCCGCATCAACCGCAATATGATCGTCATTTTGAATGACAACGCCATGTCCATTTCCCGCAACGTGGGCTCCATTGCGCGTTATCTTTCCTATGTGCGCGCAAAGCCGGGGTATTTGAACGCAAAAGACAGCGTCGAAGCCGCACTGTGCCGCGTGCCGAAGGTGGGCGAGCACATGGCTGCCGAAGTGCGCCGCGTGAAAAACCAAATCAAAAAGAATATTTTCAACACCACGATCTTTCAGGATCTTGGCTTTAATTATTACGGCCCGTTCGACGGACACGACCTGCGCACCTTGACGTCGGTTTTGACGATGGCGCGCGATATGGATAAGCCGGTGCTCATCCACATCCGCACCTATAAAGGACGCGGATATAAATACGCGGAGAACGCTCCGAGCGTTTACCACGGCCTTGCAGCGTTTGACCGCGAAAAAGGCGCGGGCGAAGCCATTGCCAAGGGTTTTTCGCATGCGTTCGGCGAGACGATGTGCACGATAGCCGGTGTAAATGAGAAGCTGTGCGCCGTTACGGCGGCGATGGAATCCGGCACCGGTTTGACGGATTTCCGCGAAAAATACCGCAGCCGTTTCTTTGATGTCGGCATTGCGGAGGAACACGCCGTCACGTTCTGCGCCGGTCTGGCGCGCGGCGGCATGATTCCGGTTTTTGCGGTGTATTCCACGTTTTTACAGCGCGCGTACGACCAGCTCATCCACGACGGCGCCTTGCAGCATCTCAAAATTATTCTGGCTGTGGACAGAGCCGGCGTGGTCGGCGAAGACGGCCAGACGCATCAAGGCGTGTTCGATGCCGCGTTCCTGCGCACCGTGCCGGACATTCATGTGTACGCGCCGACGTATTACGATGAGCTTTCGGACAATCTTGATGACTGTATTAAGGGAGAAAACCACCTTTATGCTATTCGCTACCCGCGCGGCAAAGAGCTGTATCGCCCGGAAAACTACACGCTTTCCGGCAAGCCGTTTTATGTGTTCGGCACGGAAGATACTTCTGTCACGCTTGTGACCTACGGCCGTATGTTCTCGTTTGCGTGCCAAGCGGCGGAGACGCTCGAAAAAGAGGGCATAAAGTGCCGCATCGTGAAGCTCAATCGCATCGTGCCGATCGATCCGAAAGCGGTGGAAGCGGTCTTAAGGTGTCCCACGGTGCTGTTCTTTGAAGAGGGCGTCCGCCAAGGCGGCATCGCGGAGGAATTCGGTGCCATGCTGTTGGATCGCAATTTCAGAGGGCACTACGAAGTGCACGCTATTGAAAACGGATTCATCAAGCACGCGCCTATGTTCCGCACGCTGCATAAGCTCGGTCTTGACGCAGAGGGCATGGTGAACGCCGTACACACGGCGCTGCAAATCGCAGAAAAGAAAGATGGAAAGGCAGTTTCTATATGAAAAAAAGGATAGACGTCCTGCTTTACGAAAAAGGGCTTGCGCCCAGCCGCGAAAAAGCGCGCACGCTCATCATGGCGGGCTGTGTTTACGCGGATAACCAGAAATTCGATAAGCCCGGTGACACCGTGCGTGAAGACGCAGTCTTAGAGGTGCGCGGCAACACGCTGCGCTACGTCAGCCGCGGCGGCTTAAAGCTTGAAAAAGCTATGCAGCTGTTTCCGATCAAGCTCGAAAACACCGTATGTATGGACATCGGCGCATCTACGGGCGGCTTTACGGACTGCATGCTGCAAAACGGCGCCTCCAAAGTATACAGCGTAGACGTCGGCTACGGGCAGCTCGCCTGGCAGCTGCGCACCGACCCGCGCGTGGTGAATCTGGAGCGTACGAACGCCCGCTATCTCACACGCGAGCAAATTCCGGAGGAGATTGACTTCTTCTCCGTAGACGTGTCGTTCATCTCGCTCAAAATTATTTTGCCCGCCGTGCGTCCGCTTTTAAAGGACGGCGGCAAAGCCGTGTGCCTTATTAAGCCGCAGTTTGAAGCCGGCAGGGAAAAGGTTGGCAAAAAGGGCGTTGTGCGCGACAAAGCCGTGCACGAGGAAGTGGTGCAGATGATCTGCGATTTTGCAGTGGAAAACGGATATTCCGTATTGGGACTTACGTTCTCGCCGGTCAAAGGACCGGAGGGCAACATCGAGTATCTTGTATTCCTCCAAAAAAGCGACGCGCCGGTGAATACAGCAGAAAGCACGCCGCATGAGATCGTGGAAGCATCTCACGCGGCGCTGGACAAAAAGGACTGAGGCTTATGAAAATTGCGGTGATTCCAAATCTGGATAAACGCGATGCGGACACATACACCCGGGAAATTCTGGCGGTTTTGCAGGAAAACGGTGCGGAAACACTCATGCACGAAAAGCACCGCGGGCAGTATGAACACGTCACGTTCTGCAAAAATCACGCCGCACTGGCGGAAAGCTGCGACCTTATCGTTGCGGTCGGCGGCGATGGCACCATCATCCACACGGCAAAGCACGCGTCCGTTGCAGGTAAGCCCATCCTTGGAGTGAACCTTGGGCGGCTGGGCTTTTTGGCAGGTGTGGAGAAGGACGAGCTGCACAAATTAAAGGCGCTCTTTACGGGCGATTACCGTGTGCGCCGCCTGATGATGCTTTCCGTTACCGTGCACAGCGTGAAGGGGGATACAACCTACCGCGCTTTAAACGACGCGGTCGTCTCCGGTGCACAGTCCAGAATTTACGATTTCGGTTTTTCCGTCAACGGTTCCAAGCTTTATAAATTCCGCGCGGACGGCCTCATTTTGGCTACACCGGCGGGCTCCACGGCGTACTCGCTCTCGGCGGGCGGCCCGGTGGTAGACCCGGAATCGGAATGCGTAATCTTCACGCCCATCTGCCCGCATGCGCTCTTTAACCGCAGCACGCTGTTCTGCGCAGATAAGACCATCACGGTCAGCACGGACAGCGATTATTCCGGCGAGGTGTATCTCACCATAGACGGTGGCGCACCCATACGCATTCATAAGACGGACACGGTTTCCGTCAGCCGCTCGACCTATTACACTGAGCTTATTCAGACCGACGAACGCAATTTTTACGATATTGTAGACAGCAAATTTATGCAAAGCAGAAATTAAAAGGCAGGAAGGAAGGCAGAAAGCATGAAAACAAGACGCCACGCCAAAATTCTGGAGCTCATCAAAGCACAGGATATCGACACGCAGGAGGAGCTCCTGCGCAATCTGCGCGCTTGTGGCTTCGACGTGACCCAGGCAACCGTTTCCCGCGATATCAAAGAGCTTCGGCTCGTGAAGAGTCTTTCCCCGAACGGAAAGTATAAATATTCCACCGGGCGTGACAATGCCCGCGACATTTCCTCCAAGTTCTATTCGCTGTTCGGCGATTCGGTTATGAGCGTGGAGGCGGCCGGCAACATGATCGTTGTCAAGTGCATGACCGGCATGGCGCAGGCGGTCTGCGCCTCTATGGATACGCTGCATTTCCCGGATTTCATCGGCACGCTGGCCGGTGAAGACACCATTCTCATCATCTGTAAAACGGATGAGATTGCGGAGGAAAAGCAGAACGAGCTCAGAAAGTTGATTGGCGGGGTCTGATATGCTGACGCAGCTTTACATTCAGAATATCGCCGTCATCGAGCAGGCGTCTATCGATTTTGAACCGGGCTTCACCGTTTTGACCGGCGAGACCGGCGCGGGCAAATCCATCATCATCGACGCGATCTACGCCGTGCTCGGGGAGCGCACCTCAAAGGAGCTTGTGCGCACAGGTGCGGAGCAGGCGAGTGTTTCGGCACTTTTTACGGATGTTTCTCCGCAGACGCAGCAGGTTTTGCGTGAGCTGGATATTCCGCTTGAAGACGACGGCAGTTTGCTTATTCGCCGCGAGATTCGCCCGCACGGGCGCTCCTCCTGCAAGCTCAATAACATCCCGGCGACCGTTTCCATGCTGCGCGCCGTCGGCGGCACGCTCATCGATATTCTCGGTCAGCATGAAAGCTACAAGTTGCTTTCACCGGAAGTGCACGGCACGTATATCGACAGCTTTGCGGGCGCATATGGTCTGCTTGCGGAGTACCGCGCAGCGTATACGGCACTGCGCCGCATCAAAGGCGAGCTCGATGCGCTCGAATCCGACGAGGGGCAGAAGTCCCGCCGCATGGATATTTTGCGCTATCAGATCGAAGAATTAGAAGCTGCACAGCTGCGCGTCGGCGAACAGGCAGAGCTGACCGAGCGCCGCGATGAGATCCGCAACAGTGAGCGTATCGTGCGCGGTGTGGGCGAAGCTGTCACGCTTTTGCAGGGCGATGAGGACAATGGCGGCGCCATCACGGCCGTATCCGTTGCGGCAGAGTCGCTCGAGCAGGCGGCGCGCTATGCACCGTCGCTTTCAAACGTCGCCGAGCATGTCCGCGACGCCGAATACGCACTGACAGATGCCGCGGCGGAAATCTCCGATTACCTCGATAACGCCATGTTCGACGCAAACGAGCTCGATGAGATTGAAAGCCGTCTGGAAGTTATCTACCGCTTGAGCCTCAAATACGGCGAAACGGAGGAAGAAATGCTTTCGTTCCTCGACCGTGCCCGTGCGGAGCTTTCGGACATCGAGTTTTCCGATGAAAAAAAAGAACTGCTTTTGCAGCAGTATGAGCAGAAGAAAAAAGAAGCGGTGACGCTTGCAAAGCAGCTATCCGCGAAGCGCCGCGCCGCGTGCGAGAGTTTTTCGCGCCGTGTGCGGCAGGAGCTTTCAGAGCTCAACATGCCCGGCGTCGTCTTCACCGTGGAGCAGGAGCGCACACCGTTGACAGCCTTCGGCTGCGACCGCATCCAGTTCCTCGTCTCCGCAAACGCAGGTGAGGATCCGAAGCCTATGTCGAAGATCGCGTCCGGCGGCGAGCTTTCGCGTATTATGCTCGCCATCAACACCGTGCTGTCTGAGGATTCCGGCGCGGCCGAAACGCAGATTTTCGATGAGATTGACACCGGCATCAGCGGCGAAGCGGCGAATAAGGTCGGCATCAAGCTGCGCTGCGTCTCCAAAAACGCGCAGGTCATCTGCGTCACGCACCTGGCGCAGATCGCCGCCATGGCGGATAACCACCTGTTTATCGTCAAAAAGCAGGAGAACAACAAAACGTACACGGCGGTGCACACGCTGACGAAAGACGCGCGCGTCCGCGAGATTGCCCGTATTATCGGCGGCGATGACATCACGCCGTTAAAACTCAAAATGGCTGAGGAGATGCTCGGTCGGCCGCATGAATCATGAATGTTAATCCTGTAAAGATAAACAGCCTTACAATCAAAATAAGTAAAGTTATATCACTTGTCAGCGTGCTCGCGACAATTTACATCCTGCTTTTGCTTTCGCCGATTCTGTTCGGACGGTGCGCATTTTCTGTAAAGCAAAGTGGCTGTACAGGCTATCCCGTAAATTCGCTTGCATATTACGCATATATGCCTGCCGAAGATTATTTCCCGGGTGACTGCGCGGCGATTCAAACCGAACGCGGTCCATTGCTGCTGACGCTGACCGAAAACGATCCTGAAGCCCGCGTTTGGCATACGGCGGGGGAATTCAAAGCCTATGCCGAGGTGCCGTATGAATATTTAGAGGGCAAAGTGAGCGCATTCTGCCTGCCGCATATGGGCTTCGTCGCGGATGATTGGCCCGTTCTGTTGCCTATATTTGCAGGGGGCGCGGCGCTTTTCTATGCATTCTCGCGCGTTCTGCCGAAAAAACTATATCAGCCAAAGTACGGCAGAAAGCCGGGGGAGGAGGCCGAAAATGGAGCTGACACCTGAATATATAAAGGCTGTTCGCTTTACAGTTAAGCGCGGCAACACCTACGATGCCGCCGAGGTGGACGCGTTCTTAGATGAGCTTTTAGAAGCTGTTACCGCACTGCAAAACCGTCCGGATGCCGATACCCTTGCAGCGGTGTGTACCATACGCGCCGAAATGACGGAGCAGATTACCCGTGCAGTACTCGAAGCCGAAAAGCGCATTGCACCCCTGCTTTCAGACGAAAATGCGGTTTAGCCGCCGATTTTTTCGGATTTTACGCTGTTTTTGTGCACAAGTATTTGACAAGAGAGCGGGATATGTTATAATATAATCGAAATAGTGTTATGCCCTTTCAAATATGTCCGTAGGAGAACGCAATGAACATCGCACATCTGAAATATGCGGTGGAAGTAGAGAAGACCGCATCCATCACTAAGGCTGCCGAAAACCTTTTTATGGGGCAGCCGAACCTCAGCCGCGGGATTAAGGAGCTTGAGGAGACGCTCGGCGTCAAGATCTTTAAGCGCACCTCAAAGGGCATTGTGCCCACACCGCAGGGAGAGGAGTTTCTCGGCTACGCCAAGAGTATTCTGGCACAGATCGAAGAAATGGAGTCGCTTTATAAGCCCGAAAAGAATAATAAGCTGAAGTTCAGCATCTCGGTGCCGCGCGCCAGCTATATTGCGGATGCGTTTTCCAAGTTTGTCCGTGAGGCGGATATGTCAAAGGAAATCGAGTTTAGTTTCAAAGAAACGAACGCCATGCGTGCCATTCGCAACGTGGTACAGGAAAACTACGGCCTTGCCATCGTGCGGTATCAGACGATCTTTGAGAGCTTTTTTACGAACATGCTGCGCGATAAGGGCATGAAGTCGGAGAACATCTGGGAATTCGAGTATCAGCTTCTCATCTCCAAAAACGACTCGCTCTCGCAAAAGGATGTTGTGGATATCGAAGACCTTTCCGGCTATATCGAAATTTGCCACGGCGATCCGTTCGTGCCGTCGCTGCCGATGTCCGACATCAAAAAGGCAGAGATGGACGAAAACGTCACCAAACGCGTGTATGTTTACAGCCGCGGCAGTCAGCTCGACCTTTTGGCGACGGTGCCGCACACATATATGTGGGTCTCGCCGACGGATGTGGAACAGCTTGAACGCTATGAGCTTGTGTTGAAACCGTGCCGCGGCAACAAACACCGCGTGTACAGAGATATTTTGACGTCCAAAAAGGAATATAAATATACGGCGGTCGATAAACGGTTCATCGAAAAGTTGTATGAGGAGCGCGATTTATTGAGCGCAAAGTTCGGCACGCCGCATGCGGAGTAGAAATCCGCCGAAGTTTGTATTTGATTTAGTTTGTCTGTTTTTTAACGTGTCGTTGGGGCTTTTTTGCTTTTATATCGATGAAATTATATCGATATTTGAAAATGGGTATTCCCTTTGGTCGTTTCTTGTGTTAAAGTATTAGATGTTTGGTTTATTTTGATTTTCTGTTTGGATGGGGGTTGGCTGCGTCATGGTGAATCGCAGCATTTCAAAACAAACGCTGCTCCGATTGCCGCTTTACCTGAATTATATGAAGCAGCTCGGCGAGAATACGCCGGAGCACATTTCCGCCACGACCATTGCAGAGGCGCTGCGCTTAAACCACGTCGTTGTGCGCAAAGACCTTGCAGCGGTCAGCTCGGCCGGTAAGCCGAAGGTCGGCTACAACACGGCGGCGCTTATTGCGGAGCTGGAGGAATTTTTAGGCTACAACGATGTGGACGATGCCATCATCGTCGGCGCCGGTAAGCTCGGCAAGGCGCTTTTAACGTATGGCGGCTTTAAAGACTGCGGCATGAACATTTTGGCCGCATTTGATATTGATGAAGAAGTATGTGAGGAAGATTACGGCGGCAAACGCATTTTGACAATGGATAAGCTGATGGACCTGTGCGAGCGCATGCGCGTGCGCATCGGCATCATCGCGGTCCCGGCGGAAAACGCGCAGGCCATCTGTAATCTGCTCATTGAAAGTGGAATTTTAGCCATCTGGAATTTCGCGCCCGTGCATCTCGATGTGCCGGAGGGCATATTGGTGCATAACGAAAACCTCGCCGCGTCGCTTGCGCTCTTATCAAAGCAGCTCAAGGAGAAATTCGACGCCAATACCTAAGTTAGCTTGGCAGGAGGGGAAGCTCCCTGTTCTTTGCCATTATATAAGCAAAATTACCATAAACTAAGAAACGGAGTTTGATTAGAATGAAAGTTATCATCTGCATCGGCAGCTCATGTCATCTGAAAGGTTCCCGCCAGGTCGTGGAGAAGCTTCAGGCGCTCGTAAAGGAGAACCACCTCGAAGATAAGGTAGAGCTCGGCGGTACCTTCTGCATGGGCGACTGCGTAAACGGCGTCAACGTTACCGTAGACGGCGAGAAGCATTCCGTATCTCCCGACACCACTGAGGAATTCTTCCAGAAAGAGATCCTCGCAAAGGTCCAGTAAGCATAAGAAACTAAAATTTGGCCGGTGCAAGCGCTTTTTGCATCGGCTCTCCGTGCGTAAGCCGCCGTGTGTGGCAGAACGCAGCAGAAAATAGGAAGTAAGGGTGATTTAGTTGTTGACAACCGGAATGAAAGGCAAAGCCGAGACCAATGTTACAGAGAAGAACACAGCCAAAGCCATGGGCAGCGGTACGCTGGACGTTTTTGCAACGCCCGCAATGGTCGCGCTGATGGAAGAGGCCGCCTGGAAGTGCGTCGCGCCGGAGTTAGAGCCGGGCATGGGCACCGTGGGCACGCTGATGAACATTCAGCACACGTCCGCTACGCCGCTTAACATGCACGTTACGGCAGAGTGCGAGCTCACCGAGGTGGATAACCGCCGCTTGGTGTTCACGGTCAAGGCATATGACGAAGTCGGCGAGATCGGCAGCGGCACCCACGAGAGATTCATCATCAAAGATGAAAAGTTCATAGCGAAGGCGAACGCTAAGAGAGGATAAGGGGTATGCCAGACTACCTGAAGCTCAAAAAGTCTAACTGTCAGAACTGTTATAAGTGCATCCGTCATTGCCCTGTTAAGTCCATCCGTTTTCAGTCCAGTCAGGCGCATATCGTAAAAGACGAGTGCATCCTCTGCGGCCAGTGCTTTGTGGTATGTCCGCAGAACGCGAAAGAGATTCGAAATGATGTGCCGATCGCCGAGATGTTCGTCAAGGGCGAATGTCCCGTGGCGGTCAGCCTTGCGCCATCCTTTGTGGCAAATTATCCGGGCGCTACCATCGAAACGATGCGTGCGGCGCTCAAAAAGCTTGGCTTTGACCGGGTAGAGGAGACCGCCGTAGGCGCATCTGTCGTTAAGACCGAATACGAAAAGATCATCAAAGAGCGCCGGCAGAGCGTCATCATTTCCACGTGCTGCCACTCTGTAAACACGCTCGTGCAGAAGTATTACCCGGAGGCTCTGCCGTATCTTGCGCATGTTTTGTCGCCGATGCAGGCGCACTGCAAGATGCTGAAGGAGGAAGACCCGGAAGTAAAGACCGTTTTCATCGGGCCGTGCATCTCCAAAAAGGCCGAGGGCGACGAAAGCCCGTATGTGGACTGTGTGCTCACGTTCGAGGAGCTTTCCGCTTGGTTTGAAAAAGAGGGCATCACCGTGGAAGCAGGCGAGGATCACACGGAAGAAAGCCGTGCGCGCCTGTTCCCGACGACCGGAGGCATTCTGCGCACCATGGTGTGCGATGACCCCGAGTATACATACATGGCGATCGATGGCGTGGAAAACTGCAT
>CAKUBN010000036.1 GCA_934643185.1 uncultured Eubacteriales bacterium
TGATTTTGACGGTGATCGGCGGCATCAACGGGGGGCTTATCGGCATTTTCCAGTTTGACCTCGTCGCGTGGCTTTTCGGCGGACAAGGTGCCGTTTTAAGCCGCATCATCTACACACTCGTCGGCATCGCCGCCGTATGGTGCATTTCCCTCCTGTTCAGGGACAATGACCTCATTGAAAAGTAAATGCACCGCAAAAAGCCGAGACGCTTCGTTTTGAAGCGCCTCGGCTTTTGTTGTTATATACGTCGGTTAAAAGTTCTGTCTGAAATATGCACATGCGCCGAGCAGGCCGGCGTTATTGCCGAGTGCGGCGGCCTCCACCTCAAGGTCTTTTGCGAACTGCTCCATCGCGCCGTTCAAGATCTTCTCGCGAAGCGGGCGGATAAAATGTTCGTCTTCTCTTGAAATACCGCCGCCGATGAGCACCATTTCCGGGTTGAAAATGTGCACAAGGCCGATGATTCCAAATGCGATGCTGTCAATCCAGCTGTTCACCGTCGCACTGACGTCTGCGTCATCGAGGTGATCAAAAATCACTTTGCCGTTGACGTCTTCTGCCGGTACGCCCAGCTTTTCGAGCAATGCAACATTCTCCGTAAAATGGCGCACAAGCGCGCCCGTAGAACCGTAGCGCTCAAAGCAGCCGCGGTTGCCGCACGGGCACTCCACACCGTCAAAATTGATGATATAATGCCCGATTTCGCCACCGATGCCGCGTCTGCCCTGAATGAGGCGACCGTTTTCGATGATGCCGCCGCCAATGCCGGTGCCGACCGTAACGACAAGCACGTTCTCCTTGCCCTTTGCGCGACCAAACGTCTGCTCGCCGAGCGCCGCTGCGTTCGCGTCGTTGATGACGGTTACAGGCAGATGAAACCGGTCTTCCAGAATTTTCTTCACCGGGCTGCCGAGCCAGTCGCCGAGCTGTGCACCCACGCCAATAACCGTGCCGGAGTTCACATCAATCTGCCCCGTTGCCGAAACGCCGATGCCCTCGATTTTCACGGGGCTCTTTTCGAGAACTTCTCCCGCAAGGTTCGCAACCGTCGTCATAATCGACGTTTTGTAGCCGTCAAAGCTGACGCTGCGCGTTTCGGAAAGCAGAACTTTGCCGTTTTCGTCCACAACGCCGATCTTCACAGCCGTGCCGCCGATATCAATGCCTAAAAGCGTACTCATGAAATGGCCTCAACAAATCTGCGGGTGATGTCACGCGGGCGTGTGATGGCCGTGCCGATAACCGCTGCGTGCACCGGGTAAGAGAATACCTTCTGCAGCTGGCCGCGCTCCCAAACACCGCCCTCCGCGATGACCGGCACGTTCAGCTCCGTCGTGATGCGGGAAAGCAAATCGTAGTTCGGGATAGCCGTGCCCTTCGTCTTTGCCGTGTATCCGCACAGCGTTGTGCCGACAAGGTCAAAGCCGATCTCCGCCGCGTGCTTGCAGTCTTCATAGCAAGAGCAGTCTGCCATAAAGAGCTGATTCGGGTACTTTGCGCGCGCTTCCTTGAACAGCGTATCAAGATCAAGGCCGTTCGGGCGCGGACGGTCTGTTGCGTCCAGCGCGATAATCTCCACGCCGGTCGCCGCCAGTGCATCGATCTCCTTCATCGTCGGCGTGATATATACATCACTGTCGTCATATACGCTCTTGATGATGCCGATGACCGGCAGGTCAACTTCCTTTTTGATGTCCACAATATCCTCGCAGGTATTGGCACGAATACCCACAGCACCGCCCTCTTTTGCGGCAAATGCAAGGTGGCCCATAAAGTGGTAGCCGTAAAGCGGCTCATCCGGCAGCGCCTGGCAAGAGACAATTACGCCGCGGTGAATCTGGTTTAAAATTTCCTGATTTGTCATAAAAACGCGTCCTTTCGTTTTTGAAAACATCCTGTATCTCTATCTTAGTCCGCTTTGTACGTTGCCTTGAGCCCAATTTCAAACATACGGCTCCACGGCAGGAAAATATCTTCCACGGTTACTTTGTCCGCAACGGACGTCATTTCCGTCTTTACAAACTTGCGCAGCTCCTCCAAAACGGCGTTGGCCGCCTTGCCGCGCTGCTCTTCGCACCAAAAGTACGTCATGCCCCACTGCGGCAGAATGTGCTCCGTCACGTAGCTGCGCACGACCGCACCGTAGCCGAAGTCCTCAATAAAGCGCTCCACAAGGAAGTTCTGCTTCGCTTCGGTATTATTCTGGTACATATTGTTCACAATCATCGCGAGCACCGTGCCCATGGAGTTTGCAGAGGTGTTCCAGCCTGCATAACCTGCAAGCTTCATCAAAATGCCCTGCTTGTTGAGCACGCGCAGAAGCTGCAATTCGCCGCCGTTCGTGTAGGCATTGTCGAGAATCGCCGTCGGAATGCCGCGCTTCAAGCAATCGTTCACAAAGTACAGAAACTCTGCCATATTGCGTTCCACATCATAGTTGATGTTGTTCGCCGGCTGATTTGCGGCTTCTTCCATCTCGTTTGCCGGAGCGGTGATGCCCATCACAACGTCGGCGTCGGCGAGCGACGGCACAGCGATGCAGCCCGCCGCCATGACGTGGTACTTTACGGTCTCATTGAGACTTCTGTCCTCGTAGTTCGGAATCAGCTGCGGCGCCAGCGTGGACGCATACTTGAGGTATACGCGTGGGGTGTTATTCTCGAGCGCGTTGATGGCGCGGGAGACAAGCACCATGCCGAGCTCATCGGCGCCCGGGTACAAGATCACACGGTCATTGAGCACCTTCTCGTCGATCTTCGCGCGCACGGTCTTCTGGTCCATTGCGGTGTAGCCGTACTTTGCGGAATCGTCCTGCGGGATGATGAGAAAATCAATCGTGCCGTCCTCCACGAGGTCGAGCGTGCGGATATTGAAGCTGCCGTTAAACGCGCGGCGGTCAAGATAGTCTTTAAGCGCCGCGGGGTCTACCTTGGCTTTCAACTCAGAAAGCTCGTCCGCGTCACCCATGCCGAGCTTTTCAAGGTGCGTCAGACGGCCGATATGGTGAATCTCTTTGCCGTAAAGCTCATAGTAATCCGGCTCCTCATCGTCGGAGGAATATTTCGGGCAGCGCATGATGCACTGAAACGCGTACAGCTTTACCTGCGGGTTCTTTTCGCGCAGTTCTTTTAAAAGCATCAGACGCTCCAAAACCGTCTCCTCGGAAAGATGGTGCAAGCGCGAGGGAATCAGGCCGCCGTACAGCAGCGTATCGATGGAAATGACCGCCGCGTCTGCCTTTTCGATATTCGCGAGCAGGAAATCGCGGATGAATTCATAAGACGCCGGGGTCTTCTTCTGGCCGAGATGCTCCGGGCGAATAATCGTATACTTTTCGCCGTTGAAAATTTTGGACGGGAAATCAAAGTTGCAGGGGCGCTCGTCGAGCGGCAGCAAAATAATATTTTTCATGGTAGTCTCCTTTTATGCGTGGATGATCTTCCACGCACGTGTGTTGATGTTCTCCAGCTTCACATCCGCACCGCCGCCGATGTACAGGCCGCAGTCCTCCGGCACTTCAAAATCGACCCTGCCGGGTGCGAAGTCAAACACATTGCCCTTGAGCGGCAGGTTCTTAGACGGCTTACGGGTGAAGTCAATGTTTCTGAGCTCCACTTCGCGGATGTTGCCGTCCACGCCGTAAATGCCCATGGCGTTCTCGCCCATGCAGGTCACGCCGTCAATGTGCACGTTGCGGATGGCGCAGTCGGTCTCGCGGTGTGGGTCCTGCTCTGCCGGGATATGGTAATCGTGCTTTACAGCCATCATGAAGATCGGCTCGCCGTTGCCCCACCAGTTGCCAGCGCGTACACGCGTGTCAACAATCATGTTGCTGATGCGCACATTCTCCACAAGTGCGGACGTATCGTTGCACATGAAGCAGATGCCGCGGTTGCTCTCCTTGATGATACAGTTCGTGATGGTCACGTTGCGGATATGGCTGTAACTGTAGCCGATGACAATTGCCTTCGAGCAGGAACGCAGCACGCAGTTCGTGATGACGATGTCCTCGCACGGTTTTGCCCAATCCGTAATGCCGGAAAGCGCAATGCAGTCGTCGCCGCTCGAGATATTGCAGTTTGCAATGATAACACCTTTACAGCTTGCAATGTGGATGCCGTCGTCGTTCGGCACGTTGAGGCTGGTGTCGATCGTAAGGCCGAGCAGCTTTACATTCTCGCACTCGTTGAAGCTGAACGTCCAGCACGGCGCGTCGATGACGTTGATGCCGCGCACGCTGACGTTTTTGGAATTGTGGAAGAAGATGCACTGGTTCGGGCGCGTGCCGATGGGGTATGTGCATTCGGCTTCCTGCTCCTTTGTGAACGGAACACGGCTGCTCGGTACGTTCATCACGCTTGTATCATAAAACGATGTGCCGGAAAGGTCAATGGTGCCGCTGCCGTCGATAGTCACATTGTCGTGGTCACGGTTGATAAGCAGGGCACGCAACACCCCCATTTCATTGTGGATAAAATCCTGTGCAGGGTAGTCGTCGATATTCGTGGAGCCCTTTAAAACAGCGCCCGGCTCCAAATGCAGCGATGCACCATTCAGATGGATTGTACCGGTAATGAACACGCCGCCGGGAACGAGCACGGTCTCGCCCGTCTCCCCTGCGCGGTCCACAGCCGCCTGAATGGCTTTTGTGTTGACGGTCTTGCCGTCGGCCACAGCGCCGAAATCTTTAATATTTAACACTTTCTCTTTCCCCAATCTTTTTAGAGTTTTCTATATTTCTGCACCGGTACATCCGGTGTAACAGACAAAGTAAATCAATTTCAAGTGAAGTTCGTAAGCTTTAAGATAATAATGAAGCAAGGGCGCAGGACCTTTTGCGTCCTGCGCCCTGCATTCAGATCATTATTGAGTTTAGAAGGAATTAGCCTTCCGTGGTGCCCTTAGCGATCTCGAGTACGTCCGGGTTAGCATCCAGATAAGCCTGGAACTGCGTTCTGTACTCTTCCATGTACTTATCGAGGCCAGCAGCCTTCAGCTTCTCGATAGCAGCGTCGATGTTGTCCTCATAGGAAACCATACCGACCTTGATCGGGTAGATGGAGGAGATGATCTCGGTCTGGAGGTTCGTCAGCTCGCTCTGAACGTTGGAAGCATCAAAGATGAAGCCAGCAGCCGGGGAGATGACATAGTTCTCAGACTTGTAGGTCATGTAATCGATGTGGTCGTCCGGAGCGTCGGAAGCATAAGCCATGTACGGGAGGTAACCGGTCATCCAGGTATCCATGTTGTACAGAACGTTGCCGTCGTCACCCTTGACCTGCTCGATTCTGTGGTCGCCAGTCTTGGTGTAGTGCGTACCCTCAATGCCATAGTGGAAGAGGTCATGGTTCTCTTCGGAAGCATACAGCCAGTTGAGGAACTTGAGGCCGGATTCCGGATCCTCAGAAGTAGCGGAGATAGCGTTCAGGTTCTGCACATAGGTGTAGATCATGTCCGGAACATCTTCGCCGTAAACTTCAACCCACTTAACTTCTGCGCCTTCAACACCGTTCTGCTGCATCGTAACACCAGTTGCCGGGTCGAACGTCTGAGACGGGAGCATTGCGCCGAACTTAGCGTCGTCGTACTTCTTCTGGGAGTCACGGTTCAGGATATCCGGGTCGATGAGGCCAGCCTGATACATCTCATAGTAGGTGTTCGCGTCCTTCTTGAATTCTTCGGACTCATAGAAGGAATCAACAGTGCCGTCCTGACGGATGAGGCAGATGCCGAGGGAGTTCTCAACATAGAACGGATAGGTGTCATAGCTTCTGTGGAGCCAGTGAGCCGTATCCTGGTTCTGGTGGAACCAAGTGTAAGCCTTCGTACCGGTCTCATTGAGGATCTCTTCCTGAGACTTCTTCATGAGGTCGATGATGCCCTCGGTCGTGTCCGGGAACTCGTCGTAGCCGACCTTCTCAGCGATGTCGGAACGGTAGTTCATGTAGGACATAACGTTGTCGAAGGATCTCCAGTAGCACGGTACTGCGTACTCTTCGCCGTTGTAAAAGGTGCCCAGCCAGTCGGTCTCGGAGAACTTGTTGTAGAGGTCCGGGTAGTTCTGGATGGAATCGTGGATGGAGGAAATAGCGCCCATGCCTGCGATAGCGGAAAGATTCTTAACGTCCTGCATAACATGCAGCAGCTCGAACTCTTCGCCGGTCGTCAGCATCAGGTTCAGCTTCTCAGCATAAGCATCCCACGGGATTCTTGTGACGGAAACTTCAATGTTTACGCCGTCTTCCTTCAGCTTCTCGTTAACAGCTGCCATACCTGTCTCATAGTCAGCGCAAAGTGTGCCCGGCTGTACAATACGCATCGGGTGAATGGTGCCGTCATCCTCTGTTGCCGAAGACTCGTCAGATGTGGAAGCATCGGACGTAGCAGAAGCCTCAGAGGAAGCAGAAGAGGTGCTGTCAGCAGCACTGGAAGCGTTGTTGCCGGAGCAACCTGCAAAAGCCGTAACGACCATTGCAGCTGCCAGAGCCATAGCCAGCAGTTTCTTCGTTGTCTTCATTTCTTACTTCAACTCCTTGAAAAATTGATATATGTGCAACCGCATTCCACGGTAAACACCAAATTAAATGTGTTAAAGCTGTTTGGGTGATTAGCCCTTAACAGCGCCGACGACCATGCCCTTAACAAAGTACTTCTGCAGGAACGGATACAGAATGATGATTGGGCCCATGGTGATAACGGAGGTCGCCATTTTGAAGCTTTCCTTCGGCGGGTTTACGTTGACCGTAGCACCGGCAGAGAGCTTGCTCAACGAGGTGATCTCAGACTGGATCTTGAAGAGGAGCATCTGCAAAGAGTAATACTTCTCATCGTTGACCAGCATAACCGCATTGAAGTAGTTGTTCCAGTAACCGATGGCATAGAACAGAGCGATCGTAGCGAGAACCGGCATGCAAAGCGGGAAGTAAATACCGAAAGCGATCTTCACTTCGCCTGCACCGTCGATCTTTGCGGATTCGTTCAGCTCGGCCGGAATACCGCGCACAAAGTTGCGCACGAGGAACATGTTAAAGGGAGAGAACATCAGGGACGGTACGATGAGTGCCCAAATGTTATCGTAGCAGTTCAGCATCTTACACATCATGTACCACGGAACAAGGCCCGCAGAGAAAACCATGGTGATGTAGAAGTAAAGGGACAGACCGTCTCTGTAACGGCAGGAGCGGTTTGCAAGGGTGTAGCCTGCACCGAACGTGATGAACGATGCAACAACTGTACCGAAAACCGTGGAGATCGTCGTTACAAGGTAGGACTGCGGAACGGACGAGGACGGCAGGAAGAGCATTTTATATGCTGCAACCGACCATTCTGCCGGCCAGAAGGAATAACCGTTAATTGTAATGGACTTCTCACTGCTGAATGAAACAATGATAACCAAAATAAACGGCAGGACGCACATCAGTGCGAACAGAGCAACGACGAGATAGATCAGGAAAGTACCGATGTTCTCCCCCGTGCTGCGCTTGATCTTGTTGTTGGTGGTAGACGGCTTTGTAGCCGCCGCAACCGTGCTGTTCATGAGCTTGTCTCCTTTCCCTGTATCAGAACAGTGCGCCATCCGGGAACTTCCTTCTGACGATCCAGTTTGCAGTGAAGACCAGAATGAAGCCGACGATGGACTGATAGAGACCGATAGCCATGGAAAGGCTCGGATCACCTGTGTTCTTAAATGTACGGTAAACGTATGTATCAATAACTTCTGCAATCGGCATCAACGAGCTGTTGTCACGGATGATTGCATACAGCATACCGAAGTCGCCGTAGAAGATGCGGCCAACGGACATCAGGGTCATGATGCAGATGGTCGGCGCAAGCAGCGGGATCGTGATGTAGATGATACGCTTAAAGCGCGTAGCACCATCGATGTAAGCTGCTTCATACAGGCCTTCGTCAATGCCGGTGATCGCTGCGAGGTAAACGATCGTGTTGTAACCCGTGTTCTTCCAAATGTTGAGGATCAGAAGAATCGGATACCAGTAACCCGGGGTAGAATAGTAATTGATGCGCGTGCCCATCAAGTTGTTGAGCAGGCCCGTCTCTGTGCCAAGGATACCCTGCAGCATGTAGCTGACGATAACCCAGGAAATAAAGTACGGGAAAAGCATCATGGACTGAGAAACCTTCAGGAACTTCTTCGCCTTGACCTCATTGAGGACGATTGCCAAAACAACGGAGCAAACCGTACCGACGATGAGGAACAGGATGTTGATGACGAGCGTGTTGCGCGTAACGGTCCACGCCCAGCTGGATTTGAAGAAGTATTCGAAGTTCTTCAGACCGACGAACGGACTCCAAATGCCCGTCTTGTAGTTGAACTTCTCAAATGCAATTACGATGTACGGCAGTGTCAAATAAGAAAAGATGAAAGTGTAAACGACCGCGGGCAGCGCAAGCAGGTACAAAAACTTGTTTGTCCACAGCTCTTTAAAAGGATTCACTCTCTTCTTGCTGACATCAACCAAAGCTGACGCCTTACTCATGTTTGCGATCATCCTCTCCGAATAATGTGTCTCTTCTATATAATATAAGGAAGAGTTTTGTTCACCTCTGCACAGCCGCACATATAAAGTAAAGCTTATTTGCTTTATATTTATATATTGACTCTGCAAATGCGAACCCGGAATATCTCTATTCCTGCTGAAAACAAAGTGCCGACAAAACTTGGTGTTTGCCAAAGCATGTCGTTTTGCAATCACAGTGCACCGGGCGCCCTCCCTCATGGGTCTTCCCGGAACCTCTGCCCCGTGCAGAGATACCGTTTCTGCAATCCACTTGTTTGTTTTCGATGAATAAACTTTAACACGCTGTGAACGATTTGTAAAGTATTCTTTTTGCGATAAACTCCAAAATTTCAAAACAACTTTGCATTTTGGCAGTTTCAAGACACTTCACAAATTTCGCTTTTCTCCATTTTTTGAGAATCGAATTACTTTTTTCGGCTTTTCGTGATATGAAACTACGTTTTTTACGATTTGAATCAATAATCTGATTTTTCGCTTGCGTTTAGTGCCAAAATCCGTTATCATAGAGTTATACGAAATCTAAATCGTGTTTTTCGTTCTCTTTCTGTATTTGGAGTGTTGTATTTTGTTTAAAAAAGTAAAAACCCGGCTGTTCAACCGGTACCTTTTCAGTATTTTCTGTGTGGTGGCCATAGCCATTATACTCGTCACGCTTTTAATTTTCACCATCTACGCAAATTTGCAGGTCAGCTCTGCGCGCACCTATTCTGTGCATCAGTTGGAGCAGGTCTGTCAGATGACGGACATGCTCTACAGCCAAATGCGCTCCGTTAATAATCAAATTTTGCAGAACAGCAATACGAACCGTTGCCTCTCCTCCAATACCTTCAACCGCCTCATCGAAGCCGATGCAGGCATCAAGCTGCGCGAGATCCAAACGGCGCAGAGCTATACGCGCTATGTTAGCCTTTATAACTCTGCCTCCAACCGTTTCGTCTCCAGCTCTACGGCAGATTTTCTCACGGATGACGATATTGCATACTATTATAGGAGATTGCCCGATAATCCCGGCGCCGATACCTGCCTTCTGCGCATGATCGGTGCAAACTACGCCACACAGCAGCTCAAGACCCGTTATGTCTATTCCTTCGTCTTCCGTGCACAGCTACGCAAAGGCGGCTCGCCCGACCTCATCATCGTAGACGTGGACGAAGATTATTTCAACGATTCCATATCGAACCTGCGCACCTCGAACGGCTTTCAACAGGTCCTGCTTTTGAACCGTTACGGCGAGGTTTTCTCCACCAATATCGCTGAAGGTGATTCACAAACCTTTACGCATGCAAAACCCGACAATACTATTGTCTCCGTGGAGGATTTCCCGGAGCTGACCGACAATTCCGGCTCCTTCTCCTACACCTGCGCTGACCATACTGAAGCGCTCGTCACCTACGCCAAGGCGTCTTCCTCCGGCTTTACGATCTTCAATATTGTGCCGTACTCGAATATTTACAGCGGTCTCCCCCAGCTCGCCATCATCACGTTACTCGCCGGCATTCTTGTGCTCTGCATCGGCATGTTCATCTCGTTCCGCACCAGTGCAAAGCTCTCTGCGCCAATCGAAGTGCTCTACAACAACTACGTCAAAAAGCCGGCGAACGACCATGCCGGCGATGAGCTCGACCAGCTCAGCAAGGCCTTTTCCGATATGTACATGAAAGCCGATAAGCTGGAGCAAGGCCTCATCTCCTCCTATTCCGATTCCAAAAAGCGCAACATTCAGCGACTTATGCACGGCGAGTATGGACAGATTCCGAATTACATCGAAGTATACCAAAGCTACGGCATCGACCTCACCGCGCCGTATTACACCATCGTCATTATCAGTGCAGCCTCCAAAGAGTTGCGCTTCGGCCCGGATGACCCAAACTATTTCATTTACAGCTACGCTCTCGAAAACCTCGCCACCGAAGTTTTGGGGCAGTTCGGCAGTGTCGTACCGTACTGCAATTCGCACAACTTTCTCGTGATGTTGCTCCCCCTGCAAAAGAACGCCTACCCGGAAAAGCTTGTGCCGGAGCTTGAGCGTGTGTGCGAGGTCATGCAGCGCGAGTTTGCCATGAACACCACCATCTGCATCGGCACCATCGTGGAGACAGCCGTCAATATCAACCTCTGCTATGAGGCGACGAACATCGCACTGGAATATTCCGCCATCTGTAATCAGGGCAAAATTTTCTTCGCCTATGAGACCGGCCAGAATATCAATCTCAACTCATACCACAACAAGCTCCACATGAAGCTTGCCGAGCACATCCGCGCAAACGACCTCGATGCCTGCTCGCAGGAGTTCGACCTCGCCATTTCCTATATGTCAAACGTCAGCTTCAACACGGCCGTCACCTATTTCAACCACGTCATGATGTCCCTGCTCGATGATTTCTCCACCACCTTCACGGACGACGACACCACCTATCCCCTCTTAATGGATAAGCTGAATGAGATCGACCGCCAGCAGCTGCCGAACGTCTATATGCTGCGCAAGCGCTGCATGGAGTTCATCACTATTTTGGCGCATCACCAGAGCATCAACCGCAAATACGGCAACGAGCTCGCAGCCGAAACCGCTAAGGAATACATCGATAAAAACTATGCAAACCCGGATCTTTCCCTGAAAATGCTCGCCGGCATGGCCGGGCTTTCCACCGCCTACTTCGGCAAGATCTTCGCCACGCAGACCGGCTATTCGTTCAGCGATTACCTCAGCAACACCCGCATGAAAAAGGCCGAGCAGCTTTTGCTTGAGACCAAGCTTCCCATCAACCAGATCAGTGAGGCCATCGGCATTGTGAACACGAACTACTTCTATTCCGTCTTCAAGAAAAAGTACGGCATGACGCCGCTCGCCTACCGCCGCACACGCTCCGGCGAAGCGGAAGATGCAAAACCGGAAGCAAACGACAAAGAAAACACGTAATCCTCGCATCGTTCACGAATTGTTTGCAGTTGATTTTCATAATTTTTCGTAAAAAGAATTGATTTTTTGTGCATTTACGCTTATAATGTGTATAGAACATAGAAAGGCGGCGAGCAAATGCGCATCCGTAAAAAACCACTTGGAGACAAAAACTTAGTCGGCGCACGTATTGAGAGCATTCGCCGCAACCGTGGCATGAAGCAAAAAGAGCTGCTCGCGCAGCTGCAGGTGCGCGGCGTGGATATCAACGCCTCTGCCCTCTCAAAGTTAGAGGGTCAGCTCCGCACCGTCACCGATATTGAGCTTTTAGCCTTCGCCGAAATTTTAGACGTAGACGTCTTCTGGCTCCTCACCGGAGAATCTCAGCAACTCTAAACCAAAACCGGGTAAGCACCGCACGGCAGCTCACCCGGTTTTTCTTTTGCGGATTTTTATCGCTTACTCGCTTATCCCCTGCACCCAAAATATGCTATATGCAAAAATTCCCGGAGAGCACGCAGCTTTCCGGGAATTTCATTTAGCAACTATTAAAAATTACTCGAAGCAATTCGCTTTGGCAAATTACTTTTTGCTCTTCTCGCCCTTATGCACAGCCCACATGGTGTAAAGCGGAGCCGCAATGCACAGAGAGGAATAGCAACCGACGATCGTACCGACCATCATCGGCAGTGCAAAGCTCTGAACAGAGCTGATGCCGTAAACCGTCGCGACAATGTAGATTACGAGCAGCGCCATGAAGGTGGTGAGAGACGTCAGAATAGAACGTGTCATCGTCTGGTTCAGGCTCTTGTTGACGATACCCGGCAGCGCGTCCGGGCTCTTCGTCGGAGAGAGCTTGCGGTTCTCACGGATACGGTCGTAAATAACGATGGTATCGTTCAGCGAGTAGCCGAGGATCGTCAAAATGACCGCGATGAAAATATCGTTGATGGAGAAACCGAAAATCACAAACGAGAAGTACACGAGCAGCACATCATGCACAAGTGCAATAAGCGCCGTAACGCCGGCGGAAAGACCGCCGATCTTCTTAAAGCGCAGTGCAATGTACACAAGCAAAATCACAAACGTGATGAGCAGGCAAACAAGGCACTTCTGGAAGAACTTCGCGCCCATGGTCGGGTCAACAGAGCTCGATTCCACCACGTTGAACGTGCGGTCTGCATACGCATCGGAAAGCTTCGTCGCGATTGCCTGCTGCTCATCGAGCGTCACAGCCTCGTTGCCTGCAAAGGACAACGTAACCTGGTTCGCGTCGGTGCCGAACGTCTTGCTCAGCGCAACGGAAACGTCGCGGCCAGTCTCCTCTTTTACGAGGGACGCGATCTCATCCGTATCGACCTCGCCGTCTACGGAATACTTGATCATTGCACCGCCGACGAACTGAATGTCCATCTTCGTGCCGCGAATGAAGTTGAAGATCAAGCCGATGACGATCAGGCCGATCGAGATGCCGAACAGAATTTTTCTGTTCTTATAGAAATCAAAATTGAACTTTTTCATTACTTATCCGCACCTCCAAACAGCCATTTCTTACGGAGCGGCTTGAAGCCGGAAAGCGATTTGATCATCAGGCGAGAGCAGAACACGCCCATGATGAAGTTGCCGATCACACCGACGAGCAGCGTATAGCCGAAGGAGTAGATCGCGCCGGTCGTGGATTCGCCGAAGATCTTAGAGAGAATGTTGGACGGGCCGAACACGCCGATGAGCATGATGGCAACGATCAAAATCGTAATGTTGCCGTCCACGATGGACCACAAGCTGTTGGAGCAGCCCTTCTGAATAGCGCCGTCCAGCGTTTTGCCGGTGCCGAGCTCTTCCTTGATGCGGCTCGCGGTGATGATGTTCGCATCCACGCCCACGCCGATGGAAAGGATAATGCCCGCAAGACCCGGCAGGGTCATCGTAAAGCTGTTCACAAACGGGAAGTAGCCGGAGATCGCCGCAAAGGTAATGGCCAGCTGGCCCACAAGGGACAGTACCGCCGCAACGCCAGGAATCTTGAACATCACGATCATGAATACAGCGATGAGCGCAAAGGCGATCACGCCGGCCATGACCATAGCGTCCAGAGACTTCATGCCAAGCGTCGGGTTCACGGTGCTGAAGTTCGAGGTCTGCAAAGCAAACGGCAGTGCGCCGCCCTGGATCTTCGCAGCAAGCTCAGAAGCCGTAGCCGCCGTAAAGTTGCCGGTGATGGAAGCCTTGCCGTCCGTGATGACCGCGTTAACGGTCGGGGCGGAGATCATGATGTCGTCCATCCAAATGGAGATCGTCTTGCCCTTCAGGCGCTCGGTCGCCTCTGCAAACTTCTGTGCGCCTTCATCGGAAAGCGTCAGGGAGATCGCATAGTCGTAGCTGCCGGAGGTGGAGTTTTCCTGCATGACCGGCTTTGCCTCGGTCACGTCGCTGCCTTCCAGAATGATCGTGTCAGCCGTGGTGCCCGTCGGCGTCTGGTAAACCGGGTTGCCCTCGCCGTCCACGGTCTGGGTCTCATAAGAGTTGCCCTCGCGGAACGTCAGCAGCGCCGTTGCGGAAATTTCTTCAATAGCCTTTTCCGGGTCAAAGTCCGATTCGCCGCTCTTCCACGGAAAACGAACAATGATCTTGTCGTTGGCTTCGTCAGTGTAGATCTCGTAGTCCGTAATGCTCTTCGAGACCATACGCAGCTCGATGATCGCCTTTGCGGCTTCAAGCTGCTCTGCGGTCGCTTCTACGCCGTCAGCCGGGCTGAAGGTCGCTTCCACGCCGCCGCGGATATCAATACCCCATCTTATATCGCTGGCGCCCTTGATCCATGTGTTCTTCGTGTCACCGTTCTGCGTGTAAACGCCGAAGATCGATGTGTATGTAAGCGCAAGGATCAGAGCCGCGATGATAAAAAACACAGGTTTTTTCACGCGCTTCATCTAATTGTTTCCTCCAATGGATAAAGCCGAAGTTTTATCCGTTTACTTTAAAACTGTCCGTCATGTAAAGCAGGGTGGCAAGAACCACCCTGCAAATTTACACCTGACGATTAAATTATTCCTCGGAAGCGTCCTCGCCCTGCTCCTCGAGCAGCGCACGGATGGAGAGGGAAACTCTCTTCTTGTCGAAGTCGATGTCGGTGATCTTCACCTTAACAACGTCGCCAACCTTCAGAACGTCCTGCGGCTTCTCGATTCTTCTGTCCGCGATCTGAGAGATGTGGATGAGGCCGTCGATGCCCGGGAGGATCTTAGCAAATGCGCCGAAGGTGGTCATGCCAACAACGGTAGCGTCGCAAACCGTGCCGACCGGATACTCGTTCTTGAGGATCTCCCACGGATTGTCTTCCTTCTTCTTGTAGCCAAGGGAGATCTTGCCGTTCTCGCGGTCAAGGCTCTTGACGTATACATGCACGGTATCGCCGACGGAGACAACCTCGCTCGGGTGCTTAATGCGGTTCCAGGAGAGCTCGGAGATGTGGATCATGCCGTCCACGCCGCCAAGGTCAACGAATGCGCCGAAGTTCGTGAGGGACTTAACCGTGCCCGTGAACTCCTGGCCTTCCTCAACGGACTCCCAGAACTTAGCCTGTGCTGCCTTTCTCTGCTCGCGGAGCACGGAACGGATGGAACCGACCGCACGGCGGCGCTGGCGGTTGACTTCGATGATGCGGAACTGAACGTCCTGGCCCTTCAGAGCCTCGAGGTCATCGCCGCGGTTTGCAACAGCCTGAGAAGCCGGGATGAAGACACGGATGCCGTTATAAAGAACGATCACGCCGCCCTTAACAACCTCTGTGACCTTGCCGGTGAGGATCTCTTCAGCGTCCATAGCCGCTGCAATGTCTTCCCAGCCCTTGATGGCATCGATGCGCTTCTTAGAGAGCATGATGGTGCCTTCCTGGTCGTTCGTCTTCATGATGAGCAGATCCATCTCGTCGCCGATCTTTACAAGATCTTCCGGCTTCGCGTTCGGATCGTTGCTGAGCTCGTTAGCCGGGATGTAGCCAGCCTGCTTTCTACCGACGTCAACATACACTTCGGTGGGAGAAATGCTTACAACTACACCGTGCACCTTTTCGTCTGTATTTAAGCTCTTGAGTGATTCCTCAAGCATCTCCTCAAAATTAAGCTCATTTGTTTCATTGATGTCTGTCATGGTAACAAGTACCTCCTTTATTATGCTTGCCGGTGTTGAAGCACCGGCAGTTATGCCGATATTGGTTTTGCCCTTTACAGGCAGGGCTGCCAGCTCCGCCGCCGTCTCAATGAGATACGTCTGCGCATACGGTTCACAGACCTCCTTGAGCTTCGCCGTATTCGAGCTGTGACGCCCGCCGATGACGAGCATCAAGTCGCTTTCACGCGCAAGCTCGCGTGCTTCGCGCTGGCGATTTGTTGTAGCCTTACATATTGTATCAAAAACTGAAGCGTTTGTACATACCTTTTTTACGAAATCCAAACATTTTTCCCATTCTTCTACGTTAAAAGTGGTCTGTTCACAAAAAAGAAGGGGCATTTTGGCAAGTTCAGGCTCATTTTTAAATAGATTTTCGAGTTCTTCGCGCGTTTTGAAGGTGCGGTACGGCGTTTTGCAGCAGCCGAGTATGCCCTCCACCTCCGGGTGTTTTGCATCGCCGGCCAGCATCACGCGCCTGCCCTCGCGCTCTCCGTCGGAAACAAGGCGGTGAATCTTCTGCACATACGGGCACGTCGCGTCCTTGTAATCGACACCGAGCGCTTTCAGTTTTTCGATGACCTCGGGCGGTACACCGTGAGAGCGGATGACAACCGTCTCCCCCGCTTTCGCGTCCTCGGGCGCATCTATAATGCGCACGCCTTTGCGGCCGAGCTCCTCCACAAGCTGCGGGTTATGGATGATCGGCCCGAGCGTGCAGACGGTTTTGTCCTCGTCAAGCAATTTGTAAACGGTCTCCACCGCGCGGTTCACACCAAAGCAGAATCCCGCTGTTTTCGCCACGCGGATCATACTTCCTTCCACCTGTTCTCCATAATATCGAGACCTTCCTCGCGCAGCTTCTGCACCTCGGCAAAAATATTGCGCGAAACACGGCGGTAAATCATACCGGAATCTTCGGTCAGGCCCATGTCCTCAAACCGGATTGGCTTGCCGATGTTGATGACCATTTTCTTAAACACCTTCGGGGGCTTGCCGCCCTCGCCCACGATCGCCACAGGCAAAATCGTACAGTGCGTCTTGTACGCCAGCATTACCATACCCATTTTCGGGTTCAAAAGCTCGCCGGTCTTCGAGCGCGTACCCTCCGGGAACATGCACACGACCTTTTCTTCCTCCAAAAGGTCAATCGCCGTCTGAATGCCCTGCGCGCCGCCCGTGCCGCGCGAGATCGGAAATGCGCCAAGGCTCTTCAAAAATCCGCCGATAAGCTTATTCTCAAAAAGCTCGGCCTTCGCCATATAGTGTAATTGCCGTTTCGGTATCGCGCACCCTAAATAAATCGGGTCGCCCATCGTCACGTGGTTGGAGCATACGAGCAGCTTGCCGGTAAGCGGCATGTTCTCTCTACCCAAAATGCGGTACGGATGCAGAATTTTAAAGAAAAACAGCATCACGTATTTTGCGAGGAAATACCACCAGGAAAGGTGTTCCTTCGGCTTCTTATTTTCAGCCATGCTTCACGCCCGTCCTTTCTTCCACGATCTCCAGTAAGCGTTTCACCGTGCCGTCAAAATCGAGCTCGCTGTTGTCGAGCAAAATGCTGTCCGCAGCCGCCTTAGACTGCTTTTCGTCCTGCTTGTCGCGGCGAATAACATCTGCAAGCGTCTCTTCAAAGCTTACGTCCACACCCTTTTCCTTGAGCTCCTTATAGCGGCGCTCGGCGCGCACCTCGGGCGAAGCCGTCAGAAAAATTTTCACCTGCGCGTTCGGCAAAATCGTCGTGCCGATGTCCCGGCCGTCCATGATGACGTTGTACTTTTTCGCCATATCCACCTGCGCCGAGAATAAGAACTTGCGCACCGCCGGCACAGAAGCACACGCAGAGGCCGCCATAGAGACCTCCGGCGTGCGGATAAGACCGGATACATCCTCGCCGTTTAAAATGACGTGCTGCACGCCGTCTTCGTATTTTAAGTCGACCTGAATACTCTGAAGCTCCGGCTCCACCTTTTCCGCGTCCGCGGGGTCAAGGTCACGGCGCAGCAGGTAAAGCCCCACCGTGCGGTACAGCGCGCCCGTGTCCACATAAACAAAGCCGAGCGCCTTTGCAGCCGCTTTCGCCACGCTGCTTTTGCCTGCGCCGGCAGGTCCGTCAATCGCTATTGCATACATAATGATAAAACTTCCTTATATAAATGATAGTTTACAGATTCTCGCCCGCCGCGTGTCCCGTTGCAAAGGCGATCTGCAAGTTAAAGCCGCCCGTGTACGCGTCCACGTCCAGAATTTCCCCCGCAAAGTACAAGCCCGGAATTAATTTGGACTGCATCGTCTTCGGGTCGACTTCCTTTACGGAAACGCCGCCCGCCGTCACAATCGCGCCG
Organism: uncultured Eubacteriales bacterium; assembly: GCA_934643185.1. Classification (GTDB taxonomy): domain Bacteria; phylum Bacillota; class Clostridia; order Oscillospirales; family Acutalibacteraceae; genus Hominenteromicrobium. Next base: position 17,952 of record CAKUBN010000036.1, read on the forward strand.
GAAAGCGGTGCAAAGCCGGAAATCTCCACCGTAAAGTGCTTTAAGACATCCAAAAGCGCCGCACGCTGCTCGCGCGTGATGGTGTTGCACTTCTCTTCCGGCGGAATGCCCGACCGCCGCACGACAACCGGGATCATCTTTTGCGGCAATAATTCATCGAGCGAATTGCTGAAATTGCGGTTCTTGTTTTTCTCTAAATCGCGTAAAAGGCGCTGGTCAAGCTGTTCCGGGGTGAGCACCGGCTTTAAGTCGAGCGTCACTGTGTATCTGCCGGGCGCCATATGGCGCATATGCGCGCTCGCACTCAAAATCGTCGGGCCGGAAAGCCCAAAGTGCGTGAACAGCAGCTCACCGAAGTCCGTGTAGACCGGCTTCTTTTTCTTTTCATTGTCCGTCACGGTCACGCCGCAGTTGCGCAGAGAAAGCCCCTGCATCGCCGGGCAATCCTCGTCATCAGAGGTCAGCGCCACCAAAGACGGACGCATAGGAATAATGGTGTGCCCCAGCTTTTCCGCCAGCCGCGCGCCGTCGCCGTTCGAGCCCGTGCCGGGGTACGAAGCGCCGCCGCACGCCAAAAGCACGCTGGGGGCCTCAAACACATCGTTTTCCGTGCGCACGCCGATGACGCTGCCGTTTTCGGTCAGTACCTCTTTCACATTGCCCTGCCGAATTTCCACGCGGCACTTTTTCAGCTTCTTCCAAAGCGCGTCCGCAATGTCGTGTGCATTGTCCGAGACCGGGAACACGCGGTTGCCGCGCTCCGTTTTCAGCGGCACGCCAAGCCCCTCAAAAAAGTCCATCGTGTCCTGCGGGGTGAAATGGTTCACCGCCCCGTACAAAAACCGGCCGTTACCGGGCGTGGATTCAATCACCGTGCGCGGCTCGCAGTTGTTCGTTACGTTGCAGCGGCCCTTGCCCGTAATGCGGATCTTCCGCCCAAGCTGTGCGTTCTTTTCTAATAATAGGACGTGCTTGCCGCGCTCCGCCGCCGTGATCGCCGCCATCATGCCCGCAGCGCCGCCGCCGACTACGACTGCATCAAACATTACGTTCCTCGTCGGTCTTGTCTTCGACCTTCTCGTACACGCCGTACTCGTCCCAAATGGTCTCCAGGTTTAAGAGTGTATTCGCCACTTCGTCTTTCTTCTTAATAGCCACCGTCACGATGAGCGCGTTGATCAGCGCCAGCGGGCCCACAAGGGAATCGACAAACGAGACCATGTCGCTCTTTGCAAGCAGCACATGCTCTGCGTATTTTGTCAGCGGAGAAAGCGTGCTGTCCGTAATCGCCACAACCGTCGCGCCGCGGTCAGAGGCATACTTCAGCGCCTTCACGGCCTTTTTGGAGTAACGCGGGAAGCTGATGCCGATGAGCGCGTCGCCCTCGCCGATGTGCATCATCTGCTGCAAAATCTGCGCTTCGCTCGTCGCGCTGATAAGCTGCACGGAATCGAACACCAAGGAGAAATAGTGCGAGAGGAACGTCGCAATGGCAAGCGAGCTGCCCGCGCCGATGATGTACACCTTCTTCACCTTCACAAGCGCGTCGGCCGCACGGTAGAATTCCTCGTGCGAAATAGACTCCTTCGTGCGGCGAATGATGTCGATGTCCTGATCCATCGAGCTGTCAAGCAGGCGGTCAAGCGGAATGTTCGTCGAGGTCATTTCAAGGCGCTGCACGCTCGTCATGCGGTTGCGGATCATCTCCTGCATCGCCTGCTGAAGCGCCGGGTAGCCGGAGTAGCCGATCTCCGTCGCAAAGCGCACCACGGTCGATTCGCTCACACCGACCGTCGCGCCGAGCTTCGAGGCCGTCATAAACGCCACCTTGTCGTAGTGCTCCTCAATATACTTTGCAATCAATCGCTGGCCTTTGGAAAACGATCTCGCATTTTGCTTAATGCGATTCGTAAGCTGGATATTCATGGGTGATTCCCTTTCTGCACGTTTCCTAAGCTGAAATTTCGCAGGCGTTAAAGTACTTCCTGCAAAATCCGTCCGCACCTCTACGCGGCCGCATGCCTGTCACAGCGGACAGGGCGCACGTATGCACGGTATCATAATGTATATTTTAGCCGATATTCCTGCAAAAATCAAGGGATATTTGCGCTGTTTTCTATGAATTTGAAACCATTTTTGCAGGAAATACGTCCTTTCATGCAAAGGCATGTCCACGCAGCACGAATAACCCCCGCCGTGCTTTCTAAACCTTTTTAAAAGAAGCTTGCATTTTCTTTTGGTTTGTTGTATCCTTATTTCAATCATTAACCGTTTAATTATGTTGATTTCTTACAACAAAATGAACGCATCCGTCTTTTGGAGGTCTCTTATGGAAAGTAAAATGCTCATTTCCGCCATTCGGGAAAATATAGGCAAGGTCATGGTCGGCTCCGGAGAAGCCATCGACCTGCTGCTCACCGCGCTCATTGCCGAGGGCCACGTGCTCATCGAAGACGTGCCCGGCATGGGCAAAACCGTACTCGCAAAGTCGCTTGCAAAGTCCGTCAGCCTGGAGTTTAACCGCATCCAGTTCACGCCGGACCTGCTTCCCAGCGACGTCACGGGCCTCAACTACTTCGACCAGAAAGCAAACGATTTCGTTTTCAGCCCCGGCCCGGCATTCTGCAACCTACTCCTCGCCGATGAGATCAACCGCGCCACACCGCGCACGCAGTCGAGCCTGCTCGAGTGCATGGGTGAGCGCCAGATCACCGTGGACGGCGTCACCCGTCCGCTTTCGGCGCCGTTTTTCGTCATCGCCACGCAGAACCCCATCGAAACGCTCGGCACCTATCCCCTGCCGGAAGCCCAGCTCGACCGCTTTTTAATGCGCATTTCCATGGCCTCTCCCACAAAAGAGCAGGAGCGCGCCATCTTGCAGCGCTTTATGAAGGAAGAGCCGCTCGAAACGCTGCAAAGCGTCTGCACGCGTGAGGATATTCTCGCGCTGCAAAAGCAGGCAAAGGAAATTTACATTCACCCCGTCCTGCTCGATTACATGATCGACCTTGTGCAGGCCACGCGTAATTGGCCGAATGTCGATATGGGCGTCAGCCCGCGCGGCAGCTTAGCGCTCGTCCGTGCCGTGCGCGCCTACGCTTTGGTGCGCGGCGGCAGTTACGTCGTGCCGGAAGACATCAAGGCCGTAGCCGTGCCGGTGCTCGCCCACCGCTTGCAGTTAAGCGGCTCCGTCAGCTCCATCGATGCCCAGAAAAAAGCCATGACCGATGTGCTCTCCTCCGTCGCCCTGCCGACCGAGGACTGGTCAAAGTAATGTGGGCGCTTCTTCTGCTCCCGGTCGTTCTGCTTGTCCTCTACTTTGCGCAGCGCGTTTTGTTCCGCCGCCTGTGGGATAAAAACCTCTCGGTGCAGATCTCCTTTGACCGCGACTACATTTTCTGCGGTGAGGAGGCGAACCTCGTCGAAACGATCGTGAACAACAAATACCTGCCGCTCCCCGTTTTGGAGGTCGGCTTTGATATGAGCCGCTACGTCGTCTTTCAGGACGAAGAGAACTCCACCGTCAGCGATATGACCTACCGCCGCGACGTGTTCACCGCGTCCGTGCGCCAACGCATCACGCGCACGCTGCCCGTCCGCGGCAAAAAACGCGGCTATTACCGCATCGCGTCCACCACCGTCACGTCCTACGATTTTCTGATGACCGAAAAGCAGGTGGCGCATTTTCCGCAGGAAACGGAGTTCTACGTCCTGCCCGCGCACATTTCCGCAAACCACATCCGTATTCCGTACAGCAAGATCATGGGTCTGCTTGTCAGCCGTCGCCGCGTGTATGACGACCCCTTCGAGTTCGCCGGCATCCGCGATTACCGCCGCAGCGACCCCATGAAGTTCATCAACTGGAAGGCCTCCGCGCGCGGCGGCACGCTGCTCGTCAATCAGCACGATTCCACGCTGTCCCAAAAGGTCACCATCCTGCTCGACTGCACCGGCATCGGCAGCGCCATGACGGATACGTTAAACGAGACCGCCATTTCCGTTGCCGCCGAGCTCGCAGAGCGTATGCTTGCAGACGGCATCTCGGTCTCCGTCGTCTCAAACGGCGTCGACACCATGGACGGCAAAATGCTCTCCACCGGCGAGCTCACCGGCCGCAACACCGCGCTTTACCTGCGCCGCCAGCTCGCAAGGCTGGAGTGCCGCAACGACCTCACGCCCATGCCGCAGCTGCTCCGCGCCCTGCACGACGGCGCACACAGCAGCGACCTGTATGTGCTCATCTCCAAGGAGCAAAAGCTGCCCATCCTGCCGGAGCTGGAAGCCCTGACAGAAGGCAGCGACGCCATCTGGATCCTGCCCGAGGACCGCAATATGCCGGAGCGCTATAAGCTTACGGAAAGCTCCAAGTCGGTCGAGATCGTCCGCTGGGAAGTTTAACGGGAGGTGCCAAAATGAAGCTATTCAAAAAACAAATTCCCGTCCGCCACGTTTTATACGTCGTGCTCGGTTGGCTGCACGCCGCCATGCTGTGCGTGCCGCTTTACGCGCTCGTCTTGAATTTCGTCTCAGAGGGCATGACGAAAGAGACCATCCTGCAAAACATCCTGCGCGGCTTTCTCCTCATCCTCCCCATTGCGCTCAGCTGGTTCGCGATAAAATACCTGCGCCGCATCTTTTTCTATCTTCTCGCAAGCGCCGCCATCACCGTGCTCACCGGCTTCCTGTTCGAT
>CAKUBN010000037.1 GCA_934643185.1 uncultured Eubacteriales bacterium
GTACCCCTTCGAGGGGTCAGCAAGTACTGACCCTTCTAGGGTCTGAGCAAACCACTAGTTTACTAGTGGTTTTGATTTGAAAAAGCTTGAGCAAAACTTTTAATCACCGTAACGTTCAGCTTGTGCTATCCCGCTTTCTCCATCTCCGCCTTCAATCGGTGCAAAATCCGCTTTTCAAGCCTCGAAATATACGACTGCGAGATGCCAAGCGCGTCGGCGACCTCCTTTTGCGTGTGCTCCTTTTGCCGGTTCAGCCCAAAACGCAGCTCCATGATCTGCTTTTCGCGCGGGTCAAGCTTTTCAACAGCGCGGAGTAGCGTCTGCTTTTCCGATTCCTGCTCAATGCCGCGGTTCACAATGTCCGGGTCGCTGCCAAGCAAATCAGAGAGCAAAAGCTCGTTGCCGTCCCAGTCCACATTCAGCGGGTCGTCGAGCGAAATTTCGTTTTTCAGCTGCGCCGTTTTGCGCAGGTACATCAAAATCTCATTTTCAATGCACCGCGAAGCATATGTCGCAAGCTTAATATTGCGCTCCACGCTGAACGTGTTCACCGCCTTAATGAGCCCGATAGTGCCGATGGAAATAAGGTCCTCCACATTCGCGGCGGGCGATTCAAACTTCTTCGCAATGTACACCACAAGCCGCAGATTGTGCGTGATGAGCGGGTCGCGCGCGTTCGGCTTTCCGTCGCGGATGTTCTGAAAAACCGCCTGCTCTTCCTCTTTCGTCAGCGGCGGCGGAAGCGTCTCCGGGCCATTTATGTAGTGGCAGGTGTCCTCGTTCAGCTTCAGCAAAACGCGGGCGAAAAGTGCGCGCATGCGGGTGAGAAAATCGTATTTCATGGGCTGTCCTTTCCGGGTTTTAAACCCTGTATCTGCGCGGCGTCACACATAGCGGCGCCGACAAGCGCGTGAAAACTCCCTGCGGAAAGCGTGCGGTCGGTCACGGCGACCCAGCACTCGATCGGCACGCCCGAAAGCAAAGCCGCCTCCGGCCGGAACGCGGGCAAAACGCCGTCCGCCCCAAGCGAAGAAAACGGGATGAGCCGCATGGAAACGGCGCTTTCCGCGCTCTGCATTCCAAAATCCGGCGGCAATAGGTCAGCGAGCGCACGCCGCTCCGCAACGACGGCAGGCGCGCCGGAAAAGGGCTCCGTCAGTGTCAGTCCCGTGTCGATTTTCGCCGGAATCGTGACGGTTTTGCCTTGCAGTGTGACGGTCAGCTTTGCGAAAAACACGTCCGGCTCCTTTTTGCGGAACAGGCGGTCAAAGCCGTATAACACGCCGTAAGAGGCGCACGTGAGCACAATGAGCGTCAGCGCGGAAATGTCAAAATACACCGCGCCGTTTGCGAGCAAAATGCCGTGTATCGGCAAAAAATATGCCGCGGCCGTCAAAAGCCCGGAAAGCGTCGCACCAAACAAAAACAGCAAAAACGCGGCCTTTAAAAGCTGTGTCATCGGCTTTGGTGCAAACGCCGCCGCGCACAGCGCAAGCGATTCTAACAGTGCCAGCGGAAACAAAATGACTCCCGGCAGCGCGGGCAATAAAGCCGAAAGCCCAAATGCCCCACCGAGCACGGAAGCGAGCAAAAGTCGTTTTCCCGTAAGCGGCAGCCGCAGAAAGCGCCGCACCGCGCTGAGCAAAAGCGCGTCTATGTAGAGGTTCACGATGAAAAGCAGGTCGGCATAAACGGTCACCCTCTCACCTCCCAACACCAGTATACATGTGGGACAAATTTTGATTCTGTCACATTGTGCCGCCGGGAAAAATTTTCAGAAAAGGCGCGTGTTTCCCGCACACGCCCGTCGATTTGCATTGACAAAATCCGCATTGCCTGCTATGCTGAAAATACTTTTGGAGGTGGCGTTAAAATGAACCGAATTTCTATTTTTTACGAGCATATGGCAGAAGCCATGAAGCAGGAAAATATCACGTTAGACGAAGTGTGCGCGGCGGTAAAGGGCTTCGGCTTTGACGGCGTAGAGCTCGACGCAAACCGCATTCAAAACGAGGGCGATACCCTTTTGCCCGCGCTGCAAAAGGCCGGCCTAAGCGTAAACGGCATTTATAATTTTTTCGATTTCGGCAGCGTAACGGGCTCGCCGGAAAAGGACCGTGCAGAATCCTTGCGGGTCATCGGGCTTTGCGAAAAGGCAGACTGCAAGTTTTTGCTCGCCGTAGCGGGCTTTTTGACAGATGACGAAATGGTGCGCGGCAGTACAAAATATGAAGCCCGCCGTCTACGCATGGCAGCGTCTTTGACAGAGCTCACGGCAGAAGCGGAAAAGCACGGCATCACGGTCGTGATGGAAGAGTTCGACAATCTCACCGCGCCATACTCCCGCGCCGATGAGCTTTTGTGGTTCATGCGCCACGTGCCCGGCATGCGCTGCGGCTTTGACACCGGCAATTTTCTTTATAATGAGGAGGACGCGCTGCGCATTTTGGAGCTTTTTCGCCCGTACATCGTTTCGGTGCACTGCAAAGACCGCGCGTTTACGGAAAACGCCGGCAGCCCGTGCGTCACGGTAGCAAACCGCAAGCTGTACCCCGTAGCGGTAGGTGACGGCGATCTCCCCGTTGCAAAGATAATGCGCATTTTGCTCGATTCCGGCTACACCGGCAGCTTTGCGGCAGAGCATTTCGGCTCCATAGAGCAGCTGAAAGGCATGGAGCGCTCGGCGGCGTTTTTGAAGCGGGTGCTGGGGGAGAAGTGAGGCCGGCATTTTTTTTAAAGGCTCGTTTTGCTCGCCTTTCAAGAACCCCCTTGATAGGGTTTCTTGCGGCAGAACAGTCCACCGGACTGTTCTGCCTATTTTCCTGATCTTCGCGAACGCAAAGAGATTTCGCTTTCTGCGGAAAGCGACTCGGGGCGTTGCCCCAAGACCCCACAGCCTTTTGAAAAAGGCTGGCGAAAACTTTTAACCGACGGTTGCCGTTAGCTTTATTTAGGAGATACTATGGAAAATCACAGAATTTTGATCGTTGAAGATGATGAGGCCATTGCGGGTGCGGTCAGCCGCATCATCGAATCCTGGGGGCTCACCCCGCGCTGTGTACGCGATTTTCGCGATGTTCTGCGCGAATTTACAGATTTCGACCCGCATCTGGTTCTCATGGACATCACCCTGCCGGTTTTTAACGGCTACCACTGGTGCAGCGAGATCCGCAAAATTTCCGCCGTGCCGATCATTTTTGTCTCAAGCGCGTCGGAAAATATGAATATCGTGATGGCGGTGGACATGGGCGACGATGATTTCATCGCAAAGCCGTTCGACCCCTCTGTGCTCATGGCAAAAATTCGCGCCCTGTTGCGCCGCACCTACGACCTTGGCGACCGCGTGCCAGTCATTGAGCGCGGCGGTGCGGTCTTGAACCTGAACGATGAGACAGTGACGCACGACGGCCAAAAGGTACAGCTCACGCGCAACGAATTCCGCATTCTGCAAACGCTTATGGAAAGCCGCGGCAAGGTCGTCAGCCGCGAGACGCTCATGACGCGTCTTTGGGAATACGACCTGTATATTGAGGAAAACACGCTGACCGTCAACATGACCCGCTTGCGCAAAAAGCTTTCGGGCATCGGCCTGACCGATTTCATCACGACGCGCGTCGGCAGCGGCTACGTCATTTTGTGAGGTGCTTTATGAAGAAAAAGGAAGGCGCGCTGTTTTTTTTCTACCTGCGCGCGCACAGCTTGCAGCTCGCATTTTTGCTGCTGTGCTCCGCCATTTTTGCGGTGATTTTGTTTTTGAGCGACCTGCCTGCAGAACCCGTTTTGTACGCGGCGCTGTTGTGCGCGGTGCTGGGGCTTTTGTGTTTTGCCGTCAGCTATCTGCGGTTCCATAAGCAATTTCGCCGCCTGGAAGCGGCGCTTTTAAGCCTGCCCGAATCCCGCGGTGATCTCCCGGAGCCATCGGGCAGCACAGCCGAATGTTACGATGAAGCCGTGCGCATGCTGTGCACCAAGCTCGCCCAAAGCGAGACGGACCGCCGCCGCGGGCAGGAGGAGAGTGCCGATTATTTCACCATGTGGGTGCACCAGATCAAAACGCCCATCTCCGCCATGCGGCTGATGCTCGGCGAAGAAGATACCCCGCGCAGCCGCGCCCTTTCCGCAGAGCTGTTTCGCATCGACCGCTACGTCGAAATGGCCTTAAACTACGCGCGCTTAAACAGCACGTCAAACGACCTTGTGTTTGCGCAGGTCGAGGTTGAACCCGTCATCAAGCGCGTCGTGCGGCAGTATGCTGGGCAGTTTATCCGCAAGCACATCGCCTTAAAATGCGACATCGCCCCCGTGCAGGTTTTAACGGATGAAAAGTGGCTGGCGTTCATTTTGGGCCAGATCCTCGCAAACGCCGTAAAATATACGGAAAGCGGCACCGTGACCGTCACCGTCACAAAAGATAAGGTCTTAAAAGTCAGCGACACCGGCATCGGCATCGCGCCGGAAGATTTGCCGCGCATTTTTGAAAAGGGCTTCACGGGCTATAACGGCAGGGCAGAGAAGAAATCGACGGGCCTTGGCATGTATCTAAGCCGTCGCGCCGCCGATATGCTCGGCCACACGCTCTCCGTGCAGTCCGCCCCCGGAGCGGGCAGCACCTTTTCACTCGATATGAAAGAAAGCCGCTTGCAGGTGGAGTGAGTAACGGAAACAGCGAAGCGACGCAAAAGTCTTTAGTCAAGTTTTCTTCAGAAAACTTGCGGGTTCTTAGGGCAGAGCCCTAAGTCGCTTTCCGCAGAAAGCGAAATCCTTTTGCCTACTCAAAAACTAGGAGAGTAGGCTAAACAGTCCGGGGGACTGTTTAGCCGTAGGGAACCCAGTTGCATGGGTTCCCTAAAGGACTTGCTCGGCAAGTCCTTAGAAAAGGCCGCAGCTTCGTCGTTCACCGACAGCACCGTGCTGCCACCTTACAAAAATGTAAGCTCCACCTTTCATTTTGTAAGGTGAATCGATGTTCCGGCTTCGCATTTTGCTGTATACTTTTGTCAACGAATTGAAAAAGGAGACTTATTTATGGCTGTTTTGGAAGTCAATGGTTTGAAAAAGGTATACACCACGCGGTTCGGCGGCAGCCGCGTGCAGGCGCTCACGAATGTCACGTTTGCGGTGGAGCGCGGCGAGTACGTCGCCATCATGGGCGAGTCCGGCTCCGGCAAAACGACGCTCTTAAATATTCTTGCGGCGCTCGACCGCCCCACAGAGGGCGAAGTGTTCTTAAACGGCCGCGCACTTTCGACGATCGGCGAAAAAGAGATCGCCTCGTTCCGCCGCCAGAACCTCGGCTTCGTCTTTCAGGATTTCAACCTGCTTGATACCTTCACCCTGCAGGATAACATTTTCCTGCCGCTCGTCTTAGCGGGCAAGCATTTCCCGGAGATGCAGGCAAAGCTTTTGCCGCTCGCGCAGCAGCTTGGCATTGCAGACCTGCTCCAGAAGTACCCGTATGAGGTTTCCAGCGGCCAGAAGCAGCGCGCCGCCGTGACGCGTGCGCTCATCACCTCGCCGCAGATTTTACTTGCGGATGAACCCACCGGCGCGCTCGATTCCCACGCGTCCGACAGTCTTTTGTCCCTTTTCGGCGAGATCAACCGTGCCGGGCAGACGATTTTAATGGTTACGCACTCCACAAAAGCCGCAAGCCACGCGGGCCGCGTGCTGTTTATCAAGGACGGCGTCGTGTTCCACCAGATCTACCGCGGTGGCTCCACAAACGAAGAGATGTTCCGCCGCATTTCAGATACTCTCACCGCCATGGCGGCAGGCGCGTAACGGGAGGGCATCAAAATGAATAATTTATATGTGCGCTTGGCGGCGCAGAACATCAAAAAGCACCGCCGCAGCTATGTGCCGTTTATGCTGGCGGGCATTTTTGTGGCGGCGGTCAGCTACATTTTAAATTCTCTTTCGGGCAACCCGGACCTCGGCCCCACGGCGCAGATGATGTTCACGTTCGGCAACGGTGTTGTCATGCTGTTTTCCGTCATCTTCCTGTTTTACACGAACAGCTTTTTGATGAAGCAGCGCAAAAAAGAGCTCGGCCTCTATAACGTGCTCGGCATGAACAAGGGCCACATCGCCCGCGTCATCGGGCTGGAAACGCTTTTCGCGGCGCTCATCGTCATCATCGGCGGCTCCGCGTTCGGCATTCTGCTCGATAAGCTCACGTTTCTCATTGTTGCCAAAATGATGCGGATCACGCCCAGCTACGGCTTCCATGTCATGCCGAAAAGCCTTCAGCACGTTGTCATTGTGTTTGGCGTGATCTACCTGTTGATCTACATTTCCAATGTGTTCCGTGTGCGCACTTCGCGCCCCATTGAGCTTCTGCACGGCACAAGCGTCGGCGAGCGTGAGCCCAAAACGAAAGTCATCATGGCGGTACTCGGCGTGCTGTGCATCGGTGCCGGCTACACGCTTTCCATTCTGTCTTCCAGAGAGCCCGTCCTCGCCATTTCTCTGTTTTTCATCGCCGTTGTTCTCGTTGTCATCGGCACGTATTTTCTGTTCACAGCGGGCAGCATCGCGCTTTTAAAGCTTTTGCGCCGCAACAAAAATTATTATTATAAGACAAACCACTTCATCAGCGTTTCCGGCATGCTGTACCGCATGAAGCAGAACGCCGTCGGCCTTTCAAATATCTGCATCCTCTCCACCATGGTGCTCGTCATTCTGTCTTCCACCTGCTCTCTGTGGTTCGGCACCGAGGATATGATCTACAACCGCTACCCGGCAGACATCCTGCTGAGCCTGGAAGACCCGAACCACATGGTCGATATGGCCACTTTTTTGACGGACGAGCTCAAAAGTGTCCCGGGCGGCAGCTATACGTCCTATGAATTTCTGACCGGCTACGATTCCACGGAAGAAATCGAGGACAGCGCCTCCGCGATCTTCGTAAAGGACGGCACCGCGCAGATCGGCTCCATCACGTGCAATGTGCTGTTCTTCTCCGCAGAGACCTATAACCGCATCACGGGCGAAAATGTGACCGTGGAGCCGGGTACGGCGCTTTATATGAGTGTAGACGGCGTCCCTATGCCGGACACCATGACGTTTGCGGGCACGACCTATACGCTTTCGCCCACGCCGAAGTCCTTTAACCTGCGCGGCAAATATAACGCCTACGTCTCCAAGCCGTATGTCGTCGTTCTGCCGGATTATGCAGAAAAAAGCAAGGTCATCACGCCTACCGAATACTACTGCATCTCGCTTGGCAGCCTGACAGATGAAGAACAGCAGGCGTTTTACGATGCGATCATAGAAGACGTTACGACCGTCATGCCGGAGGACGAAAGCGTGTTCTGGGACGGCGACGGCTACTTCAACTTTGAGTGCCGCGTGGAAAACGAGCAGGAGATCCGCGGTATGTACGGCAGCTTCCTCTTCATGGGCATCTCGCTCGGCTTTGTGTTCACCGTGGCAGCCGTGCTCATCATCTATTATAAACAAATTTCCGAAGGTATGGAGGATAAGACCCGCTTTGCCATCATGCAGAAGGTCGGCCTCAGCCAAAAGGAAGTGAAGCACTCCATCCATACGCAGATTTTGACCGTCTTTTTCCTGCCGCTCATCACAGCCGGCATCCACGTCGTGTTCGCGTACCCCATCATCCGCGCCATCCTGCGCGCTATGATGCTCAGCTCCGAAACGGTGTTTATCCTCTGCACGGTCGCGTCGTTCCTTGTGTTCTCCGTGTTTTATGCGGTCGTCTACGCCCTCACCGCAAAAATCTACTACCGCATCGTCAGCGAAGACAACAAATAAAGCGTATAAGATTTTATTCCTGCAAAAAAGCCCTCCGCCTCCCGAAAACTCGGAAAGCGGAGGGCTTTGCTGTTCTTATTTAAAATTAAACGTTGAAGCGGAACAGCACGATGTCGCCGTCCTGCATCACGTATTCCTTGCCTTCGCTGCGCACAAGACCCTTTTCCTTCGCAGCCGCCATGGAGCCGCATGCCATCAGGTCGTCGAACGCAATGACCTCGGCACGGATGAAGCCGCGCTCGAAATCGCTGTGGATTTTGCCCGCAGCCTGCGGTGCCTTCGTGCCTTTCTTGATCGTCCAGGCGCGCACCTCGGGCTTGCCGGCAGTCAGGTAGGAGATGAGGCCGAGCAGGGAGTAGCAGGCGTTGATGAGACGGTCAAGGCCGGACTCGGTCAGACCCATGTCAGCGAGGAAAAGCTCCTTCTCTTCCGGGTCCATGCCGGAAATTTCAGCCTCGATCTCCGCGCAGATCGGCAGAACAGCGGCGTGCTGCTCGTCGGCGATCTTCTTCACGGCGAGGTAGCCGGGGTTATTTTCAATGCCGTTTGCAAAATCGGATTCGCTCATGTTGGCGGCGAAAATGATCGGCTTGTTCGTCAGCAGATTGACGGAAGCGAGCAGCTCGGCTTCCTCCTCGTCGCACTCCACACTGCGGGCAGGCTTGCCGGCGTCCAGCGCCTCGTGCACGCGCTCAAAGAACTCCAGCTCGCTCTGGTACTTCTTGTCCGCCTTGATCATCTTCTTCGTCTTATCGATGCGGCGGTCGAGCACCTCAATGTCGGAGAGGATGAGCTCGAGATCGATCGTCTCAATGTCGCGGGCCGGGTCAATGGAGCCCTCCACGTGGATGATGTCGTCGTTTTCGAAGCAGCGCACCACATGAACCACTGCGTCCACCTCGCGGATGTTGGAGAGAAACTTGTTGCCGAGGCCCTCGCCCTTCGACGCGCCCTTCACAAGACCCGCAATGTCCACAAACTCGATCGTCGCCGGGGTGAACTTTTCCGGCTCGTACATTTCTGCCAGCTTATCGAGGCGCTTGTCCGGCACAGCAACAACGCCCACGTTCGGCTCAATGGTGCAGAACGGGTAGTTCGCAGACTGCGCCCCCGCATTCGTGATCGCATTAAAAAGTGTGCTCTTGCCGACGTTCGGCAGACCGACAATACCTAATTTCATCTATAAAACCATCTTTCTTTGAATGTAGTCATGATGTAAACTCATACTCAATCAGTATAGCATATTCCCCCTGCGCCTGCAAGGAAATTCTGCGATTTGCGGGGAAAAGCATAAGAAAACGGGCTTCTGCCGAATTGCCGCGGCGGGGCCCGTTTCTTTATGTGTGAACTTGCGATGTGTGCAATCTTGTTCTCTTATGCGTTTTCCTGTTCTGCGAGTTTTCTGCCCATGAGCACGCCCATGCAAGAGGCCATCATCAGGCCGCGCGTCCATCCGCTGGCGTCGCCAAGGCAGTGCAGGTTGTGAATGCTTGTGTTGAGATCCGTGTCCATCTTCACGCGGTTGCTGTAAAATTTCAGCTCCGGCGAATAGAGCAGCGTCTCCACGGCGGCGAAGCCCGGGACGACGTGATCGACCGCCTGAATGAAGTTGATGATGTTCACCATGGCGCGGTACGGCATGGCAGAGGTGATGTCGCCCGCCACCGCGTCCGGCAGAGAGGGGCGCAGGTTCGAGCGAGAAAGCTCTTTCTGCCACGTGCGCTTGCCGTCCAGAATATCGCCGTAGCGCTGCACCAGAATGTGGCCCGCGCCCAGCATGTTCGTCAGCTCGCCCACCTTCTGCGCGTATTCGATCGGCTGATTGAACGGCTCGTTGAAGTTGTGGGAGCATAAAATGGCGAGGTTCGTGTTATCGGATTTTTTATCTTTATAGGAATGGCCGTTCACGACGGCGAGGTTGTTATCGTAATTTTCCTGGCTGACAAAGCCGCCCGGGTTCTGGCAGAATGTGCGCACCTTGTTTTTAAACGGCTTCGGGTAGCCGATGAGCTTCGATTCATACAGAACGTTGTTCACGGTTTCCATGACCTCGTTGCGCACCTCTACGCGCACGCCGATGTCCACTGTGCCCGGCGCATGGGCGATGCCGTGGCGGGCGCAGAGCTTGTCAAACCAATCCGCGCCGCGTCGGCCGGCTGCCACAACGGTCTGTTTCGCGTAAACGTCGTATTCGTTCTGACCCTCCGCAACGTGCACGCCGATGCAGGTGTCGTTCTTCAAAATGAGGTCGCTGCACGCGCAGCCGAAGCGAATCTCCACGCCGTTATGCAGAAGATATTGCTCAATCGCGTAATAAATCTCCTGCGCCTTCTCTGTGCCGAGGTGACGAATGGGGCAGTCGACGAGCTTTAAGCCGGTCTGGATGGCGCGCTTGCGGATCTCCTTCACGGCTTCCTTTTCGCTTACGCCCTCCACGCGCGTGTCCGCGCCGAACTCCAGATAAATGGAATCCGTGTATTCAATAAGCGACTGCACGGTGTCTTCGCCGATCAGCTGGGGCAGGTCGCCGCCGACCTCCGGGCTCAGCGAAAGCTTGCCGTCCGAGAACGCGCCCGCGCCGGAAAAGCCCGTCGTAATGTGGCAGTACGGCTTGCAGTTCATGCAGCGGCCGGTCTGCGCCTTGGGACATTTGCGCGTTTCAATGGAGCGGCCTTTCTCGAGCAGCAGGATCTTTTCCTTGCTGCCGCGGCGCAGAAGCTCCATTGCAGTGAAAATGCCGGCAGGGCCGGCGCCGATGATGACGATGTCTGTGTTCATGTGTGACCCCAACTTTCTAAAACTAACGGATGGATTTTCGTATGAATTTCAAAATACAACTCTATGCAAGACCCGGTTTCGGGCAAATCGGCGCATAAAAAGGCCGCCCTGCACCCGAACGTATACACGAAGCCCGTAAGCGGCTTCGGTATAGTCGGCACACAAGGCGGCCGGTAGAGACATTCACCCAAGTCGTGAATTTATATGACCGATCAGCAATTCAGAAGTATAGCATGCAATGCAGCTTCTGTCAAGGCTTTTTACGCATAAAAATGCAAGCTTTTGTAAAATATCCTGCAATTTTACTTATTTAATGAATTTCTCGCCGTCGTAGACGAATATGCCCGCGCCTGCGCCGGTCTTTTTGCCGTCCAAAAGCCACTTTTTAAAGCAGCGGCGCTGCGTGGTGTCCTCGGGCAGCTCACTGTCCGGCTTTTCAAAGTCCTTTGCGAATACGCGCCACTTGTCGTAGAATTCATCGTATTCCTCGCTGTCATAAATATAGAAGTCGCCGATAAAATCGACCATGTTGAGCGTCTCGGGCAGGATTTCGCGGTTCTTCGGGAACAAAAGCCAGGAGTGGCAGCAGAACACCATCGGCTTGCCGTCAAAGGCCTTTTTGTAGGAGTCGATGCGCACCGCGCGGTTCAAAGAGCCGCAGGACGGAATGTGCATGTTGTAAACGGTGTCGCCGGGCTTTACCGTGTAGCCGCCCACCGTCACGGGCGCATCACCGGAGAAGTGCACGGCCTCATACTGCAAGCGGCCCAGCTTAAAGCGGTGCATCGTGTAGAACCACGGGTACCAGCTTGCAACAAACGTGCCCCAAATGCCGTATACGTCGTGGCACTCGATGAGCTTGAATTTGAGGTCGGCGATCGTGTCCCAGAACAGCTCGTCCGTCAGACCCGCCGTTCTGTAATTTTCACGCAGGCGCTCGCTCGCAAGCACAAGGAACAGAAAATCCACCACATGGCGGTGCAGGCCCGTCAGCTCGGAAAGCGCGTCCATGTGCGGCACAATGGGCTGCCACTCCGCGCCGTAAGCGCCGTCAATGCCGTAGTCTTTAAAAAGCAGCGTCTCGGCAGAAACCAGCTCGTCGATCGCGCCGGGCGTCGTCACAAGCGTCTCGCAGCTTTCGCGCAGAGAAGCACGGCTCGCTTCCGGCAGGTCAAGGTTTTCAATAAAGCAATTTAAATAATCGAGTGTGTACATACTTATCCTCCCAAAATCGCGTTTTTCCATAGAAACGCGTATATCTCATTCTATCATTTGTATACGCGCGGCGCAATGGACTTTTTGCACAGCAGAACACGCCCGTTTTTGTAGGAACGGTGCACAGTACATGTTTTTTGCACGGTTTTCTCCGGTAATCCTCAAGGTTTAATCACCTGCTCTTCACATTTTGTAAGTAAAATTTAAGAAACAAAACAAAGAGGAGGGCGAAAGCCATGGCGGACTATACCGGCGTATTTGAGCGCGTAGAGCAAAAATATCTGCTCGATTCCTTACAGTTTGAAACGCTTTGGACGGTTTTGGAGCCGTATATGCGTCCCGATGAATACGGGCGCTCCACGATATGCAACATCTACTTTGACACCCCGAATCATTTGCTGGCGCGGCTTTCGGGTGAAAAGCCCGTCTATAAAGAAAAGCTGCGTCTGCGCACCTACGGCGTGCCGAAAGCGGAAAGCCCGTCGTTCGTGGAGCTGAAGAAAAAATACCAGGGCATCGTCTATAAGCGCCGCATCGTAATGCCCTACGGCGAAGCGTATGACTGGCTCGTAAACGGCAAAGCGCCGAAGGATAACAGCCAGATCGCAAAAGAGATCACGTGGTCGCTGCGCTATTACGGCGATTTAAAGCCTGCCGTGGCGCTGTGCTACGACCGCGTGGCGCTCTATAGCCGCGAAGACAGCGGCCTGCGCATTACATTTGATACCAACATCCGCTTTAGAGAAACCAACACAGACCTGCGTCAGGGCGATGAAGGCCAGCTGCTTTTAGAGCCCGGCGAAACGCTGATGGAGATCAAAGCGGGCGGCGGCCTTCCCACATGGCTCACCGGCATGCTGAGCAGCTTAGGCATTTACCCCTCGTCGTTTTCAAAATACGGCGCTGCCTACAACACCCACGGCGTACACATCGTGCACGCCTCCTGAATACTTTGTTGAATTTAGAAAGGATATCTCATGGAAACCATGTTTGCAAGCCTGACCTCGTCCGGCATCACCGTATCTTCGTTTTTGATCTGCTCGCTTGTCGCGCTGCTGTGCGGCGCACTCATCGCGTTTACGTATACGCGCCGCACGCGCTTCACGCAGAGCCTTGTGCTCGCCGTCATTTTGCTGCCGTTTGCCGTGCAGACCGTCATCATGCTCGTCAATGGCAACGTCGGCACGGGCGTCGCGGTCGCCGGCGCGTTCGGCCTCGTCCGTTTCCGTTCCGCACCCGGCAACGCAAAGGACATCTCCGTCATCTTCATCGCCATGGCGGTCGGCCTTGCCTGCGGCAGCGGCTACATCATGCTCGCCATGCTCTTCACGCTCATTGCGTGCGCCGTGCTGTACCTGCTCATCTTCTTCCACATCGGCGCAGACCGCAGCGGCGAGAAGGAGCTCAGCATCACCATCCCGGAATCGCTCGATTACACCGAGGTGTTCGACGATATTTTCAAAGAATACACTACCCACGCAGAGCTTACGGAAGTCAAGACCGCAAGCCTCGGTAGCCTCTATAAGCTGCACTATCGCGTGCGCCTTGCGGACGACCGCAACGAAAAAGAATTTCTCGATGCGCTTCGCTGCCGCAACGGCAATCTCGAAGTGCGCTGCGGCCAGCCGCATACTCCCGTGGAACAGCTGTAAAGAAAGGAGCCTTCCTTTATGAAACCGAATCGTTTATCCATGAAAAAACACACCCTGCGCTTTGCTGTCATTCTCTCCGCACTGATCTTAGCGGGTTGCGCCTCCACACAGTCGACCACGTCGTCTACGTCCGCATCTTCCGCTTCCTCTACCGTGAGCACTGAGGAAAGCGGTGCAGACGAGACCGATTCTACCGGCGGCGCGATGAACGGCACCATCGGCTCCGTCATCGAAGCAAATCTTTCCTTCAAAAATAAGGATTTCTACATCGATTACAGTACGGAAGACACCGTGAAGATCGACCTTTCCGCGCCAAAGGAAGCAGACGGCGTTAAGGTCTCCGGCAGCACCGTCACCATCACGGAAGCGGGCACATATGTGATCAGCGGCACGCTCACAGACGGCCAGATCATCATCGATGCCGGCGACGACGATGACGTGCGCCTCGTGCTCGAAAACGCGAGCATCACCTGCACCACAAGCGCGCCCATCTACGCAAAGAACGCCGATAAGGTCATCATCAGCCTGCCCGAAAACACCGAAAGCACCGTAACCGATACCGTCACCGGCACGGACGGCAACGATGCGCTTACCGCCGCGATTTTCGCCAAATGCGACCTTTCCGTTAACGGCACGGGCACGCTGAACGTCAACGCCAACGCAAATAACGGCATCACGAGCGAAGATAAATTGAAAATCGCCGGCGGCGTTTTGAATATCACTTCGGCAGACGACGGCCTCGTCGGCAAAGACGCTGTGCTCATTAAGGTCGGCACCGTCCATATCACGGCTTCCGGCAACGGCATCAAGTCCACCAAATCCGAGGCCGATAAAGGCTATGTTTATATCGGCGGGGGCACTGTGAACATCACCGCCGAGCAGGACGGCATTCAGGCGGAGACCAGTGTTCTCATTTCCGCGGGCGAAGTAAATGTTACCGCAGGCGGCGGCGCGAATGGAGAGCAAAAAACGGGCAATGCTATGTTTGGCGGCGCACAGAGTACAACGACGGACGAAACTCTGTCTACAAAGGGCATCAAGGCCGAAGCCGCGCTCGACATCACCGGCGGCACCGTCACGGTCGATTCCGCAGACGACAGCCTGCACAGCAACGATTCGATGACCGTTTCGGGCGGCGGTATCACCGTAAAGTCCGGCGACGACGGCCTGCACGCAGATGACACCCTTACGATCGAGGACGGCACCATCGTGGTGGAAGAGTCCTGCGAGGGTCTTGAAGCCATCGACCTCACCATCAATGGCGGTACGATCGATGTCGCCGCAAGCGACGACGGTCTGAATGCTGCAGGCAGCGCCGTTGACGGCGGCTTTAGCACCGCGGGTGCAGATACGCTCACCGTCAACGGCGGCACGCTCACCGTAAACGCCTCCGGCGACGGGCTCGATTCCAACGGTGCGCTTACGATTAACGGCGGTACGGTGTACGTCAGCGGCCCCACCGGTGACGGTAACGGCACATTTGACTGCGACGGCGTGTTTACCATCAACGGCGGCGTTGTGCTCGGCACAGGCAGCTCCGGCATGCTGAAGACCCCCACAACGGATTCCAAACAGAACACGATCAGCGTCAGCTGCACCGGCAGCGCGGGTGACACCGTAGAAGTGAAGGGCGCGGACGGCAACACGCTCGTTTCCGCCGTGGCTCCGAAGAGCTTTACGAATGTCACGTTCAGCACGCCGGACATCACCGAGGGAGAAACGTATACAGTCTATGTAAACGGTACAGAAGCCGCGAGCGAAACCTGCTCCGGCGTTGTCCGCGGCGCTACGGGTATGGGCAGCTTTGGCGGCGGCCCCGGCAATTGCGTCAAAATATGAACTTTTCGTAACAATTTCGGCTTTTTTGCAAAAACCCGCACACCTTTTGTCAGGGTGAAAAGAAACCTGTCAGTTCCGGTCGAAATCACGCGAACGATTCTATTTGAACTTCTCTGAAAGCATTGCTATAATGACATCAATGACAGATTTACCAACCATCCGACAGCCTCCGCCCGTATCGATTGCGGCGGAGCTGTCGGGCCGAATCAGGAAGGACGGGAAGCCTTTTGAGTGAACAGGAATTGATGCTGCGCGTAGCGGCAAAACACGGCGTGGACGGAGATACAGTCCGCGAAGAGATCGGTGCGGCCCTCCGCACGGCAAAGCAGTCTTCGGACGATGTGGCCCGTGCATTTTGGAGCGCCATTCCGGAAGATGCCAGCGACAAAGAGATCGTGCAATGTATCGCAGCGCTTTTGGTAGGCCGCAGCCTGCAGGAGCAAAACTGAAACGAAGAAAGGGACGGAAGCGTAAAGCTTCCGTTTTTTCTTTGGAAAAATCCCCCGCTTGCCCGCGGCAGCGATACTTAAAAGTCTTTGATTAAACTTTCTTCGAGAAAGTTTACGGGTTCTTAGGGCAGCGCCCTAAGTCGTCGTTCGCAAACGACGAAATCCTTTTGCCTAACCCAAAACTAGGAAAGTAGGATAAACAGTCCGGTGGACTGTTTATCCGCAGGAAACCCAGTTGCATGGGTTTCCTGATAGGCGGTCAAAAGACCGCCTATTTAAATAACACCGCACTCACGTTTTTTTCCATGAGTGCGGTGTTTCATTGTGCCTGCGCATAAAAAATATAAACTCCCTCTGACAGAGGGAAAGGGAGAGATACAGAAAGCTTGCGGATATGAAAAAGGGCGGCATTTAGCCGCCCTTTGGGAGACCCCCTAATTGGGTCTCCCACGGATAAACAGTCCACTGGACTGTTTATCCTCCCGTCCTGATTTTTGGTAGGCAATAAGATTTCGCCATTTGCGAATGGCGACTCAGGGCTTTGCCCCGAGACCCCACAAGCTTTTGAAAAAGCTTGAGCAAAACTTTTACGTCACGCCCGCCATAAGCTCGGTGTTACTTTATCACCCTCGCCCGTACGACCGGCGGAAGCGCCGCTAACTTCTCGCGCACGTCCTCCGCTACATCGCCCGTAACGTCCAAAATCGTATACGCCCAGTCGCCCCGCGATTTCGAGAGCATGTTCTCAATGTTGATGCCCGCTTCGCCGCACACCTGCGTAAACGAACCGATGGTATTCGGAATATTCCGGTGCGCAAGGCAAATGCGTGTGTCCGCGCCGCGCGCCATGGAAATGTTCGGGAAGTTGACAGAATTTCGGATGTTGCCGTTTTCAATGTAGTCCTTGAGCTCCTCCGCGGCCATCACGGCGCAGTTGTCCTCGCTTTCCGGCGTGGAAGCGCCAAGGTGCGGGATCGCAATGACGTTTTCCGTCCCAAGCAGCGCGTCGTCCGGGAAGTCCGTCGCATACGCGGCGACCGTGCCGTCTGCAAGCGCACTTAACATCGCGTCGGTGTCCACAAGCGCCCCGCGCGAGAAGTTCAGCACGCGCACGCCTTTTTTCACTTTTTTCAAAGCATCCGCGCCGATGAGCCCGCGCGTCGAATCATTCAGCGGCACATGCACGGTAATATAGTTGCACTTCTCGAAAATCTCATCGACGGAAGCGGCTTTCACAATGTCGCTCGAAAGGTTCCATGCCGCGTCTACGGAGAGGAACGGGTCAAAGCCGTACACCTGCATGCCGAGCGTCTGCGCGGCATTTGCGACGAGCACGCCGATCGCGCCAAGGCCAATCACGCCCAGCTTCTTGCTGAGAATTTCCGGCCCCGCAAACGCGGATTTTCCTTTTTCCACCTGCTTCGAGATGTCCGCCGTGCCTTTTAACGTCTGCACCCATTCCATCGCCGGAACGATCTTGCGGGACGTCAAAAACAGCGCCGCCAGCACCAGCTCCTTTACAGCGTTGGCGTTTGCGCCCGGCGTGTTGAACACTACAATGCCGGCTTCCGCGCACTTTTCCACAGGGATGTTGTTCACGCCCGCGCCCGCTCTCGCAATCGCAAGCAGGCTTTCGGGCAGAGTCATGTCGTGCATGGCGGCGGAGCGCACCAAAATGCCCTCCGGGTTTTCGATCTCGGCAGCATATGTATAGTTTTCGCCCAAACGGTCGGTGCCGAGCGGGCTGATTTTATTGAGGCAAAGTATATTGTGCATCAGGCATTCTCCTTTTCAAAGTTCTCCATAAACTGAACGAGCTTTTCCACGCCCTCGCGCGGCATCGCGTTGTAGATGGACGCGCGCATGCCGCCCACACTGCGGTGACCCTTCAGGTTCACAAAGCCCGCCGCGGCAGCTTCCTGCACGAATTTCGCGTCCAGGTCCTTGTCGCCCGTCACGAACGTCACGTTCATAATGGACCGGCTGTCCTTTTCGGCGCAGCCCTTAAAGAGCTTCGAGCGATCAAGGAAATCGTAAAGCAGCGCAGCCTTTTCCACGTTGCGCTTTTCCATCGCCTTCAGTCCACCCACTTCGTTTTTCAGCCATTCCAAAACGAGCTTGCACATGTAAATGGAGTAGCACGGCGGCGTGTTGTACATGCTGTCGCTGTCCGCGTGCGTCTTATACATGAACATCGTCGGCGTGTTTTCCTGCGGCTCGCCGATGAGATCCTCGCGGATGATGACGATCGTCAAGCCTGCCGGGGCTACATTTTTCTGCGCGCCCGCATACAGAACGCCGAATCTCGAAACGTCGATCGGTCGGCTCAAAATGCACGAGGAAATGTCCGCCACAAGCGGCACGTCGCCCGTTTCCGGCAGCGTGTGGAACACCGTGCCGTAGATCGTGTTGTTCATGCAGATGTGGAAATAGTCTGCGTCCGGGCGGAATTCCTTCGGGTCCAAATCGGGAATGCGGCTGAAATTCTGCTCTTTCGAGGAGGCCACCACCTTGCAGTCGCCAAAGCGCGCGGCTTCCTTATACGCCTTTGTGGAGAACTGGCCGGAGAGCACATAGTCGGCCTTGTGGTTTTTCGTCATCAAATTCAGCGGCACCATCGCAAACTGCGAGGACGCGCCGCCCTGCAAAAAGAGCACCTTGTAGTTATCCGGGATCTCCATCACTTCGCGCAGAAGGCTCTCCGCACCCTTGATGATCGCGTCATAGACCTTAGATCGGTGTGACATCTCCATCACGGACTGTCCTGAGTCTTCATAGTCGAGCATTTCGGCAGCGGCTCTCAGAAGAACACTTTCCGGCAGCATAGAGGGGCCGGCAGAGAAGTTGTACACACGGTTCATATAAGATCTTCCTTTCTTTGGCGCGTTAAATCGCACCGGATAATAAAATAAGATTGCCAAAGCTTCGCCGCGGTTTCTTATAGCACCGCGGTAAAGTTTTCCCTATTATACATACACAAAAACGCAAATGTCAAGCATAAATTTGTTTTCTTGGTAAAAACAGGTGTATCTAATCGGTGGACAAATATCGAATGCCGCGTTTCGTTCGCGCCCCACGTACAAATAAAAATAAACTGTCCGCCTTCTATCGACAAAAAACCGTTTTTCACACGCACAACGAAAAATTCACGGAAAATCCGTCACAAAAAACTATCGAAAATCACAGAACATTTTCCATAACGGATTGATTTTTTGGAAATCTTTTTGTATAATAACAGAATACAAGGACACTTTGGGCTCAAAAAAGCAAATAGAGCTGTGTCCGAACTCGGCGAAAGGGTGAAGCTTTCATGAAGGTACAGGATATTGTCAACATTTTAAAGGCGGAAATACTGGCGGAGGGCGACCTTCAGGAAGAGGTCAAAACCGCATGCGGCAGCGATATGATGAGCGACGTGCTGGCGTTCGTCAAAGATCAGTCCGTGCTGCTCACGGGTCTTGTGAACCCGCAGGTGGTGCGCACGGCGGAAATGATGGATATGCACTGCATCATCTTTGTGCGCGGCAAGCACCCGGATGAGACCGTGCTGTCGCTCGCACGGCAAAAGGACATCACCATCCTCGCAACGCCGTACAGAATGTTCACGGCGTGCGGCCTCCTATACGAAAACGGGTTAGAAGGCGGGTGTGACGTATCATGAGTATGCTGCAGCTTCGGTATTCAGTCCCCGGCGATGATTTTACCCGCGCGGGCGAAGCCTCCGGCGACGTGAAGCATAAATTAAAAAAGCTCGGCTATAACCCGTCTGCCATCCGCCGCGTTTCCATCGCCATGTACGAAGGCGAGATCAACATGGTCATCCACGCGGGCGGCGGCGAAGCGAATGTCGACGTAGACCCGGATAAGGTCGTCATCGTGCTCACCGACCACGGCCCCGGCATCGCAGACGTGGAAAAAGCCATGCAGGAGGGCTGGTCCACCGCGCCGGATAACGTGCGGTCGCTCGGCTTCGGCGCCGGCATGGGCCTGCCGAACATGAAGAAGTATTCCGATGAAATGACGATCGATTCGGTCGTGGGGCAGGGCACCACGCTCAAAATGGTCGTTTACGCGCAGAGCGAAAAATCGTAGGCTCTGCATAGGATAATGGAGGAGGCGCGTTAGATTGGGTATTTTTTTCCACTCGGTCACGCTGGATGAAAGCAAGTGCGTCGGCTGCACAAACTGCATCAAGCGCTGCCCAACGGAAGCCATTCGCGTGCGCAGCGGCAAAGCGGTCATCATGAGCGAGCGCTGTATCGATTGCGGAGAGTGCATCCGCATCTGCCCGCACCACGCAAAGCGTGCAAAGCATGACCACCTTTCCATGCTGGAAAAGTTTACATATAAAATCGCGCTGCCCGCACCGTCTCTTTACGGGCAGTTTAATAATTTGGACGATCAGGATTATGTTTTATCCGGCCTTAAAAAGCTTGGGTTCGATGACGTCATGGAGGTTTCCGGCGCGGCAGAGCTTGTCAGTGAGGCTACCCGCCGCCTGATGGATGCCGGCACCTTGCAGCGCCCCGTCATCAGCTCGGCTTGCCCGGCTGTCGTGCGTTTAATCCGCGTCCGCTTCCCGGATCTCTGCGACCACGTTCTGCCGCTTTTGTCGCCCATGGAGACTGCGGCAAGGATTGCAAAGCAGCAGGCCATGCAGAAAACGGGCCTGCCGAAAGAGCAGATCGGCTGCTTTTTCATCACGCCGTGTCCCGCAAAGGTTACGGATATTCGCATGCCTATCGGCATCGAAAAGTCGGAGGTAGACGGCGCCATCGCCATCAGCGAAATTTTCCCGCAGCTTTCAAGCCGCATGGATAAGCTCACGCCAAAAGATCTCGAATCGCTCTCAAATTCCGGCATTATCGGTGTCAGCTGGGCGACCTCCGGCGGCGAATCCTCGGCGCTGTTAAAAGAAAAATATCTCGCGGCGGACGGCATCGAAAACGTCATCCGCGTTTTGGAGGAAATTGAAGACGAGCGCATCGGCGAGCTGGATTTCATCGAGCTCAACGCCTGCTCCGGCGGCTGCGTCGGCGGCGTGCTGTGCGTCGAAAATCCGTATGTCGCCATCGCCAGATTGCAGCGCCTGCGCAAATATCTGCCGGTCTCGCAGAATCATCTGGAGAAAAACAAAGCCGTCCCGGAGGAAATGAACTGGGGCAGCGGCTTGGAGTTTTCCAACGTCTTAACGCTCTCCGAGGATCTTTCCCGCGCCATGGAAATGATGATGGAGATCGACAAGGTGGAAGCGGAATTGCCGGGGCTCGATTGCGGCGCGTGCGGCGCACCAAGCTGCCGTGCCTTTGCAGAAGACACCGTGCGCGGCAGCTGTCGCAAGGAAGACTGCGTGTTCATCCTGCGCAAGGAGATTCGCCGTTTTGCAGATTCGCTCTCGAATCTGGATCTCGACAGCGGCAAGCGCACAGACGAATAGGGGGAAGCAAAATGCAGATAGGGGAAATGGCCGAAGCACTCGGCTGGAAGCTTTTAACCGAAAATACAGATACAACGCGCGAAGTCAAGGGCTGCTACTGCGGTGATTTACTCAGCTGGGTCATGGGCAGAGCCAAAGCAGACGACGCGTGGCTCACCGTCATGGGCAACGTCAACGCCATCGCCGTCGCGTCCCTTGCCGATACCGCGGGCATCATTCTCGTGGAAGATGCCGTTTTGGATGCAGACGCCAAAGCGCGCGCCGAGCAGCAGGCCATCACCGTGTACGGCACGTCCCTGCCCGCCTATGAGACCGCGCTCAAAATCGCTTCGTTACTGGGGTGAACATATGAATAGCTATCGGTACGACCTGCACCTGCACTCGTGCCTTTCTCCGTGCGGCGATATGGACATGACGCCGAACAACCTCGTCAACATGGCGGCGCTGCTCGGCTGCGACATCATCGCGCTTACGGATCACAACACCTGCCGCAACACGCCCGCCGCCGTCAAGGTGGGGCAGGCCGTCGGCGTGCTCGTTATCCCCGGCATGGAGCTCTGCACCGCCGAGGAAGCCCACGTCGTCTGCCTGTTTGAAACGGTGGAGGATGCCCTCGCGTTCGACAAATACGTCTGCGCGCATATTCCGCCGGTGCCGAACCGCCCGGAAATTTTCGGCGAGCAGTGGATCTTAAACGAGGACGACGAAAAGATCGGCGAAATTTCTGAGCTCCTCATCACCGCAACGGACATCAGCATCAACGACGTGCAGCCGCTCGTGCAGAAATTCAACGGCGTGGCGTTTCCCGCGCATGTCGATAAGGACGCGTACAGCGTCACCGCATCGCTCGGTGTCATCCCGCCGGAAGCGCAGTTTTCCGCGGCAGAGCTGTCCCTTACGGCCGATGCCGCCCGGCAGCGTCTTCTGCATCCGGAGTTAGAGCCCCTCATGCTCCTGCGCAGCTCCGACGCGCACTATTTGCATTTGATGCCCGAAGAGCACCAAACGGTGGAGCTGCCGGAAAAGACCGCCAAAGCGCTTTTAGACGTTCTGCGCGGGTGCGGCGCAGGCAAATTTCAAAGCTTATAAAGAAAAACACTAGGCTGTGTGCTATGCGAATTTCGCATAACGCACAGCTTTCGTCATTTTTACCAACGTGTCAAAAACGCACGTTTTTCGTTAAATTGCATAAAATTTTGTAAAATTCGCGCGTCCGTAAATTAGTCGCTTCTAACTCGTATAAAACAGGCAAAAATCAAATAGATATACCTATATCGATATAAAATATCGATAAAATGAGTGATATTTTAACCTTTTCACGGCAAATCTATACCGTTTTTGTATACTTTCACAAATGCTCAAAATCGAAATTTTTGTACTGTACGCTAAATGAACTGACAAAAA
>CAKUBN010000038.1 GCA_934643185.1 uncultured Eubacteriales bacterium
ACCGGTTTTTTTTCGCTCAAAAATGAAATTTGACCTTAATTTTGTTTTTGAGCGTACATTTTATCATTTTTGAAAGGATGTCCTGTAAACAGGACGGGTGAAAGAAATGAAAAAGTATAATGTCGGTATCATTGGTTGCACAGGCATGGTCGGTCAGCGTTTTGCAACGCTCCTTGAAAACCATCCGTGGTTCAACGTGACCGCGCTTGCGGCCTCTTCCCGCTCCGCCGGTAAAACATATAAAAGCGTCGTTGAAAAACGCTGGGCTATGAAAACGCCCATTCCCACAAGTATGGCGGATATGATCGTCTTAGACGCTGTTGCAGATATGGACGAAGTCGTCTCCAAGGTCGATTTTGTATTCTGCGCCGTCGATATGAAAAAAGACGAAATCCGCGCCCTTGAAGAAGCTTATGCGAAAAAGGAGTGCCCGGTCGTCTCCAACAACAGCGCAAACCGCGGCGTCGAGGATGTGCCGATGGTTGTGCCGGAGATCAACGCCGACCACATTGAAATCATCAACGCACAGAGAAAGCGCCTCGGCACAAAGCGCGGCTTTATCGCCGTCAAGTCCAACTGCTCCCTTCAGAGCTACGTTCCGGCTATTCACCCGCTGATGGACCTCGGTGTCACGAAAGTGCTCGTCTGCACCTATCAGGCCATCTCCGGCGCCGGCAAAACCTTTGAAACGTATCCCGATATTCTCGACAACGTCATCCCGTATATCGGCGGCGAGGAAGAAAAATCCGAGCAGGAGCCGATGAAGCTGTGGGGCCACATTGAGGGCGATAAGATTGTCAACGCGACCACCCCGTCCATCACGGCACAGTGCTTCCGCGTGCCGGTTTCCGACGGCCATACGGCTGCGGTGTTCGTCTCCATGGAAAAGAAGGTCTCACCGGAGGAAATCATCCGCCGTTGGACAGAGTTCCGCGGCCCGGCACAGGAGCTCGAGCTGCCGAGCGCACCGAAGCAGTTCCTGCACTACTTTACGGAAGCAGACCGTCCGCAGGCAAAACTCGACCGTGAACTGGAGCATGGTATGGCCGTTTCCATCGGCAGACTGCGCCCGGATACCCAGTATGACTACAAGTTCGTTTGCCTTTCCCACAACACGCTGCGCGGCGCAGCAGGCGGCGGTGTTCTGCTTGCAGAGCTGCTCGCAAAGAAGGGCTATTTTGACTGATACCGTTCAGGAGGTATTTTTCAGATGAAAGAAACCATTTTTACCGGCGCAGCGGTGGCACTTGTTACCCCGTTTAACCCGGATATGTCCGTAAACTACGAGGAGCTTGAAAAGCTCATCGAGTTTCAGATCACAAGCGGCACCGATGCCATTGTCACCTGCGGTACCACCGGCGAAGCGGCAACGCTCACCGATGAAGAGCACGTGAAGGTCATCGAGTTCACCGTAAACAAGGTTGCCGGCCGCGTGCCGGTCATCGCAGGCACCGGCAGCAATGATACCGCCTACGCCGTGGAGCTCTCCCAAAAAGCAGAAGCACTCGGCGCAAACGGCCTTCTGCTTGTCACGCCGTACTACAACAAGACTTCCCAGCGCGGCCTCGTTGCAAGCTTCAACCGCATTGCGGGCAGTGTAAAAATTCCGTGCATTGTGTATAATGTCCCGAGCCGCACCGGCCTCAACATTCTGCCGGAAACGTACTACGAGCTCTCGAAGACGCAGAACATCGTTGCCACAAAGGAAGCGAACCACGACATCTCCGCGCTCATCAAAACGCGTGAGCTTTGCGGTGATGACCTCACGGTTTACTCCGGTGAAGACACGCAGACTTTGCCGATCGCGTCTCTCGGCGGCAAGGGCGTCATCTCTACGTTCTCCAACATCATGCCGAAAGAAATGCACGAGCTTGCCACCGCTTCCGTTGCGGGCGACCTCAAGACGGCGCAGGCACTCACGTTTAAGTATCTCGACCTCATGAACGCACTGTTCATGGACGTCAACCCAATCCCGGTAAAGCAGGCATTGAACCTGATGGGCTTCAACTGCGGCCACTGCCGCTTGCCGCTTGCCGATATGTCCGAAGAGCAGATTGCAAAGCTGAAAGTCGAAATGGCAAAGCATCTGCATCTCGCCTGATTAAGAAAGGAACGGACGTAAAATGACAAGGATTATTTTATGTGGCTGCTGCGGCAAAATGGGTCACTTCATCACGCAGCTTGTTTCCGAACGCACCGATTGCGAGATTGTTTCCGGCGTTGATCTGAACGTCAATGCACAGACTGCTTCCTACCCCACTTACACCTCCATCGATCAGGTGACGGAAGCGGCAGATGTTATCATCGACTTCTCCCACCCCTCCCTTTTGACGCCGATTTTGCACTACGCGGCGGAAAAGGGTGGCATCCCGGCTGTGCTCTGCACCACGGGCTACACAGCAGAGCAGACCGCGGAGCTTACCAAAGCTTCCGAAACGCAGCCAATCTTCTATTCCCGCAACATGTCACTCGGCATTAACCTGATGCTGGAGCTTGCAAAAAAGGCGGCAAAGGTGCTCGGCGACCAGTTCGACATTGAGATCGTCGAAAAGCACCACAATCAGAAGATTGATGCGCCGAGCGGCACGGCTTTGATGCTTGCCGATGCGCTTGCTTCCGTGCGCGACGGCGAAACGCAGTATATGTACGATCGCCACGCACAGCGCAAAAAGCGCGAAAAGAGCGAGATTGGCATTCATTCCGTGCGCGGCGGCACCATTGTCGGCGAGCATGAGGTGATCTTTGCGGGCAACAACGAGGTCATCACGCTCTCCCATTCCGCGCAGTCTAAAGAGCTGTTCGCGGTGGGCGCAGTAAACGCAGCGGTATTCATGAGCGGCAAAGGCCCCGGCCTTTACGACATGTCCGCTTTGGTTTAAGAAAGGATGGAACAGATCATGGGCACAACCGAAATCAGCACGGTCAGCAATATCACACTGGTCACCCTGCAAGGCAGCCCCGCCACCACAGGCTTTATGGCTGAGGTATTCGAGCGCATCGCGGAGCTCGATATTAACATCGATATGATCTCCATGCCCCCGAACCACGGTGCAAATGCCGGCCTTTCTTTTACCATTTCTGACCAAGACCTCATCGAGGTGCTGTCTTTTGCGAATACGCTCAAGACCGAGACCGGCATCAAGGTTATCGTCAGCAGCGTGAACCATAAAATCTCCGTCTATGACCCGCAGATGAAAAACACGCCGGGCATGGCAGCCAGAGTGTTCAGCGCCATCGCCGCAAGCGACGCCGACATCCGCCTCATCACGACTTCCGAAGTCGAGATCTCCCTTCTCGTCACGGAAGCGGACTACGACACCGTTTTGGAAGCCATCGAAGAAGCGGTCAACGCGAAATAATTTTTAGACAACTATAAATACGAAAACTGAAGGTCACGTCTCTTATCCGGCTTGACCTTCTGTTTTTGATTCTTATGCTTTGTATTTTTGATTCAATTTCAGAGAATAAAGTTTATAAAGCGTATAAGCACTTTTATTTTTATTGTTACGAATCATGTTCACACACGGCTCAACGAGATCTTTATATACCTCGTTCCAGATTTCTTGGGCGTTCGATTTTTGATTGATAGCTTCAACGATACCCGGCGCCATTTCATAGTATTCTCTGATTTCCGCTTCGCCGTTCGGCCGATCGTGTCATATATATGGCATATAAAAAACGAGTGAACACAAAAGCCAAAGTCGCTGAATACACTCGTTTTTATGGTGCGGGTAACAGGAGTTGAACCTGCACACCGAAGTACCAGAACCTAAATCTGGCGCGTCTGCCAATTCCGCCATACCCGCATATTTTGTTGACTAAACTATTATACCGTATTCTGAGGAAAAATCAAGCCCAAACAGAGAAAAACCCGGAAAGAGTTTCTCTCCGGGTAATTTCTCCTGAGCAAATTACTTATGCCTTCTTCTGCTCTACGAGCGCTTCTTCCAGTGCGAGCGCGAGCTGATCCGGGCAGGAGGTGTTCTTAAAGCCGCACTTGATGCCCTTGCAGCGCTTTACGTATTCGTCAACGGTCATGCCGACCGCAAGCGCTGCCACGCCCTGCGTATTGCCGTTACAGCCGCCATCGAATTTCACGGAGCGGATAACGTCGCCGTCGAGCTCTACATGAATGCCTCTGGAACATACACCTTTCGGTGTGAAATCATACTTCATTTTGCATTTCCCTCTCATTCAGAAAATAATTTATCAAATTCGGATTCGGCCGTCGTGAACGTGCCGACCGGATTTTTCTTTGTCGTGTAAAAGCCGTGATAATCCGTGCCGCCGGTGACGGCAAGGTCATACTTTTCGGCTAAGCGCAACATTTCCGCTTTATCTTCCTCCGTGTTGCGCGGGTGATAAACTTCAATGCCGCGGATGCGGTGGTTTCTGCACAGCTCGCGCAGAAGATCCATGCTGTGGTATTCGCTCGGGTGCGCCAAGACCGCGATGCCCTCTGCGGCGTCAACCGCATCCATCACGGTATCGATGTCGGGATAATCCACCTTCTCGTAGGCGATGCCCGTTTTGGAATCATAGAGCTTCTTAAAAACCTCGCCGAACATCTCACTCGCGTAGCCGGCGTCCATTAACGCCTGCAAAACGTGCTGCTTGTAGATATTCGTCGAGCCCTCCGCGCGGCGCAGAATCATCTCGCGCGGAATCGCATACAGGCGGCAGACTTTATCAACGGAGCGTAGCATCGCCGCATGACGGCTGTCCGTCGTTTTTTGCAGCAGCGGCAGCAACACTTCGGCCTTCTTCGGCTTATAACACAGGATATGCGCTTTACCATGTCGCTTCGGATCTACGGCGGAAATTTCCACGCCGGGAATCACCGTCACGCCCGCTTCCCGCCCAAGCTCCAACGCGCATTCGCAGCCCGCCATGGTATCGTGGTCGGTGAGCGCGAACGTCGTCACGCCGCGAAGCGCAGCAAGCTGTATAAGCTCCTCAAGCGGCGTGGAGCCGTCCGAATATCTTGTGTGGCAGTGCAGGTCAATAGACATTGGTTTTCTCCTTTCGCGGCTTTTCCGGCGGACGCGTCAGCAGCTTTTCGGCTGTGAAGCGCCGGAACCCGAAGTTGAATAAACACAGGTCGATCACAACGATGATCGCTGTCAAAATCAAAAGCGCAATACTGTTTAAGCGATACAGGCCCATGATCTGGCCGATGAAAATGAGCAAAATCGGCAGCACGATATAGCCGGAAATTTGAATGGATTCCGCTGTGGAGCGTGCTTTCACGGTCAGCATCGCAGCAAACGTAACGCCCAGCACCGTGATGGCCGGCGAGAGCAAAAACACCAGAACGAACCATGAAAGGTCAAAGAAAAACGGCGCTTTCAAAACCATATCGCCGATAGCCGTGACGACAAAGAACAGAACAAACGAAACCGCCGTGACAAGCCCGGAAGCCAAAACACTGCTTGCCGCCTTCACCTGCAAAAAGCGGCGCACGCTGAACGGCGCAAACAGAAGCGTTTCCATTGTGCCGTGTGCCCGCTCGCCCGCAAACGTGTACGAAGCCGTAATGATTGCCGATAAAAGCGGAATGAGCATAAACAGCATCGGCGAGATAAACGCCGTGAAAATGTAGAACATCTGCGCGCGCTCGTCCGTCCCCTGCGGAATGTTATCGAGCAGGTTTTTAAACTGCTCCACACCGGAGGATTCCGGTGAAACCATAGCGGAAACGAACAGGAACAAAAGCGGGAACGCCACCGCAAAAACGAGCAGCAGCGCGATGAGCAACGTCAAGATCAGCCTGCGGCGGCACAAAGCGGAAAGGTCCTTCATCATGAGTGCACGTTCCGCTTTGGAAAACAGCTTATAAAACAGCTTCTTCATGCGGTGTCTCCTCTCCCGGCTTTTTCACAAACGCGTAATAAACATCCTGCAATGTGGGCGTACACACGGATGCTTCGTAAATGCCGACATTCTCCCGCACAAGCCCGGAAATAAGCTCCGGCATATCGGCTTCGGATTCGATTGGCTTTTCCCACGCGCCATCATGCAGTGTGAAATCCTCCGGCATCTTCTGCGTGTCGCTCACGCGAATCACCGCCATAGGCGTCAATTCGGAAGCGGCCGTAAGCATCGAAAGGTCGCCGCTCGCCCGTAAAAAGCCGTGCTCCAGCACCGCAAAGCTTGTACAGATTTCCTCCGCGCTTTCAAGATGATCGGTGCAAAGCAGCACCGTGGCGCCGGTTTCCTTTGCGTAATCCGAAAGTGTACGCAGCACCATTGCGTCCGATACCGCTTGCTCGCCGCCGGGCAAACCGTCCGAAAACACGATCTGCGGGTGATGCACAAGCGCACGCGCCAGCGATAGCCGGCGGCACATCTCTGTGGAAAACGTGTAG
Source organism: uncultured Eubacteriales bacterium (assembly GCA_934643185.1). GTDB lineage: Bacteria > Bacillota > Clostridia > Oscillospirales > Acutalibacteraceae > Hominenteromicrobium. The sequence continues at coordinate 6,369 of CAKUBN010000038.1, forward strand.
ACCTTGCGGTCGCGCGCGTTCCAAAGGTCAAGCTTCTTCAAAAGCTGCGCCGCATGTGTACGGGCTTGCTCCTTGCGCATGCCATACATGGAAGCGAACATCAGCAGGTTTTCCAGAGCGCTCATGCTGCCAATGCAGGCCGCCGTATCGGTAACGATACCGCTTTTCGCGCGCAGTTTGCGACTCTCTTTCACAGAAGAAAGTCCCAGCACTGTGCTGTCGCCGAGCGTCGGGCGCACAAGACCCGTTAAAAGGCGCAGCAGCGTCGTTTTGCCGGATCTCTCCGGGCCGAGGCAGCCAACGATCTCCCCGGCTTCCACTTCAAAGTCCACGCCATTTATCGCAATGATGTCGCCGTATTTTTTCGTTAAATTTGCAGTTTGTATCGCAATCATCTGCTCACCGCCTCTCAGCGCACATCGGAGGTGCCTTTTTCGCGCAGATAGGTTGATTCCAAATCAGCCATGTGCAGCTTCACGGCGAGCGGATAGCGGTCAAATGCCAGGCTGATGGCAAAGCTGCCGCCCTTCGCCGCGTCGTCAAAGCCACCCATGTGCCAGCGGATTGCCATGGCTTCCACAGGCTTTAGACGCATAAAACGCTCGATGAGGTAAACGGATTTTTCACCGTGACCAAACGGGAATGCATCGTCCACCGTGTAAAACGGACGCTTTTCCCACTGCCCGGTCTCGTCATTTTTCACGTTGCGCGTGGAGGCCTTATAAAACTGCGATTTGCACACGTCGTGCAGCAGCGCACATATCGCAAAGCTTTCTTCACTGTCGCCCTCGTCAAACCAACGCTCGCGCATCGCCTTGTAGACATTCAGGCTGTGCATCACAAGGCCGCTTTCGCAGGCACAGTGGAACTTTGTGCTTGCCGGCGCGGTGTAAAAATCGGTGGTATCCAGCCACGCCAAAAGCTTCTGCGAGCCCTCGCGCGTGATATTCTGTGTATAAATGGAGATAAATTCCTCTCTGTACGGATTCGACATGCTTGTCCTCCCGTAGATAAATTTCAAATCCTGCGTATAGTATAACACAGAAATCACGTGTTTTCAAACAGTTTCGCGGTTTGTAAAGAAAAAGAAAGATCATCGCAGCAAATGCCGAGATGACCCTTCCGGTAAATCAATGATTGCCCGCGCAGCCGTGCTTATCTTCCCCGCAGCTATGGCTGCCGCAGTCATGACCGTCCTCGTGGTGATGGTGTGCACAGACGGTATCCGGGTTATAGAGCAGTGTGCCGTTCAGCAGCGAATTGACCGCCGCGTCCGCGCTGCCGGAAACACCGGGATACAACTCGATGCCCGCTTCTGCAAGCGCCGTGCGCGCACCGCCGCCGATGCCGCCGCAGATGAGCGCATTCACGCCGTGCTGCTTCAAAAAGCCAGCCAGTGCACCGTGGCCGCTGCCGTTTGTGGGCGCGACCTCTGCATTTTTAACTTCGCCGTTCTCAATCTCATAGATCTTAAATGCTTCGGAATGGCCGAAATGCTGGAAAACCAGTCCGTTCTGATACGTTACCGCGATTTTCATGTGCATGCTTCCTTTCAAATCAAATATCCTATTTTCTGCTACGTGCAGAATATGCTCCGTCTGCGGCTGTACCGCGTTTCGGCATTTGTCATATTCCGCACGGCTGCACCCGCCATGCTGCGGTGTGCAGGGCAACTGCTCTGCAGAAAGCGCCATGCGAGAGAGCTGGCTGCTGAGTTCTTTAAGCGCCGCGCGATTGACGGTGTAGTGCATGAAATAACCGCACTTTTCGCCGAAAATGAGCCCCGCTTCACGCAGAACTTTTAAATGCTGTGAAACCGCCGCTTCCGAAATATCCAGCTGTCTTGCCAGTGCGCGCACGCAACAGTTGCGGCGCAGCAAAAGGCGCAGCAGCAAAAGGCGGTTTTCATCTGCCAGTGCTTTGAACATCATAGCCGTTGACCCCATAGCGTCCTCCTGATTAAGCATTTGCTAAATTAAATTATAGCACGAATTTTAATTAAGTCAATACTAAATTAAATTTTCGCCTATAAAAAAGCAGCACACCGAAACGGTGCGCTGCCAAAAACTTTTATGTACGGTCATTCAACAGAACGGAAGCCCTTGCCGATGATCTCGCTCGTATTCGTGATGAACATAAATGCCTTTTTATCGACGGAACGGACATACGCGCGGAGCTTCACAGCTTCACCGCGTCTGCACGCAACCATAACGACCTTGCAGCCCTCATGCGAATACGCGCCTGTGGCATCCACAATGGTCGAGCTGCGGTTCATCTTGTGAATGATGTAATCGCAAATCTCCTCCGGGTGCGTGGTGACAATGGAGAAATACTTGCAGAGGTTAATACCTTCAATCACGGAATCGACCATGAACGCCTTGATAGCAAGACCGAGCAGCGAAAACAGGCCTGTGCGGATATCGAATACAAACGTCGCGGAAAATGCGATGAGCGCATCGCTGACGAGCAGCGCTTTGCCGATATCAAGACTCGTGTACTTTTTGAGGATCATCGCAACAATATCCGTGCCGCCGCTCGAAGCGTTGCAATTAAAGAGGATCGCCGAGCCGACCGCCGGCAGCATCATGCCGTAGCACAGCTCGAGGAACGGCTGGTCGGTAAGTGGCTTGGAAAGCGGAATGACCTTTTCAAACAGCCACGTCAAAAACGAAAGCAGCATGCTGCAATACACGGTAAGCACACCAAAACCGCGTCCTAAAATGATAAAACCGACGATGAGCAGGATGATGTTGATAATCCACATGATGCCGGCCGTGGAGAATGACGGAAAAATACGACCGAGCAGAATAGAGATACCGCTCACGCCGCCGGTGGAGAAATTATTCGGAAATTTAAAGAAATAAATGCCGATGGCAAAAATAAAGGTGCCAAACGTGATGAGCAAAAATGTCTTTAAATTTTGTTTTGTAAGCTTTTCTTTAACGTTTTGAATTGGGTTATTCATACTACGCCAACTTTCCTCATTGCAGGCAAGCCGCCTGTTTTTAGTCCGTCTGAGATTTTAACACAGCAAACACCAAAATTCAACAGGAAAGCGCACAAATGAATAATTGATTTTTTCTCCGTCATTTTTTGCAAGTTGCGTCTTTCAAAACTTGCTTTACGTATGTTTCGAGCGCGTTTTGATACGCCGGAAAACGCTCCTGTATGGAGTCGGCAAACGCCTCGGACTGTATGAAATCGCAGAATTTGTCATACGGCAGAAATTTGTAATCGATCGTTTCATTCGCCTGCAGCGTGATTGGGATATCCGCGCTTTCAACCGTTGCGGCATACTCGTAAAACACCGTCGGGCCGTGCGTCAGACGCAGCAAAAAGGTCAGCTCTTCCGGCTGCTTTACGATGCCGGTCTCTTCCCTAAGCTCCCGCACCGCGCCTGCAAGCGGTTTTTCGCCTTTTACAACGGAGCCGCCGGTCACCTCCCATTTCAGCGCGAAAATCCGCTTTTTCGGGTCGCGCTGCGTGCACAAAACCTCGCCCTGCTTTGTAACGGTGAAAATCTCCACCACACGGTGGTGCGCACCCTCCGGTATGGGCTTTTTGCCCCATTCATCGCGGTATAGATCAAAGCCGAGCAGTTCCCCGTTTTCGTCCACCGCGTCCCACACCTCACGTTTTTTGGCCATTTTCCGTTCCTCCTTTTGGCTTTTATGATGCAAAAAGGAGAGCGGTCGAAACCGTTCTCCTTCTGTGTTTTTTAAAATCAGATCAGGCTGCGGATGTAATCTGCCGCCTTGCGGATATCACCCTCAGGGTCGTCGCCGACTTCACGTTCGATCGTCAGGAAGCCCTTGTAGCCGATGTCGTTCAGCGCCTTGAAGTACGCCGGGAAATCAACGTCGCCTTCGCCGAGCGGAAGCTCAATGAAGGAAGCGTCGTTCAGCATGTCGGATTCCTCCATGCCGTACAGGATCTCCGGGCTGACATAATGCAGACGCTTGCCGTCTTTTGCATGTGTGTGCACAATGTAATCCTTCAGCGTGTAGACCGCCTGAACCGGGTCGTCGCCCGTGACCATAACAAAGTTTGCCGGATCAAGGTTGACGGAAACGCCCTTGGAATGGAGGCCGTCAAGGAACCCCTTCAGCGTCGTTGCAATCTCCGGGCCGGTCTCCACGGCGAAGTGTGCCTGCATGGAGTCTGCATACGCCGCAAGCTGGCCGCAAGCATCCTGCATGATTGCATAGCGCGGGTGGCTCGGGTCGTTCGGTACAACGCCGATGTGCGTTGTGATCACATCGGTCTCGAGGTCCTTTGCAAGGTCTACGATGCGTTTGGATTTTTCAATGAGCTCCGGGTTCAGCTTCGGGTCGTTGAAGCCGTGGCCGAGGTCGCCGCACAGCGCAGAGATCGTCAGGCCGTGATCCTTCACGCGCTTCAAAAATTCGCGGCGTGCTTCTGCGTTCATATTCTCGGGCGACATTTCGCCTCTTGTTGCGTAAACCTGAATGCCGGTCGCGCCGACTGCAACAGCTTTATCAAGAGCCGTGAGCGTATTGGTGCGGAAGCCGTCCATCAGAACGCCGATAGAAAAGGGATACATAAGCAATTTCCTTTCTTAATGCACAGGGAGCTTAGCCCAGCGTGATCTCTTTGTGCTGCTCGGAGGAATCGTAAATCGCCTGCATCATCTGTGCCGTGATGATAACGGTGTCGATGTGAGACGGCAGCTTCTTGCCGGTCTTGATGCAGTCGATGAATGCGTCAATCTCGTTCTGGAAGTGGTCGCGCATCTTAAAGACAGGCTTATACTCCGTGAGTGCACCGTACTCGGAGCTGTAAACGGTGAAATCTTTGCCGTACTGGAGACGGATGCCACCCTTATCGCCCATGAAGTCGATGTAACACTCGTTTTCGCCGATGTTCTGCGCCCAAGCGCCGTGCAGAGAGATGACCGGGCCTTCGGTACGGATCATGCCGACAACGGAGTCGTCCACGTCGTAGGTGCCGTCGTACTTCGGGGGGCCTGCCCACATGTCGGTGTATGCGTAGCCCTTCATGTCCTTGCCAAGCTCGCAGAAGGCTTCACCCGTAACGGTCTTAACCTTTGGGTCGCCGCAGCAGTACATAACGATATCAAGGTAATGTACACCCCAGTCAATCAGAGCACCGCCACCTGCAATCGCCTTTGTGGTGAACGCGCCGCCGAGGCCCGGAATGGAACGGTGTGCACGGAAGCTGGCATGTACATGGTAGATCTCGCCGAGCTTGCCGTCGTCGATATACTTTTTGATGAGGTTAACGCTGTCATTGAAGCGGTTGACAACGCCGATATTGAGCACCTTGCCGGTCTCGTGCTGAACCTTCTGCATCTCAAGGGCTTCCTTGTAGGTTCTTGCAGCCGGCTTCTCGCACAAAACATTCTTGCCTGCGCGCAATGCGTCAATGGAAATAGTCGGGTGAACATTGTTCGGGGTGCAGACGGAAACAGCTTCAACTTCCGGGTCTGCCAGGACATCGTGATAATCCACAACAGCGGTGCCGCAACCGTACTTTTCAACGGCAGCCTGTGCGCGCTCCGGGATGATGTCGCAGAAATACTTGATCTCTGCTTCCGGGTTGTTCATGTAAGACGGGATGTGTGCTGCATTTGCGATAGTACCGCAACCAATAACGGCAACTTTCATTGGAATACAACTCCTTTAAGAATTTTCTGTGGGCTGCGGGAGGCTCTTTTTATCCTCCTCCGCCCATTTTTTATATTCACGCGGCGCCATGCCCACATATTTTTTGTAGGCGCGGCTGAACGCATGGATCGATTTAAAGCCCATCAGCTCGGCGACCTTCGTAACAGAATACCCCTGGCGGAGATATTCGTTCGATTTTTCAAAGCGCCGCTTTGTATGATAGGATTTCAGGCTTTCGCCCGTAAACGCAGAAAACTTCTGCGCAATGTGGGTGTAACTGTACCCAAACTCCGCACTGAGCGCGCTGAGGTTTTCCATGGACTCAAGGTGCACATCAATATAATTGATGACATCGTAAACGAGCTTTTCATCGGAATTATTGCTGCCGCTCAGCAAGTAGTTTTTGTAAAACTTTCGGCTGAAAATGCGGTATACGCCGCAGATGATCTCCTGCATATACGCTTCGATCAGAAGGTTCGAGAGCACGTCGTCTGAAATGAATTCGGAAAGCACGCGCATGAACGTATCCTGTAAGCTGACCGCGTTATGGAACTGCACCTGCTCGTTCGTATCGAAAAAGCTCTTGAGCTGTGCGATTTTCTCATTCACGATCGGCTCCACAAAATCAAAACCGAGATAAAAGAAGCGCAGCGGGTCGATCTCTGCCGAGATGATGTTGTGCATCTGTCCCTTGCGCACAAGGAGCAGGTCGCCCTTCTGCATGGTGTACACCGTATCATCCACATAAAATGCACCGGTGCCGGAAAGCACATACGTAATTTCGTAAACGGCCTGTTCGTGCTCAAAGGTCTGGTAACCCGCTTCGCAGCTCAAGTCACCGATCTGATACAGCACGTATGGCCCGTACAGCATATCCATACCGGCGTATGTATTATCAAAGTGAAATTTTGCCCGATTGACCGGCATTGTGGTATCGCCTCTGTGTGTACGCCCTTATTATAATGAAAGAGCGCAGGAATGTATTTGATATTTTTTGCAAATCAGATGGTAAAAAACACAACTTTACCAGAAAATCAGCTTTTCTTCGCCTCTTTTTCAATGGCATCGAGCTCCCGGCACAAATGGCCGAACAATTCACCGCTCACAACATTTTCGGTCTCGCCCGTCATGTTAAGCGTCACGCGGTCCAAAAAAGAGGAAAACGCTTCAAGCTCCTCTTCTGAAAAGCCCTGAAACGCCACCGCATCGATCTGGTCTAACCGCTCGCGGCACATGGCACAGACCCTTTGCCCTTCTTCAGAGATATAAAGCCGCTTGCAGCGCAGGTTTTCTGCATCCACTTCTTTTGTGAGATACCCCGCCTTCTGCAAGCGCTTTGTAGAGAGTGCAATAGAGGCCGGGCTGACGCGCAGATGGTCTGCCACCTGCACCTGTGTGCACCCGGGATTTGCCGCAATGAAATCCAGTACAGGCATCTGGCCGAAATACAGGCCATGCTCCTGCGCCCCACGCCGATGTGCAAGCTGCTGCACGAGCTCCAGCTTATGTAACTTTCTCATCAGTTCATGCAATTCCATAGCCGCACTCCTCATACACTTCTTTGATATTATTATAACCCCGCTGTTAAATTTGTCAACCCATAGTGCCGTTTTCCCGTGCACTTCGGTTCAATATTTTCCTTTACACGGATGCTTTATTGTGCTATACTGTTAGCAGCTTGATTACAACAATTTGGAAGGGGTCTTAAAAATGAATGAAACGATTCAGGTTTTGATGAACCGCAAGTCCGTCCGTGTTTTTGAGGATAAGGAGATCACACCCGAAATCAAAGATATTATCCTTGCCGCTGCCATGCGCGCACCGACCGGCGGCAACTGCATGCCGTACTCCATCATTGACGTGACGGATCAGTCCATTAAGGATAAGCTTGCCGAAACCTGTGATCATCAGCCGTTCATTGCACAGGCGAAAATGGTGCTCATTTTCTGTGCAGATTACCACCGTTGGTACAGAAAGTTCAAAATGGCGGGCTGCGAGGACATTCCCGCGCCGGAGCTCAGCAACATGGTGCTTGCAACGGAAGATGCCGTCATCGCCGCACACACAGCCTGCATCGCCGCGGAAAGCCTTGGCATCGGTTCCTGCTATATCGGCGACATTGTGGAGAACTTCGAGATTCACAAAGAGCTTTTAAACCTGCCCCCGCAGGTCGCGCCGCTTTGCATGCTGGTCTTCGGCTATCCCACCCAGCAGCAAAAGGAAAGAAAGCAGACAACTCGTTTTGCAAAGAGCTCCATCGTGTTTGAGAACCGGTATCGTGAGCTTTCTGAAGAAGAACTGCTCGAAATGATGCCAAACGACCGCACAAAGGCGTTCTATAACCGCAAATATGTTTCCGATTTTGCGCAGGAAATGGTGCGTTCCACAAAAGAGATCTACAAAAACTGGAATTCCAAGGAATAAGCCATGCTGCACATCGGTTGTCATCTTTCTGCCTCTAAGGGCTACTACGCCATGGGCAAAACGGCACTTTCCATCGGCGCGGATACGTTCCAGTTCTTCACGCGAAACCCGCGCGGCAGCCGCGCAAAGCCGCTTGATCTGAACGACGCACAGAAGTTAAACGAGTTGGCGGCGGAAAACCACTTTGCCGTGCTGCTCGCCCACGCGCCGTATACGATCAATCCCTGCTCCGCAAACGAAGACACCCGCACATTCGCCCGCGAAACGATGCAGGATGATTTGAAGCGTCTGGAAGCCACACCGCACAATCTCTATAACTTCCACCCCGGCAGCCACGTTGGACAAGGCATCGAGACCGGCGTCACACAGATCAGCGAAACGCTGAACGCCATTTTATCTCCCGAACAGACCACCACGGTTTTACTCGAGACCATGGCGGGCAAGGGCTCGGAAGTCGGCTCTCATTTTGAGGAACTCCGTGAAATTCTGGACCGCGTAACGCTCTCCGACCACATGGGCGTGTGCCTCGATACCTGCCACGTGTTCGATGCCGGGTATGACATTGTAAACGACCTCGACGGTGTGTTGACAGAGTTTGACCGCGTAATTGGGCTTAACCGCCTGAAAGCGGTACACATTAACGACAGCATCTTCGGGCTTTCCTCTCACAAAGACCGCCACGCAAAGATCGGCGAGGGCAAGATTGGCACGGAAGCGTTCCGCCGCATCATCAATCACCCTGTCCTGCGCCGCCTCCCCTTTTATCTCGAAACTCCAAACGAACTTCCCGGCTACAAAGCCGAAATTGAACTTTTGAGAGCGATGGTTGAGGAGAACTAAAAGCATAATTCACCATAACACTCTAAGCACCCAGGCCGCGTTTGTACCGGCTTGGGTGCTTTTAGTCATTTCACTTTTACTCCCACAACCGCAGCAGTAAATTCCTACTAACTAATAGTGAATATTTCCCGCAAAGCTTTCCCTTTTTAGGAAAACCTCACAAAATATTTGAAGCGCTCAAATACGTGCTACCACACTTGTGAAATTTGATGTTACGCACCAAGTGAAATACAATCCGCCCTTAATGCGCGCAGTGCATTTCACTGCGAAGCAATTTCACAATAACCGCAGGTTATTATTTCACTCGCCGTAAGGCAAATTTCACAGAAAAAAGGTCTTTGTCATTTTGACAAAGACCTTTTTTCTGGTGGAGATGGCGGGAATCGAACCCGCGTCCGAAAACCGGTTACCGGGGCTTTCTACGAGTGTAGCGGCTCTTTTGACATTCCCTCCGCGCACCGCCGAACAGCAGGCTTTGCGCATCAGTAGCCTTTAGATCATGACGGGCTTAAAGGCGTGGGCCCGTTCACGTGCACCGCTAAGTGACGCTCTTATCCCGTCCGCGGTCCTACGGGTAAGAACGGCTGCTTAATTAAGCAGCAACAGCAACTGTATTGTTGTCGTTTAATTTTAAGTTTGCGGATTTTATAGCGGTCCCGCACCGCTACTCGCTTACCAGGGCTTCCAGTCCCCGTCGAAACCTTTACATCCCCATATAAAAAGCGATATTGCTACCGCTTTTATCTGTTTTTCTCTTTCAGCGCACGCTGAATATCGCGTTGGGCATCACGCGCGGCCATATCGGCACGTTTATCGTAGAGCTTTTTGCCCTTGCACAGACCGACCTGCACCTTCACCCGCGAACCCTTAAAGTACACGGAAAGCGGAATGAGCGAATAACCGACGGTTTTGGAAAGACCAAAAAGCCGCATGATCTCGCGCTTGTGCATGAGCAAACGACGCACCCGCATGGGATCGCGGTTAAAGATGTTGCCCTGCTCATACGGGCTGATATGGCAGCCGTTTAAGAGCATTTCACCGTCCACAACAGAGCACCACGCGTCCTTTAAGTTGCATCTGCCCTGCCGCAGCGATTTCACCTCTGTGCCGCAAAGCTCAATGCCCGCTTCAAGGGTCTCCTCCACAAAGTAGTCGTGGTAGGCCTTTTTGTTCTGGGCAATCGTTTTAAATTCTGTTTTTGCCACTTGGCCTGCCTCCTTCTGCTTTGTGTGTGATTTACTATACACCACTTTCGCGGTTTTGTCAACGCGAAATCGATTTTACAGCTCCTGTCTGCCCTCAATGGCGCGGGAAAGCGTCACTTCATCGGCATATTCGAGGTCGCCGCCGACCGGGATGCCGTACGCAAGACGCGTTACGCGGATACCGAGCGGCTTTAACAGGCGCGAAATGTACATGGCGGTCGCTTCGCCCTCAACGGTCGGATTCGTCGCCATGATGACCTCCTGCACGGTGCCGTCCTGCACGCGACGCAAAAGCTCTTTTATTTTAAGCTGATCCGGCCCGATGCCGCCAAGCGGCGAAATGGCACCGTGCAGCACGTGATAGGTCGCGTGGAACTCATTTGTGCGCTCCAGTGCGAACACGTCGCGTGGGTCTTCCACCACGCAGATAACCGAGCGGTCTCGGCTTTCATCGCGGCACACGGGGCAAAGGTCGCCGTCCGTCAAATTGCAGCACACGGAGCAGTAATGGATCTGCTCATGCGCGTCGATGATCGCCTGCGCAAAGCTTTCGGCATCCGCTTTATCCATGTTGAGCACAGCATACGCAATGCGCTGTGCGGACTTATGCCCCACGCCCGGCAAGCTCTCAAATTTATCGACGAGCCGTTCGAGCGGCGGTACGTGATAACCGGCCATTAGAGGATGCCCGGAAGGCTCATGCCGCCGGAGATTGCGCCAAGCTTCTCCTCTTTCTCGTTTGCGGCTGCGCGCAGTGCTTCGTTGACAGCAGCAGCGACGAGGTCGCCGAGCATCTCGGCATCATCAGGGTCGATGACCTCCGGCTTGATGTCAATATTCTTTACTTCCATTTTGCCCGTTACGGTTGCGGAAACGGCACCGCCGCCTGCGGCCGCGGTGTATTCCTTCGCTTCGAGCTCCGTGGTAATCTGCTCCATCTGCTCCTGCATCTTCTGTGCCTGGCGTGCAAGCTGCTGCAAATTTGCGGCTCCTCCGCCGCCCATACCCTGCGGTAAACGTGCTTTCATAGTTAAGACTCCTTACTGTGTGGTTTTTAAATTTATTTTTCTTCGATCTCCACGCCGGCTTCGCGCATATCGTGCAAAAAGGCGTCGAGCGGATCTTTCGGTTTTTCGCCGTCCGCTGCGGGCGGCTTATAAGGGCCGAGTTTATACACACGCCCGGTCACCTGCTGAATGGCCTCGCGGATCTTTTCTCTCTGGCTGGCACGTTTCAAGAGATCAAACGCAATCTGCGGTGCTTCGATGAGCATGTAGTCGCCACTGATGTACGCCGCTGAGCCCTTGAACGCCGACGCCACCGACTTTGAGTAATTTTCCATATAGCCGATAATGTCCGACCAGCCGTCGAACGGCTGCGCATTTTTTGCAAGCTCCTCTGTGGACTGCGGCTTGTCCTTTACCGCGGGCTGCACAGGTGCGTTGTTCTGTGGTGTCTCGGGCTGTTGTACCAGTGCTGCCGGTGCTTCAACCGCGGGTACACTCGGTGCCGGGGTGATGGGACGGCGCAGGCCGCCGCGCTCCAAAGCTTCAATGCGGCGCAAAAGTGCTGCGGGCGAGGTATCCATTTCCGGCGTGCAGAGACGGATAAACGTCATTTCCATTTCCGTGCGCTTATTCATAGTCTTCATGCGCGACTGCGCGGACTGGAACGCATCGAGTGCGTGCAGAATCGTTGAAAGCTCCATGGAAAGCGCCGTTTTGGTCATGGCTTCCAGCTCTTCGCCAACGGCATTTACAAGCCCGCTTGCGTCCTTCATCGTTTTGATGAGCATCAAATTGCGGAAAAAGCCCGCAAGCTCCTCGCACAGCCTGCCCATGTCTTTGGAAGCCTTATACAGCGCGTCGATCTTTTCGAGTGCCGCAGTGCGGTCGCCCGTGCGAATGCACTCGGCGAGTTCAATTAAGTGCCCACGCCCCGCAAGGCCTGCCGTTTCCGCAACGAGCCCATACGTCACGTGCCCGTCGCTGCGGCCGATGCACTGATCCAAAATGGAAAGCGCATCGCGCATGCCGCCGTCTGCCGTAACGGCGATGAGCATCGCGGCATCGTGGTCGATTGTCACATTTTCCTGCGTGCAGACCCACTCAAGGCGCCCTGCAATGTCCTCCGGTGCGATGCGGCGGAAGTCAAAACGCTGACAGCGCGATAAAATCGTCGGCAACAGCTTATGGACTTCGGTCGTCGCCAAAATGAAAATGACGTGTGCGGGAGGTTCTTCGAGCGTTTTTAAGAGGGCATTGAACGCCGAAACGGAGAGCATGTGCACCTCATCGATGATATATACGCGGTATTTCGCCGTAGTCGGCGTGAAGTTGGATTCTTCAATGAGCGCGCGGATGCTGTCTACGCCGTTGTTGCTCGCGGCGTCCAGCTCTACAACGTCCAAAACAGAGCCGTCATCCAGTCCTCTGCACACGTTGCACTTGCCGCATGGATCGCCGTTTTGGGGATCCAAGCAATTGACCGCCTTCGCCAGAATTTTTGCGCAGGTCGTTTTTCCCGTGCCGCGCGAGCCGGTGAACAGATATGCGTGCGAAATGCGCCCGGCCATCAGTTCGTTTTTTAACGTGACCGTCACCTGCGGCTGACCGACGACATCGGAAAACTGCTGCGGACGATATTTTCTGTATAACGCTTTATACAAACGGCGGCGCTCCTTTCTTTGTGGGTGATAAAAGAAAAAGACGATTGGAACGTAGAATATGTGAACGGACAGGCAGCCTGCATCGCACCAGACGATCCGCTTAATGCTGCTCGGTTCCCCGCCTGACATGGTTCACGGTGTCTCGCCGCGCAGACCTGTCCGCTCGCATATTCCACGGTATATTCCAACCGCCTTGGCTTTTTCCGTGCGCAGAACATACTTGGCCGCGTACTTTAGTATTATACACGTTTTCCCTTGAAAAGGCAAGCAAAAAATCGTATAATTTTGTATATGTTCATATTTGTAACGCGCACATGGGATTTTTTGCAGATTCTGCGCGGCAAAACGGGAAAGGATGAAAGAAAATGAAGATCAGAAATGCAGAGCTCTGTGACTTGCCCTATCTGCTTGAGATGCTGGAAAACGCGAAAGCTTCGCTGCGGGCGCTCGGCATCGACCAGTGGCAAAACGGCTACCCGAACGAAAACACCCTGCGTGAGGACATTCAGAATAAAATCTGCCGTGTTGTGATAGACGACGAAAACAATATTCTTGCAAGTGCCGCCGTGTATGTGGGCGACGAGCCGACATACCACGAAATTTATAACGGCGCGTGGCAGACAGAAAACAAAATCTACGGCATCGTGCACCGCATTATGGCGGCAAATCATGCGAAGAAGCGCGGCGCGGCATCGTTTTTGATGACCTACTGCGCGAAACTCTCGCTTGAAGCGGGTGTCACCTCCATGCGATGCGATACGCATCCCGGCAACATCATCATGCAGCACACGCTCGAAAAGAACGGTTACATTCGCTGCGGCATCATTCACCTTACGGACGGCGCAGACCGCTTTGCCTACGAAAAAGTTCTGAAATAACGCACAACAGACACAGGCCCCGGCGAGCATGACAAAACGCTCACCGAGGCCTCGCTCATTCTATTCTGTTATTTCTTTCGTTCGGTAAAATAACACCTTGCGGCATCATCGAAGTGCGCGGCTTTCATCGCGCCGGTCAAAATGCTTACATAGAGATCAGGCCGAAAGCGTTCATGACAGAGCTGATAAGGATGATGGCTGCAAAGACCGGGCAAAGATACTTGATCATCATGACGAAGATCTTCTTTCTGCGGAACGTGCCGCCTTCTTGCGTCATTTCTTCTTCAATACGGTCTACACCGATCACGCGGGAAACGAGCAGGCAAGTCGCAATAGCCGCAATCGGCATCATAACGGAGTTTGTTAAGAAATCGAAGAAATCGAGGAACTGCATGCCGAGAATCTTTACGGCATCGAGCGGGCCGTAGCCGAGCGAAGACAGCGTGCCGAGCGCGAGCATGATGATGCCGATGACAACGGTTGACTTTTTGCGGTTCCAATGGAGCTCATCTTCAAACGTGGAAACGGCACTTTCCGTCAGCGCAATAGAGCTTGTGACCGCCGCAAACAGCACGAGCACGAAGAACAGAATGCCAACCGCCGTGCCGAGACCCATGCTGGCGAACACCTTCGGAATCGTGATGAACATCAATGACGGGCCCGCCTGCAAGGTGTTCGGGTCGCCGCCGGAGAACGCAAAGACCGCCGGGATGATCATAAGGCCGGCCATAATGGCGATGGCGGTGTCGAAAATCTCCACATTGCGCGTAGAGTCCTCAATAGACGTTTCTTTTTTCATATAAGAGCCAAACGTAACAAGGATGCCCATGGCGATGGACAGCGAATAGAACATCTGTCCCATGGCGGAAACGACCGTCATCCAGGAGAAATTCTCAAGGTTCGGCACAAGGAAATACTGAATGCCCTTCAGTGCGCCGGGACGTGTGACGGAATAGATTGCGATGATGACGGACAGCACGACAAGGATTGGCATCATGAATTTCGATACACGCTCAATACCGTTGCGCACGCCGGCAAAAATGATGGTCAGCGTGATGAGCGCAAAAATGACAAAGCAAATTTCGGCGGACACGCCGTCCGAGATGAACATCGAAAAATATCCGTCCTCCGCAAGCTTTGTTCCGTTGCCGCAAATGTACTCAAAAAGATATTTGATGACCCAGCCGCCGATAACGGAATAATAAGGCACAATCAGGATTGGGATAATGGCGTTAATCCAGCCGCCGGCTTTTAATGTATGCGACTTTGTGAACGATGCAAATGCACCCACAGGGCTTTTGCGCGTCATGCGGCCAAGCGATGTTTCTGCCACGATCATCGTGTAACCGAACGTCAGCGCAAGCAAAATGTAGATCAAAAGGAAAATGCCGCCGCCGTATTTTGCCGCAAGGTACGGAAATCGCCAAATGTTGCCAAGACCGACCGAAGCGCCGGCCGCAGACAGCACGAACCCGAGTTTACCCGAGAACATGCTGCGATTACTGTGATGTTTCTTCATTACTTTTCCACCTATTTTCTGCGAATATTCAAACACAGCCGCCGGTGAAACCGTTTTCCCCCTTCAGTTTCACCGGCGTGCTG
>CAKUBN010000039.1 GCA_934643185.1 uncultured Eubacteriales bacterium
GAGATTTACGATACTTCTAACCCGCGCATCATTTCAATTCACGCCTCCGCGTGGGAGGAGACTGCTTTTTTTTCGTTATATGTTCTTATAATACCAATTTCAATTCACGCCTCCGCGTGGGAGGCGACCTCGAGGTTTTGAATTTTGATGATCTCGTCTACGTATTTCAATTCACGCCTCCGCGTGGGAGGCGACGTTTGCCTATGTGGGGCTCGCTTCCAAAAGTCTTTTATTTCAATTCACGCCTCCGCGTGGGAGGCGACAGCCGTTTGCAATCGCATCCTCGTAGTCAATAATATTTCAATTCACGCCTCCGCGTGGGAGGCGACTCATTTATCAATTCCATAATCGTCGTGTAAATCGTATTTCAATTCACGCCTCCGCGTGGGAGGCGACACGGTTTCCGCAAGGGTTTTCAGGTCAGAAATTGTATTTCAATTCACGCCTCCGCGTGGGAGGCGACTTTCATTGACACATTGAGATGCAGGGAAAACCAATGGGAATTTCAATTCACGCCTCCGCGTGGGAGGCGACTGCGTTGTACTGCTTCTTCCACCCTCTCCACGACAATTTCAATTCACGCCTCCGCGTGGGAGGCGACAGCAAATATGCACAAATCGGAAGTTACCCGTTGTGCGACTTGCTGAAAACTGCGGTTTATTTTTCTGTGCGGACCGCAGGAAATGCACATTTTGGTCAAAAAGCAGAGCAAGAATAAACGGCTTTTGTCTTTACTCTTGCGCCGACCTCTCAGAGTTTTTTGTAAGGGCGAGGTCGGCGGTCAGAAGATCAAGGGCTCGCCCATTTGGACGGGAGCGGCTTTGCCCATGACTTCGATCTTACCCGTATAGGAATTGCCGAGTCGATAGAACCGAATGGAATCCGTTTCCGGGTCGATCACTTTTTCGAGCGCACACTTCAGCGCGGCTAACTGTGCCGCATCGAGCAAGACCTCGAAAACGGAATTCTGCACACGCACGCCGTTTCTTTCGCAAAGCTTTGCCACTTTGTGCAGGCGGCGTGCACCGGCTTTATCTGTAGTGTCCACGTCATAGGCGACGACGATCATCATACGCAATCACCTCCAGACGAACGGCGGATACATATCGAGATCGCCGCGCAGCACGCGGGCAAACAGCATCGCCTGCACGTATGGGATCATGCCGATCTGTACTTTTTCGCCTAAAAACGGGTGTATGATTTCCTCACCCCTGCGCTTCTGCCATGCGGTAAGCAAGGTCTTTCTGCCGCGCTCGTTCAGGTAGACCGCTTCCTCGTTCTGCTCGAAGTCCTGAGCGGATAACTGCTTTTTGTTGAACAGTGAGATCACAAAGCGGTCGCACAGCGGCGCACGCAGTTCTTCTAAAAGATCCAGCGCGAAAGAGGCACGCCCCGGGCGCAGCGTATGCAGATACCCCGCTGCGGGATCCAGACCGACGGTCTCCATGGCCGACTGCATCTCATTTGTCAACAGCATATAGGTAAACGACAGTGCTGCATTTACCTCATTGCGCGGCGGACGGCGGCTGCGGGTCTCAAAGCGGAACCCGCCCGGGTTACCCGCAAGCATCTCATCCATACGAGAAAAATACGCTGTTGCCGCGGCTCCCTCTATGCCGCGCATGGAATCAACTGAATCACAGGCTGCAAGGTTTTCGGCCGCCTCGCGCAGCTGCTCTGCACCTTGCTGTAAAAAAGCTTTACCCGATTCTATTTTATCTGTACGTGCTGCACGCGCCAAGACCAGTTTGCTGTTTTGCAGCTTGGCGAATAAGATCGTGCGGACAAGCTCTTTGCAGAACGTTTCGTTTTGCAGGCTTGCATACTGCTGTTTTCTCAGCAGCACGTTTCCGCTTACGGGGCCGTAAAACCGCCCCATAAATTGACCGTTCTGTGTTAAAAATGTGATGCTGATCCCGCGTTTTCCGCAAAACTCCAAAAGCGGTGTGGAAACCGTCATTTGCCCGAAGCAGACGATAGCTTCCAGTGCCAAGGCAGGAACGGCGATCTTATCTTCCCCGCCGATCCGCACGCAAATATTCTCATTGCGGCAGAAAAGATAGCTTTCCGGCGTGAGTACATACAGTGTATTCAGCAGCTTTTTCATGCGTCCTCCTCCGTATCGGCGCAGGCCTTCTTTTGCAAAGCACTGCAATAGCTTTTGGCGGAAGACTTCACTTTCGGCATACACAGCTCCAAAAGGGAACAGCTTCTGCACCTTGCGCTGTATGCTGCTGACGGAACGGTGAGCGCCGCACGCATGCTTTGCAGCTCTGCCGCCACCGTACGCACTTTTGCACGCATTGCTTCGTCAATCTGTACCGGCAGGCGGCGATGCGATGAAATATAAAACAGTGCGCCTTCCGGAATATGCGTATGAAACATTTCTTCCAGACACATGGCCTGCGCGCAAAGCTGCAGCTTATATTCTTCCTCATCGCGGACGGTACCGTGTTTATACTCTACGGGATATAATCTCACGGGAAAATCCACAGCAGGGATCATACAGCCGTTTGGGTCTTTCTCTGCTTCGATGCAGTCGCATTTGCCGAGCAAACGCATTTCATCCGAATACACTGTGAATTCATACAATTTCACGTGGTCGCCGCGTTTTTCCACGCGCTCCGTATGGACGCGCTCGTGCTCTGCACGACCTCTTGCGGTGTCTCGGCTTTCCGCCCACTGGCGTTCATTTAAGATCAATCCGGCGCGGCGCAGGCAGTACCCTGCCTGCGAAAGTAAAGAGAGCGCCAGATATTCCGGATCATCCACGTTTGAACCACGTCTCGTCTTTCGGAAGCTCGTTCCAGACGATCGGCGCAAAGGCTGTTTCCTTAAAGCCCATCTCTACGCCAGCCGGGACTTTATCGAGATCGACCGCTGCAGTATAATCGCGGTATGTGCGGGGGACTTTTACCTCCGGCTTACGCTCGACATGAACGAGATCAAACAGCTTATGCGCCGGTGCGCAGCCGAGCTTTGCCTGACGCACGCGCTGGGCTTCGTCGGTATCTGTGCCGACATGCTTAAAGAGAACGAGCGGCGAAACAACTTCCATTTCGCCCTTGCTGGCGCTGTGGTCGTGCTCGTACATATTGAGAATGGATTCAAACAAAACGTCAAGGTCATTTTCATCAAAGCCGGTCTCTGCCGCGAGGTTGGCACTGATGAATCCGCGGACTTCATAAAGACCAAACGGGATGAACTGCTTGCGGCCCATAGTGCGCAGTTTATCTTCCGGCGTTTCCTGCTCGAGCTTAACGTAATCTTCGACCGTACCGTCTTTGATGTTATCGGCGACCGCCATACGCGTGATGGAAATATCCATCGGCAGAATGGGATCGAGGCTCTTGCCAAACGTGATCTGTACTGGGCCGCGCACCTGACCGGCGTTCGGGCCCGTGGACATCACTGCGCCGAACGTGCGCACGTCATAGAACAACTCGCACGCCTTTTTGCGGCCGGCATACACGCTGTTTTTGTCTTTTGCGCCCTCCACACCGGCAGCGCGCTTCGCTTCTGCGATATGACGGTTGATGTTCGTCGACTGCTGCACGATGATGTTCATGCCCGGCTCATCGCCGTGTGCGAGCTGCACATAATTGCGGATGCGGCGTTTTGTTGCGACATCTGTAATATAGCCCGTAAGGCTTTCCGGGTCTATGCGCGGCGCGTTGCCCATATCGGGATCGCCGTTCGGGTTTGCATTTGTGCATGCAACGTAGTAAATAAACTCATAACGATTCTGAATAGCCATTTAGTTTTCCTCCTGTTCCGTACCGCTTTCATCGCTTTTTGCCTTTTTGGCATCGGCCTTTTCTTTTGCATCGTGGTTCATCTGGGCACACATCTGGCGGTAACCGATCGCAAAATAGCTCTGCTCCTCAAAATTCAGGACAGCCGGGATCTTTCTATCACCCTCGCCTTTAAAATATGTGCTGACCTCATTCAAATAATTTTCGTAAACACGAACCATCGGCGGCTCGAGTTTTGTGAAATAGTTCTTCATCATGGCTTCCAGGCGGCCGATCACCATCAGCGGTGTGCGGCTGGCGGCGCCGTAGAAGCGCTGACCGATACCGGCGTTGATCTCCGGCATTGCGCGGTTCTGGATCGCCGCATAGACGGCTGTCAGCGCACCGCAGTGATACGCGGCGCTTGGGAAATTCTTATCGTAATATATGCCCAATTCAGGCACCTCCTCATGTTTTGCACGTTGACGGCGCAGCAGCCATGCTTTCAGCCACTGGCAGCATATGCCGTTCGGCATGGCTATTCTTCTTGTATTTTGGTCGGCTCTCGCATCGTCGGGATCGACCATTTCGGAACGGATCCGCGCTAAAGCGCGCGCTGCTACGGCATCGGGCAGCGGCTGTCCCGTGACAATTGACGTTACGATAGATGGCGTTAAACCGGCAAGCTCTTTTTTGAGCCGTTCCAAAGGTTTTGTGTCGACTTTCTGGTGGGAAAGCAGATTCAATAAGCGAACGGTCAGCTTAAACGAACGCATCTTATCTGTGCCGGATTCGTTGCAGAGTGCCAAATCCTGATTCCAAAGCGCTAAATTTTCCTGCAGCTCCCGGTAGCTGCCGTGCATATAACGGCGCACCATTACGCGGCCGCTGGCACCGGAAAGCAATAAAATATAATAATTGCTTTGAAGCGCCGGCTTTTCTTCACCGCTTTGTATGCTTTGGATCAGTTCTGTCGCCTTTTGGTTTTCCTGTCTTTCTGTCATCTCGGATGTGAAACCCGACTGTACGGATACCTCATCTTCTTCATCCTCGTCATCGTCATCTCCGAGAGACATGGAAAGCGGCAGCACGAGGTCATCCTCTGGCTCGATTGGGGCATCATACCAATGCACGAACTTCATACCGGCAAAAATCGGTGCGGTGGGATTGAAATCACGGTTTTTATCCCGCTTATACATGGCAGGCGAGCCCTTCAAAAGGTCGTCTAAAGCCGCCTTGACGACCGCGAACGCCTCCTCCGAGACCGGCGCATTTTCCGACTGCTTCAAGCCGTAGGAACGGAACGAAGCCTTATCAAAGCAAAATAAAGCATCGCCGCTGGCCTGTCCGCCAACGGTCTGCAAGCCGCTGAGCATAGGCAATGTCAAAAGTGGATTTGTCGGCTCACCGGTAATCAGGCAGCGCATCTGCGCCCCGTTGCCGTCATTCTTTGCAAAGCGCTTACGGTAAGCAGACCACCATTCGCGCACATATACGCGTTCCGTGATCGGCACGCCGCTTACTTTAAACGTGATGCGGTCCATGCCCTTGATCTTAAGCTGCCGCGCGGCATCACACATCGCTTTAAAACGCTCGGGGGTTTCCAGCGCATTCAGGCAAACGCCGAAAACACTGTCGCCCATAGCGGCATCGCGCAGCATATCGTGGTAAAACTGTTTTTTTACAAAATTATTCTTTTCTTTTTTGAGCTTCTTTTCATCGGTCTCTGTGCTCGTTTCTGGGTCGCAGAGAATGATCTCCGCTTTTTCGGCAAGCGGGTTACACTTATCCGGGCTGTTCGCGAGAGAACCGATATCCGGACAGTCCTGTGTCTCTTTGTCACAAGGTTCGATCCCCAAAAAGTCGCCGTCTGCAGACAGCAAAATATACGCGCGGATCGGCTTTGGGGTAAAGCCCGGCGGCAGCGCCAAGCCGGTGCGCATGCCGTAATCATACAGAGCTTTCAGCATGACGCCTCTCCCCCTTTCAAAACTTCCGGGCTGTCATACGGCGGTACATGTATCACACCGTGCTCCATAACGGCATGGTACAACGACACCTTCGGCTGTGTTTTCTTGCGGACGGTATAATCGTGCAGGTCGAATACGTCATAGACCATCAAACCAAGATCGCGGCTTTCGTCGATTGGCTGCCGCATGCCGTCGCTTTCCTCAAAGTAGGCGACAAACTCTCGCAGACCGAAGCACGGCTGGTAAAACGTCTTACCGCCGCGGATACGCCGCAATGCCTGGCTGTAAAGCTGCTCCACCGTGCCTTTGTATGTGGGCTGCGGGCAGATCACCGCTGCGACGCGATAGCGCACATCACGCAAAGCCTGCGTTTGCCGCTGTGTTCGGTCATCGTCTGTGTAGATGATCGACTTTTCTACATCGGACTTTAAGCTGACGGTCGTTTTGACCTCGTTGCGCTTAAAGCTGATGTAGCGGATGGGATTCAAAACTTCGATGCGCGTGATCTGCCAATAAAATTCCGCAGGCTTTGCGTAGATGGCGGAGAATGCGCCGCGCATAGACGACGGCGTCGGCACCGGGTAGGTCAGGCGCTCAACCTTTCCATAGGGCGGAGAGAAGCAGGCAAAATCGCCCCAAAACTCCACAACGATCTCATTTTCCAATTTAAATTTCACCTCCATTATTGGTTCTGCTCTCCTTACGGAGAGCTCTTACCTTAAATTAAAGTCCATATATTTCAATTCACACCTAAGATGCCACATAGAATTCTTTTGAAATTCATTTTCTTAGGTTATATGTATTTTAATTTATAAAGTTTAGATTGTCAAGCAAAAACTGCATTTTTGGCGGTACTGACAAATCAAACAAAGTAATTCTCGTCAAAATCACGGCCGGTTTGGAGACCGGAAGTGTTATCGTAGCAGTTTTCGTGCCCACGGTTTAAAATGTAATACCCGGTCTCCGCATGAGTTCGGTCACCCGCGCGCCACAGCGGCGTTGCATGCTGCTCGACCCACTCACGTTCAAAACAGGAAACTGTGACGGGCGCTGCTTTTCTCAAAATTGCAGCCGTGAGCCCGACTGTCAAAACCGTAGTTTCTATTTCATCAAAGAGCGCCTGCGCACCCTCCCACGGTACGATGATCTGCACGCCCGTATTGGAGATGAGCTTATACTCTTTGGCGGTTTTAAGATAGCTTTTTTCTTTTAGGGCCGCCGTCAGCGCAGGCTTTTCCACGTTTCCGGCAAAGATCAGATGGTCGTATTCTGTCATTAAGTGCGGATCATGAATGTCAAGCGTATTATTTTCCACCCAAAGCTGCTTAACTGTATTTGCACATTTGGCGTAGAAATCTCCGGGATACATGCTTTTGCCATCTGACTGCGGCTCAAAAACGACCACGCGGCCGCCGTCGGGCAATTTGCCGTTGCGGTTGCAGCGCCCTGCTGCCTGCACAATGGACTCGAGCGGTGCAAGTGAGCGGTATACTGCATCAAAATCCAGATCCACGCCCGCTTCAATACACTGTGTCGCCGCAACATGGCAGGGCAAACCGTTTTTCAGCCGCATTTTGATCTTCTCTACCACGGCCAAACGGTGTGCGGGGCACAGATCGGTCGTGAGCAAGAAAACCGACTTCTCATCACAAAGCTGCCGCATCGCCTCAAACAGTACACGCGCATGGCGGCGCAGATTGACAATCACGCAGACAGAATCAAGCTCTGATGCTTCCGCCGCGATCTCTTCCATCGTCGGATTTTGCATAAGCTGTTCGTTTTTGTATAGACGCCACTCTGTTTTTGTGCGGCGCATTTTTTCGTATAAAATATGGTTTTCCGGTAAAATTTCTCGCGGTTTCCATGTTAAGCCGGACAGTTTATCAAAATCCGGCTGTGTCGCCGTGGAAAACACCATGGTGCAGTTATATTTTTCGCACAAAGCGTTCACGGCTTTTAAGGTAGCCGGCGCAAGGTCGGTCGGCAAACTTTGTGCTTCGTCGAACAGTACGACGCTGTTTGCAATGCTGTGCAGCTTGCGGCAATCCGTAGAGCAATCTGCAAATAAACTCTCGAAAAACCGCACAGATGTTGTGATGATAAACGGTGCATCCCACCGCGCAGCTAAGTCCCGCGCAGTCTCCGGCAAGTCTTTCTGGCTATGATCGACCAAAATCTCCGGCAGGATCTTTTCATAGGTGCGCTCGCTTTGCTCGGCAAGCGTCAAAAACGGCAGCACCACAAAAATGCGTTTTAAGCCGTGCTTTTGGCAGTGCATTAACGCAAAATGCAGCATGGCGAGCGTTTTTCCGACGCCGGTCGGCGCCGTCAGCGTGAATAATCCCGGCGGAAGCGCTCCCGCCGCGCCGCAGCTTTCAAATACTTCGTTTCGCAAACTGTTCAATTCGGAATTTGCCGTCGAGCCCTTTTTCAGCTTTGCATAATATACGTACAAATTTTTAAGTGCCGTTTTCGCATCGAGCGTGCCGCCTGTGCTGTTTTCCATATATTTTGGGTCATCATCGCTTGCGGAAATGCTGTGGTCCGCATCGACAAGACACGAAAACAACATGCGTGTATCCAGCATACTTTCAATTATGGAGTTTGCCGCAAAGGATGGGAATTTTGGAAAGTGATACGCGGGAAAATCTTTTAAAAACGCTGTCTTGGCATTTCTATACTCCGCGCTGCCGCAAAGCGCCATGATTTTTCCGTATAAGTCTGTTTTTGGTTCTTCGGAAAACATGGATATTTTAAAGTAGTCTTTCAACTCACCAAATGCGCGCAGGCCATCATGATGCCCGGCGATACATTCCAGTATGGGCTCGTATTTTTCACAAAGATTCGGCTTTTGGCTCAGATTCTTAGCGTAATAGAGAAATGCTGCGCCAGGCAAAGCGTGGTCGACGTTTTGGTTCACACCGCGCAGAACACCGGCAAAGCGGTCGCCGTACTTGCCGAAATCGTGGAACTGCCCGGCGAGCGCAGCCGCTTCCGGGCGGCCGATCTCCGCGCCGAATTGTGCTGCAAGCGCAGAAACACGCTGTAAATGTTCTTTATTTGTCACAGTCATTTTGCCGCCTTTAGACTTCGCATAATAAACGCTCATGTGAATCCTCCTCACATTTCTGATCTCAGTGTATACAATTCAAATCCGTTTGTAAATAGGTTTAAAGCAGAAAGTTTTTCCGAAAAGGCGAGGTGTCGCTTTTTACCGACACCTCATAGTAAAAAAGCCTTGAAAGCAAACACGGAATCTGCTTTCAAGGTTTTTAACTGTATAATACTGGCGGCGAATGTGGGGTTGTCGGCTGCATTAAATTTCAATTCACATCTTTATAAAGATGATACTTAAAACACATAATTCACAAGCAAAATTGCGATGCTGGTGAGGATCATGACGACGCCGACGACGCGGTTTAGGGTGACGGCGCTGGCGCGGTTTGCGATGGCGGCGGCGATCTTTGCCCAGAGGAGCGTGAAAACGACGCAGAGAATGAGGCATGTGACATCCGGCATGCCGCCGATGGCGAAGTGGCTGATGCCACCGGTCAGCGCAGTGAACGCCATGATGAACACACTGGTGCCAACCGCCATGTGCATCTCATAGCCGAGGAACGACGTCAAAACGAACAGCAGCATCATGCCGCCGCCCGCGCCGACGAAGCCGCAGATAAACCCGACGAGGACACCGCCGACGATGGATTTGATGAGGCGTTCCTTCGGCGTGCCCGCGGCCATTTGCTCTTTGGTCGTTTTGACCGGCTTTAGAAGGAAACGCAGGCCGATGAAGATCATGGCGATCTGCATGGTGCCGCTCATGGCGCGCTCCGGCAGGAGACTTGCGACAAAACTGCCGACCAATGTCATAACAAGCACGCTGATGAGCAGCGGCAGGCTGTTTTTGACGTCAAGATTTTTATGCTTCTTATATGTCCACGCGCTTGTGGCGCTGGCCAAGACATCGCTTGCAAGGCCGATGCCGACCGCCTGATACGCCGGGACGCCGAGGAACGTCATAAGTATTGGCCCGATGACCGCGGCGGCGCTCATGCCCGCAAAGCCTGTGCCGATGCCTGCGCCCGCGCCCGCCAAAAAGCAGACGAGGATTTTGACTAAAAGCTCCATATCAGCTCATCCTTTCCGTTTCCGCTAAGCCTTCTGCGGCGTTTTCGCACATTTTGTCAAACAGCACTTTGTACTGCTCGGTTTCTCCCGGCGTGAAGCCCTTAAAAAGCTGCCTGCCGAACACCTCCTGCGCTGCTTTTCCCGCCGCGATGACGGCTTCGGCGCTTTTCGTGATGCGTAAATGTTGACTTTTGCGGTTGCCCGCAGCGTAATGCGCTTCAATCCACCCGCGCGCTTCAAGTTCCTTTAACGCCGTTGAAACGTGCGATTTTGTGAGGTGGCGCGTTTTGACTAAATCGCCCGCCGTATCAAACTGCGGGTTATTGTGCAGGAACATTAAAATATTGAATTGCATCTGCGTCAGGTCGTATGCATCACGCACCGGCTTTGTGCACGCTTCGTAAAACGCCGTAAGAGATTTTTGCCGCTCCCAAAAGATCATATACTCACTTACTTTCGTTCTATTTTGAACTATATTATAGAACGAGAAACCAGAAAAATCAAGGAACAAATTGTAAACAGCAAAATATTTTTGAGCAGCAAAAAGCAGCCCCGGTGCATTTTTACACCGAGGCTGCGCGCCCCTAAAACGATGCCGGGGGCAGTTTGGCTCAATTTTAACCGAAGACAGATTCCGGGTCTACTGGCTCGCCGTTTCTGGTGACTTCGATATGCAGGTGGGAATCGAGCGCGGACTCAAACGGCGCGGCAGTCACGCTGCCGATGTCCTGCCCGGCCGTGACGACGTCGCCCTCATGCACGAGGAACGTTTCACCGAGTCCGCAATAGCGCACTTCGTAATCGCCGTGCTCTATCACAATCATATTCCCGCGCAGCATGTCCGTATGCGTCTCTTTTACGATTCCGTTTGCGCAGGCGTGCACGGTTTCGCCGTGCGCCGCGGTGTAATCCGTGCCCGCGTGTACGCGGTAGTCGCGCATCGTTTCGGAGTATACCGGCGTATCGGAAAACTCCGTCATGACCTCCCCCGGCACCGGTCGGGTGAGCGTTTCGCTGACCGTATACGTCGGCTCGGCAGCGGTCTCTTCGACGGGCGTTTCTTCTGCAGGAGCGTTCACTTCCTGCGGCTCCGCTTCTGTGCTTGCGGAGACCTCCGACACAGTGCCCTGCGCGTGGCCCGCAGAAACGACGCTCTCCGGGTCATCGTCTACGGGGACGGATGTTTCAGGCGTGGGGCGCGGTGTGGACACGGCGGAAGACGCGCTGCTTTCGCTCCCGGTAGGCTCTAAGAACCCGGAAACGGTATCGTATGTGCTCCACGCCGCAATGCCGATGGCCGTCAGGCACACGGCAAGCGCAAGGTAAAAGCCGCGCCGCTCCGTGCTCTTTTTGCGCTCCGCTTCGGTTTTTTCCTGCTTTTTAAAGTGCATAGCCATATTTCTCTCTCCTGTTTTTAGCGTCATTGGGTTTCTTACCCGTAGTATGGGCGGGTTTGAGAAAAATATGCAGCTGAACTTCAGTCAGTGAATTTTCTGTCGGTTGAAACTTGTGGTTTCAACACTGTGCAAAATCGGCACTTCTCTGCGCTGAAAATTCACATTATAATACGTTTAGAAGCAGATTTCTGTGAGATTTCTGTTTTCGTTGACTTTAAGTCATTGACTTTCGTTCAGCTTTATAGTATACTACACCTGTAAACGGAAAGCAGGTGGTCTTACGACGGACAAAAAAGAAAAGTGCATGACCGCGCGGCAGATGGCGGCGGCGGAAACGAAAAAGAAGCTCATGGAGGCCGGGCGGAAGATCATTTTTGAAAAGGGCCTTACCGGCACGTCTGTGGAAGAGATCACCGCGGCGGCAGGAGTCTCTAAGGGCACGTTTTACACGTATTTTGCCCGCAAGGAAGACATCATCACCGAGCTGCGCTACGGCAAATTCGGCGATATTTTAAAGGAAGCCGAGGCGCTGCCGGGCGATTTTGAAACCAAGCTGCGGCATTATATGACCGCGTTTTCCGCGTACATTGAAAAGGACGGCGCAAAAATGGCGCAGGACTGGGTGCGCAACGTCGTGAACCCCGACCTTGTAAAGGGCACGCCGAGCGAAGGCAAGCTCCTTTATGACCTGATGTGCATCCGCAAGCTGTTCAGCTACGGCGTTAAAAACAGCCTTTTGCGGCAGGACACACCTGTGGAATACTTTGCCCACACGCTGATGGACCTGTTGTACGGACAGATGCTGTGCTGGGCAATGTATGAGGGCACATACAGCCTTGCGGCGCGCACGGCGGAATTTTGCGACGCGGCGCTGCATGGGATGCTGAGCCCATACACTTTATAATTTACAAATTTGCGGCACATTTTCCTGCCGCCGAACATAAGGAGGAAAAAATATGTTGGGAGAAAACATTAAAAAGCTCGGCTTCGGCCTGATGCGTCTGCCGAAAAACGGCGACGCGATCGACGTGGAGCAGACAAAGAAAATGGTAGACCTGTTCATGGACGCCGGTTTCACCTATTTTGACACCGCTTGGGCCTATGCAGGCTCTGAAGATGCGATCCGCCAGGCACTTGTGGAGCGCTACCCGAGAGAGAGCTATCAGCTGGCAACAAAGAACGCCGCGTGGATCAACTGCAAGACGAAGGAAGAAGCGTATGCGCAGTTTGATACGTCTTTAAAGCAGACCGGCGCTGGCTACTTTGACTTCTACCTGCTGCATAACCTCGGCGAAGCGCGCACGCACTACTTTGACGACTTTGATATGTGGAACTGGGTGCAGGAGAAGAAGGCCGCGGGCCTTATTAAGCACGTTGGCTTCTCGTTCCACTCCACGCCGGAGGAGCTTGAGGAAATTCTGAAGGCACACCCGGAAATGGAATTTGTGCAGCTGCAGATCAACTACGCAGACTGGGAGAACCCGGCCATTCAGTCCCGCCGCTGCTATGAAGTGGCGCGCAAATACGGCAAGCCGGTCGTCATCATGGAGCCGGTCAAGGGCGGCATGCTGGCAAATCCGCCGGAATCTGTACAGCACGTGCTGAAGGAAGCCGAGCCGAACTCCTCTGCTGCCTCCTGGGCTGTGCGCTTTGCCGCGAATTTGGAAGGCATCATCACCGTGCTTTCCGGCATGAGCAGCGTGGAGCAGATGGAAGACAACCTCTCTTACATGAAGGACTTTAACGGCCTGAGCGGAAAAGAGCAGGCTACGCTGGACGCCGCACGCGAGGAGCTCGCACGCATCCCGCTGATTCCGTGCACCACGTGCAACTATTGCGCAAAGGTATGTCCGATCGGCGTCGGCATCTCCGGCTCGTTCACCGCAATGAACTATCTGACACTATACGGCGATAAGGACGCGGCAGCGCATCAGGAAGGCTGGCTCGTCGGCGGTCACGGCTTGAAGCACGCCAACGAGTGCATTAAGTGCGGCCGCTGCGAGGAAGCTTGCCCGCAGCACATTAAGATCCGCGATACACTGGTGGAAGTCGCAGACGCATTGCTGAAGTAATAGCCTGCGGCAACGGTGGTTAAAAGTCTTTAGTCAAGTTTTCTTCGAGAAAACTTGCGGGTTCTTAGGGCAGCGCCCTAAGTCGAGCTCCGCAGAGCTCGAAAACCTTTTGCCTACCCAAAAACTAGGAAGGTAGGTTTAAACGTCCGGGGGACGTTCAAACTGTAGGGAACCCAGTTGCATGGGTTCCCTGAAAGGGCGGTCAAAAGCCGCCCTTTTTTAATCTCCCCCATACCCACAAAAAGCAAAAAAGGAAGAAGGACCGATGCGGCTCGGTCCTTCTTCCTTTTAGCTTGAGGGGTATATTGAGGAGGGTAGAACATGTATCCAAGAAAGGTGCGGTTCCTTTTCTTCTGAATACGCTTATATTATACTGCGGTTTCAAAAAGAGTTGTTAAATAGCCGTGAATAAACGTTAAAGATTTTGGAACGCATTTATGAACGCTTTTTTCGCTGTTTTTTCGAGAAAATCCGCAGAAAAAGCAAACAATCGTTTGCATTTTTCGAAAATATATGATACAATGGTTTTATTAAAGAACTGCCCATTTCTACGGGACTGATTTTGTATTAAAACGGAGGAATCGCATATGGCGAGTTTAACGAAAAGCCAGCAGCTTGTATATGACTATCTTTGCTCCACCATGGCGGAACGTGCCGTACCGCCCTCTGTGCGTGAGATCTGCGCGGCGACCGGTTTGCGCTCCACCTCT
The DNA here is from genome assembly GCA_934643185.1 of uncultured Eubacteriales bacterium. Classification (GTDB taxonomy): domain Bacteria; phylum Bacillota; class Clostridia; order Oscillospirales; family Acutalibacteraceae; genus Hominenteromicrobium. The sequence goes on from CAKUBN010000039.1 coordinate 14,012, forward strand.
ACGGTGCATTCCCACTTGAAATCTTTGGAGGCGCTCGGCTACATCACGCGCGATGCGGGCCTCAACCGCTCCATTCACATTGTAGGCGCGTCTGCCGCAAAGCAGGTGCCGATCCTCGGCAAGGTAACGGCCGGTTTGCCCATTTTGGCCGTGGAGGACATTGAGGGCTACATCCCCTACCCGGACAAAAGCGGCAAGGAGCTTTTCGCGCTGCACGTGGACGGCCTGAGCATGATCAACGCCGGTATTTTGGACGGCGATTACGTCATCGCGGAGAAAACGCCCGTGGCAGAAAACGGTGAGATCGTGGTCGGCATGATCGGCGACGAAGCGACCGTGAAGCGTTTCTATAAGGAAAAGGGCACGTTCCGCCTGCAGCCCGAAAACCCGGACTTTGAGCCAATCATCTCGGATGAGATCACCATTCTCGGCAAGGTCATCGCGGTCATTCGGTATTATTAAGCTTTAAAAGCATAAATTGAACCCCACAGGTTTTAAATCTGCGGGGTTCGTTTTTTACAGGCAGCCGTGCACGGGCACGCGCCAATATTCCACTTCAAAGGTCGGCGCAAAGCCGAACGACCGGTACAAATGCAGCGCGGGCGGGTTTTCGGAATCGACGTCGAGCTCGATGCCTTTGCCCGCATTTTTGGCTTCAGTCAGCGCCGCGCGCATGAGGAGTTTGCCGTAGCCCTTGCCGCGCTCGCTGGCTTTTACCGCCACGCCGCAGAGAGACAACGTTTCGTCTGTCTTCTCACCCGCGAGGTCGAACACGCCGATGGGCGCGCCGTTTACATACAGCACATACGCTGCACGGTTTTCCGCGAGGAGCATCGCTTTTGCGGCCTCAAGGTCTCTGTATGCGCGCAGAGAAACGGACAGGTAATCCGCAAGCGTCTCCCCCGTCACGCGCTTTACGGTGACGTTTTCCGGCAGCGGGAAAACCGCCGGCTCGCGCGTCATGCGGTATTCCGTGTGGCTGTGGGCGGCGCTTGGAAAGTGCTTTTTGAGGTACGCTTTCCCCGTTTCACTTTGCGGCTCAAGGTCAAACAGAAAATCCGGCACACCGTGCGCCTGCATTTTCTTTGCGGCGGCGCGTAAAAGCGCCGTGAACTGCCCGCGGCTTCGCGCGGATTGCTTCGTGAACGCGGTCACCTCAGCTTCGTCGTGCGTCGGCAGAAACAGCGACAAAAACGAGGTAAGCACACCGTTTTCGCGGCCAAGATAGAAGCACGGCACAGTGCGGTCAAAGTGGCTTTCCGTTTGCAGCCAGACCGTGTTTTGCAGGCTTTCGGCGCTGTATACCTCATTTTGCAGCGCGAGTATCTCTGCGCGCTCCTGCTCCGAAAGTGCGGCGCAGGCTTTTATTTCAAAACTCATTTGTTTTTAATCACCCTGCCGAAATGGTCGAGCTCGCGCGGCTTTTCCATGGGCAATGCGCGGTAGACACTGCGCGTGAAGAAGAAGACCGCAACGGCATAGACGACGAGCAGCACCTCCAAAAGGTAGACGGAGGTGAGCACGTTCGTCTGGTACAGCGCCGCAAGGAAGCCGACCACGCCGTGCAGCAGGACGCTTGCGGGGTACAGCCAGAATTTCTGCAAGCGCACCACGCCGAACATCAAAACGGAAAGCTCAATTTGCAGCGCGAACACCGCGGCGCGCTCTACGCAGTTCATGATGCCGGCAAACGGGCTGATGGCGTTGATCTCCGCGATGGTCTCGAGGACGATCTGATATTCAGAGTTCGCATACTGCGCGGCAAACGCCTCTGCGCCCATGCTGTTGAACGAGATGGACATCATGAGCGTAGAGAGCACCGTGAGGCCCAGCACCATGATGCATTCGAGCCCGCCGAAGCCGATGCCGAACGTGACGGCGTTTTCGCGGCCCACGCTGTCCTTCAGCATCGTTCTATACACGAGAAAGCGTGCCGTCTCCTCCAAAATGCCGGCCGAAAGGCCGCCGTACACGGCGTAAAGCCACGGATGGCCGAGCAAAAACGACGAAACAGCGGAGCTGCCCGTGCCGAGCACCGCGGCGTTGATGAGCTGCTCCAGCACCATGCCGAACACAAAGTACGCCGCCGCGCCGATCCACGCCGGGCGGAGCTCTGTGCCCTCCTTCTTTTTCCAGATGACGAGGGCAAGGATGGGCAGCGCCAGCGAGAACAGCAGCTCTGCGGCGAACGTGATGATGATACTGACAGATATGGTATCGGCCATGGTGGTTTCTCCTTTTTGCAAAATGGATTTGTATAAATGAAAACGCCGAACCGCCGGAGGGCAGAAAACGCCTCCGGCGGTGTTTATTTACGGGATAAAATCAGCGGAACAGCGTGCACACGCCGCTTTCGCGGTAGTAGCGGATGCGCTTTTCAATTTCCTCTTTCGGGCACTTGAAATAATCCGCCAAGCACTGTATGCACAAAAAGTCCTCCGCGCCGCGGTAGACGAGCTTGCGGTAAATGGCGATGTCGTCATCGTGGAGCGGTGCGCCGCAGGTGCGGCAGGTTTTGTAGTTTGCCATTATTTCAGCTTCACGGGCTTTGCGATGAACACCATGGTGTCATGCGGCTCGACCTGCGCCACATAGCGCTCAGAGAACTTGCCTTCGTCCTGCTTTGTGTAGCAGTTGTAGAAGGAAAGGCCGATGTTCTCTGCATAAGAGATGCCCATATCCCAGAACTGCAGGGACATTTCGCTCTTTTTGTCGCCGAAGTTTACGAAGCAGATGGCAAGGGAGCCGTCGGAAAGGGGCTTTACAAGCGCCATGACGTTCTCCGGGTTGTTCCACTGGCGGATGCAGTACGGTGCGCGGCACTCGATATCCTGGTTGATGCGGATGAGGTCCTCGTTGCCGAGCGTCTCCAGCGTTGCATCGGACATGTTGCGCACGTCGCAGCCGATCATCAGCGGGGAGCCCATGATGGCCCACAGTGCAAAGTGCGAGCGGTATTCGATATCCGTGCAGGAACCAAGGTTGCCGATGTACTCATTGTTGCTGGAGCCGTGCATGCCGACGATGAGCATGTCGATATCATTGTGGCAGTACGGGCCGCTGAACGCGGTCTTATCGAGCTGAGACATAAAGAGGTTCTTTACGGATTCCCAGTTGTCCTGAATGTCGCCCGTGGAGCGGAACAGCTGTGCGCCGGAGCTGCTGATCCAGCTGTGCACATCCTCGTTGCCCCAGTTGCAGGCGGAAAGCACGATGTCTCTGCCGCAGTTGCGCAGCGCAAGAGACATGCGCTTGTAGAGCACTTCGCCGTCCATGTGCTTCGGCTTGTAGCAGTTATCATACTTGAGGTAATCGACGCCCCAGGACGCGAACGTCTCGGCGTCTACGAACTCGTGCTCAAAGCTGCCCGGGTAGCCCGCGCAGGTGTGTGTGCCGCAGCAGGAATACATACCGAACTTGAGGCCCTTGGAGTGGACATAGTCCGCCACAGCCTTCATGCCGTGCGGGAATTTCTCCGGGTCTGGCACAAGGCGGCCGTTTTCGTCGCGCTGCTTGAGGCTCCAGCAGTCATCGATGACAACGTACTCGTAGCCCTTATCTTTAAGACCGCTTGCGCACAGAGCGTCTGCCGCGCCGCGCACGAGGTCTTCGTTGATGTTCCATGTAAAGGTGTTCCATGAGTTCCAGCCCATCGGCGGGGTCATGGCAAGATATTTGTTCTGCATAACTCTCTTTCCTTTCGATACGAACCAAAATGTCTTACTGCACTTCGTTCAGCTCGCCCACGGCATCCTTCAAAAGCTCGATGCACTTTTCCGCAGAGGACTGTGCAAACGTCTCAAAATCGACGCTGCCCTCGTCGTTGGCGTTATCGGAGATGGCACGCAGACCGCAGAACGGAACCTGATTCACCGCGCACACCTGTGCCACGGCGCCGGTCTCCATTTCGCAGGCGATAGCACCGTATTCCGCTTTCAGCTGCAGGCAGAAGGCGGGGTCCGCCACAAAGCGGTCGCCGGTCGCGATGACGCCGGTATGCACGCCGTTATAGATCTTCTCGGCGTACTTTTCGAGCACTGCGTTGTGCTTTGTACTCGTCGGCAGTTCTACAACGCCGTCTTCGCCCACCATGACAAAGCTCTTTGGCTCACCCGTTGCGGTGGTGTCGTAATCGTACTGCACGGTGTGGGATGCCACGACCATGTTGCCGATCTTCACGCCTTCGCCGATGCCGCCTGCAACGCCCGTATTGATAATGACGGACGGCGCGTAGGTGAGGATCATCGCCGCCGTGCACATGGCCGCGTTCACCTTGCCCACGCCGCATTTGGCGGCGACGACGTCCGTGCCGTTCAGCTTGCCTGTGTGGAATGTGACGCCGCACAGCGTTTCCGTTTTATGGTCTGTCAGCGCCGCGGTGATGCCCGCGACCTCGATCTCCATCGCTCCGATAATACCGATCATATTAAAATCCTCTCTTTCGGGGCTGCTTTCAAAGCGCCCCCATTATACCGCATAAAGCCCGCGCGGTCGATTTTCATTTGTTGCGCGTTCCTATTATTTTGTTGTTTATTTGTTGCTTTTACTTAAAGCGCTTGCCGAGCTTTTCCTTCATAAACGCGCGGAATGCATCGGCATCGCCCTCTTTAAAGCCGTCCTTGCGGATGAAATACGTGTTGCCCTCGCCGAAATACATGTAGAAATAGTCGTTCGTCTCGTACATGCGGCTGATCTGGAAGTACGGGTGCAGGTTAGAAGCCTGTAAGCCCGTGATGCGGAAGTCGCCGTCATAGAAATAGTACGCGGCACGGCGGCTGCGCAGCTTACCGTAGGAGCGCATGAGCGCCTTTGCCGTGTTGGTGGAAGCCGTTGCAAGCTTATAAAGGCTGTAAATCGCAAAGCCTGCAAGCAGCAACATGACCCACCAGTTGCTGTCAAAATTGCCGAGCTGCCACACGACATACAGCGCGATGATGCTGAGAATGACGGTGAACACCGGCATGAAGATCTGCAGATGATACGCCTGATAGTTTGCAAATGTCTTGATGGCCGCGTCGTCGTGGTCGGTCTCGTTGACAAAGCGCAGCTCGCCCGTGCCGGCGTCTTCGTTATCCTGCTTTGCGCGGCGGTATTCCGCAAGGCGGTCTGCCGTTTCTTTTCTCTGCTGCTTTTCGCGCTTATTGCGGCTGTGGGTCGTCACAAAGTAGACGACGAGCAGCACAATGAGCACGCCGACCGCCGAAAGCGTCGCGACGCTCTGGGAGCTGAGGCCGTTTTCGACCGTGGGCTTTTCCGCAAACGCGGAGATGACGGCGGAATCGACCACGGCGCGCATGAATGCGTCCGTCTCTCCCGAAATTTCGCTCGTGCCGCCGTAAAGGTCAAACGAGACGATCTTGCCGTCGTAAAGCGTGCCGTAGAGGCGCTCGTAAACGGGTTCGTCTTCGATGGACTCGGCGCAGATGTCGATTTTAAAGAACGGGATCTGCTCGTGGTCGTACCATGTGATGGTGCCGGTCGTGCTGCCGTCCATGGAAGACGGCTCCATGTACTTTAAAAAGTCCTTTTTGCCGTTTTCGTCCAAGTCGTTGAGATTAAAAACGGAGCTTGCATAGGTGGAAGACTTCGCGGCCACGGCGATGGTATCGCCGTTCGCGTTGATGATCTCCGCCGAAATGCCGTTTTTCTGCATTTCTTCGATCTTCTCGCTCGCGTCCAAAATGCCCGCCTTGCTCCAGGAGGCATCGCCCGCAGGCGTATCGGCAGAAAGCACCGTCGCGCCCTCGGGGATCGTGACCGTCATGTTCGTGTCCGGGATCGTGTATTCTGTGGGCGCTGCGGAATCTGCCAGAGCCGGCAGACAAAAAACGACTGCCAGCATGAAAACCGCCAGCAGACAGCCCGTAAAGCGCGCGCTTTTTTTCTGATTTGTCATGTATGCGTCCTTTCTGCATGCACCAGGTGCACGCATCACCGTGATTACTGCCATTGTACCACACTTTGACGAAAATTTATACTGTTTTTGCTCTTTTTCGCGTGAATTTACAAATTGTCCAAAAAAGGCGTTTGACAGGCCGCCCATGCGGCGGTAGAATGGAGACACATACAGCTCGGAAAAATTTTGAAAGGACGGTCACTATGAAAATTGCCGTGATCACAGGCGCTTCCTCAGGGCTTGGCATTGAGTTTCTGCGCGCCGCCGTCACCCTTTGCCCGGATATTGACACTTATTGGCTCATCGCCCGCCGCGAGGAGCGCTTGGAAGCCTTAAAGCCGCAGTTTCCGGGAAAAACGCTGCGCCCCATCGCGCTTGACCTCACTGACTCCGCCGCATTGAAAGCGTTTCACACCCTGCTCGAAAACGAAAAGCCGGAAATTTCGCTGCTCATCAATAACGCGGGCTTTGGCAAGCTGTGCGATTTTGCGACGAGCGACGTGGAAAGCCAGACTGCGATGATCGATCTAAACTGCCGCGCGCTGACCGCCGTCACGCGGTACGCTTTGCCGTACATGAAAGTAGGCGGGCTCATTCTAAACGTCTCGTCCATCGCGTCGTTCGCGCCCACGCCGCGCATGGCGGTGTATTGTTCCACAAAGGCATACGTGCAAAGCTTCTCCCGCGCGCTGCGCGAGGAATTGAAGCCGAAAAAGATTAACGTCCTCGCCGTGTGCCCCGGCCCGATGATCACGGAGTTCTGGCAGATCGCCGACCGCCCCACGCACAAAAGCCGCACGCTTGACATGCTGCCGCACCAGTCGCCCGAAAAAATGGCAAACTGCGCGCTAAAAGCTGGCTTAAACGGCAAAAGCGCCTGCACTATGGGCGGGTTTTATAAGTTTTACCGGTTCTTAGCGCATGTGCTGCCGAAATCGCTTTTGATGAAATGGACAAAATGCTGAAAGACTAACGTCTTCGCTGGTTAAAAGTTTCGCCCGCCTTTTCAAAGGCGGCGGAATCCAAGGGCAGAGCCCTTGGTCGAGCTCCGCAGAGCTCGAAATCTTCTTGCGTTCGCAAAAATCGGAAAGGTAGAGCGGAACGTCCGGTGGACGTTCTGCTCGTAGGGAAACCTATTAAGGGTTTCCCTTGAAAGGCGGTCTTTTGACCGCCTTTTTTATTTTCTCCCACTCCCCTTTTTGCCCTTTTGCGAGCTTCTTTCAGGGTGATTACAAGCGCCCTCTGACTGAGGGAGAGATAACGCGCACCAACGCAACCCCATAGCTATATAAAAAGGGCGGCATTTAGCCGCCCTTTCAGACTGTCGAAAAAGTCCAGCCTATGCTGGGCTTTTTCCATTATCTATGCTATAATAATCATGGGTGATGAAA
>CAKUBN010000040.1 GCA_934643185.1 uncultured Eubacteriales bacterium
TAACGATGATGGGTTTATTGTGCTTGACGGCGACCTCGTAGCACTTTCTGGACTGTACGTTATCGTTTTCCCAGTCGATGTAGTTGAGCTGGAGCTGTACGAATTCGGCTTCCGGGTGTTTGGTGAGCGCTTCATCGAGCACTTCCGCGCTGTCGTGGAACGAGAATCCGCAGTGCTTGATTTTGCCCTGTGCTTTCATCTTGAAAAGGAAGTCCCACGCGCCGATGCGGTCGGCTTTCTCGAACTTCGCTTTGTCCATGGCGTGCAGCAGGTAGTAATCGAAATACTCGACACCTGCGCGTTCCATAGATTCATCGAAAATGCGCTGCATGTCGGCTTCCGTCTCTACGTTGTCCCAAAGGGGCAGCTTTGTAGCGAGCGTGAAGCTGTCACGCGGGTAGCGCTTCACAATGGCTTCGCGCGCTGCGACTTCACTTTTACCGTTGATGTATACGTATGCGGTGTCAAAATACGTAAAGCCCTTTGCCATGAAGGTATCGACCATGGCTTTCGTCTGCTCCATATCGATCTCGTCGCCGATCATCGGCAGACGCATGAGACCGAAACCGAGCTTCGGGGTCGTATCGCCAAGATAACCAGTGTTCATTTTGAATTCCTCCCGAGAATAGTTGTGCTGTTTCGTACAACACATTAAAGTTTACTGCAAGTTTGATTATATCACAAAACACAGAAATTGCAAGAAGTTTTTTCGAAAATGCAAACACTTTTTACATAAAGTGTGCAAAAGATAAACAAACTTGCAGCGCTTGACGGTATTCTGCTTTTGCAGTACAATAGAAATGTTAAGTTTAAAAGGAGAGCGAGATATGAGCGGGGAGAGACAAAGACGGATTAAGCGGGCCTTGGCAACGGTTTTCGGTGCTGCGGCTGTGCTTGTCGTTTTGTATATTCTTCGTCCGCCGTGCCTCGTCCGTAAGGTTTTCGGCGTGCTATGTCCTTCCTGCGGAACGACGCGGATGATCGCAGCGCTTTTGCAATTGGACTTTGCCGGTGCGTGGGCGCTGAACCCCTTTATGCTGTTCTTTTTGCCGTTTGCGCTCCTTTGGGGCGTTTTGGAAGCGGTGCGGTATGCAAAGAGCAAACCGCCGCTGCTTTTTAAGCGCTTTTCCATTGCGCTGTGGGCGGCGTGGTTCCTCTCGGCGCTCATTTTCGGCGTATGGCGCAACTTCGCTTAATTTCCTTGACAAAGCGACGCTTCGTGTGTAAAATTAAAGCATAGTAAAACCGTATGCTTTTAGTTCTTTTGCGGAGGGATGCAAAGCGAACGCCTTATCCACGCAACGGCGAGCCACGGCTATTTGCTGACGGTGGACATTGCGCCCGAGCACGAGATGGAAAAGGTGCTGTACGCCGTGGACGAGCTGACGGGGCGCATCAGCGCGGCGGCGCTGATGCGTCCGTCGAAAAGCACGCTCGACTTGGAGCTTAAATCCGTAAAGAAAAAATACAAGGCGCTCAACTTTGCCGCGGGCTGCTCCCGTGAGGTCATTCAGCGCGGTGCAGATATGCTGGGCCGGACGCTCGACGACCTCGTTTCCGACACGATCCTTGCGATGCGCACGCTGGAAAAGCCGCAGGCGGAGTGAGCGACACCGAATAAAGAAAGGCGGAATTTCATGACCGCAAATGAAATTAACGCTTTGGTCGACCGTCTGCGCGAGCAGCGTAACCTCAGCGATGCGGAATTTAAGACGATTTTGGAGACGGACGCCTATGACGCGGCGCTGCAAAAGGCCGCGGACGAGGTGCGTCGCGCGCACTACGGCACGGACGTGTACGTGCGCGGACTCATTGAGTTTACGAATTACTGCAAAAATAACTGTTACTATTGTGGCATCCGTCGGGATAACCGAAACGCGACGCGTTACCGTTTGACGAAAGAGGAGATTCTCTCCTGCTGCGCGGAGGGGTACGACCTCGGCTTTCGCACGTTCGTTTTGCAGGGCGGCGAGGACCCGTTTTACACGGATGACCTCATCTGCGAGATCGTCGCGGCCATCCATGCGCAGCACCCGGACTGCGCCATTACGCTTTCCATCGGCGAAAAGAGCCGCGAAAGCTACCAGAAGTATTTTGATGCGGGCGCAAACCGCTATCTTTTGCGTCACGAGACGGCCGATCCCGAGCATTACGGCAAGCTGCACCCGAATGAATTGAGCGCTTTACACCGGCAAGCATGTCTTTTTGATCTAAAGGACATCGGGTACCAGGTAGGTTCCGGCTTTATGGTGGGTTCGCCGTATCAGACGACGGAGAATCTTATTTCTGACCTGCGCTTTTTGCAGAAGCTGCAGCCGGACATGATCGGCATCGGGCCGTATATCACGCACGCGCAGACGCCGTTTGCAAACGAAAAGAGCGGCTCGCTCGAGCTGACACTGCGGCTTCTCTCAATATTGCGTTTGTTGTTTCCGTATGCGCTTTTGCCGTCTACGACGGCGCTTGGCACCATTCACCCGCAAGGGCGCGAGCTGGGGCTGAAGGCGGGCGGAAATGTTGTGATGCCGAACCTTTCGCCGGTGCGCGTGCGAAAGCTTTATGAGCTGTACGAGAACAAGATCTGTACAGGGGAAGAGGCCGCGCAGTGCCGCGGGTGTCTGGAGCAGCGCGTGAAGTCGGCGGGCTATGAGATCGTCACCGCGCGCGGCGATGTGAAACGATAACGAAAGGGTTTTACCGAAACTATGTGTAAAAAAGCGATCATAGCCATGAGCGGCGGCGTAGATTCCAGTGTGGCGGCGCTGCTTATGAAAGAAAAGGGCTACACCTGCATGGGCGCGACCATGAAGCTGTACCAGAATGAGGACGTCGGTCTGCGCCGCGAGCATACCTGCTGTTCACTTGATGATGTAGAGGACGCGCGCAGTGTGGCGTATGCGCTTGACATGCCGTACTATGTGTTTAATTTTGCCGACCGCTTCAAAACGGATGTTATCGACAAGTTTGTGCACGCTTATGAAACGGGTGTAACGCCGAACCCGTGCATCGATTGCAACCGCTATTTGAAGTTTGATAAGCTGTTTCAGCGCATGGTTGAGCTGAATTATGATTATGTTGTCACGGGGCATTACGCGCAAATCGATTTTGACGAAAATACGGGGCGGTATCTCCTGAAAAAGGCCGTTGACCACAATAAAGACCAGAGCTATGTGCTGTGGTCGCTGACGCAGGAGCAGCTAAAGCACGTGCAGTTCCCGCTCGGCGGCATGGAGAAGTGTGAAGTGCGCGCACTTGCGGAGGCGCACAATTTCATCAATGCGAGAAAGCACGACAGTCAGGACATCTGCTTTGTGCAGAACGGCTCGTATGCCGATTTCATCGAGCAGTACACGGGCAAAACGTACCCGCCCGGGGATTTTGTGGACACGGATGGCAACGTGCTGGGGCAACACCGCGGCGTGATCCGCTACACGATCGGCCAGCGCAAGGGTCTGGGGCTCGCGCTGCCGGCGCCGCTGTATGTGAAATCGGTGGATATTGAGAAGAACACCGTGACGCTAAGCCCGGAAAGCGAGCTTTTCAAAAAGGAGCTCACAGCGAGCGGCATTAATTTGATTTCCGTCGCGGAAATCAAGGAGCCGATGCACATTAAGGCGAAGGTGCGCTACCGCCAGCCCGAGCAGTGGGCGACCGTGACGCAGACGGGCCCGGACAGCCTGAAGGTCGTCTTTGACGAGCCGCAGCGCGCCATCACCTGCGGGCAGTCCGTCGTGCTTTACGACGGCGACCGCGTTTTGGGCGGCGGGACGATTGATTCGGTGAAATAAAAAAGTCTGAGTAAGCGCTGCTTGGGTATTGTTTTGTGGGGAGGAAAACTCAAATGAATGATGCGAAAAAGCTTTTGGCGGATATGAAAGCGCTGGGAATCAAAGAGGGTGAGACGATTTTGGTGCACGCATCGATGAAGGCGTTGGGGACAAAGGAGACGCCGGAGACGGTGCTCAACACGTTGCAGGCGGCGCTTGGCGACGGCGGCACGCTTTTGCTGCCTGCGCTGACGTATGAGAACGTCACGCCGGAGCACCCGGTGTTTGACGCGGACAAAACCGTGCCGTGCATCGGGCTTTTGCCGCGCACGTTTTGGAAAATGCCGGGTGTGGTGCGCAGCGTGCACCCGACGCACTCCGTTTGTGCGCGCGGCAAGCGTGCTGCGGAGCTGACAGCATTGCATGGGGAGGACATCACCCCGGTGGGGAAGAACTCGCCGTTTATGAAGCTGCCGGAGATCGGCGGACGGCTGCTGTTCATCGGCGAGGTGCTTGACTGCTGCACGTTTATGCACGGCGTGGAGGAGCGCTTCGGCACGGACTACGTCTTGACGAAGGAGAAGATCCGCTACGTTGTGAACGGCGAGGAAAAGTACATGTACGGCCACGATTTTAAGGGCTGGGAGACGACGTACCGCCGCGTGAAAGAGATTCTGGACCCCGCGAAAAATGAGATCGTCACGGGGAAGATCGGCGACGCGACGTGCTACCTTATCGACGCGAAAGCGCTTTTGAAGCGCGCAGAGGAAAAGCTGCAGGAAAACCAGCACTGGTTTGTGGTGCCGCGGGAGTAAAACCAAACAGGCATAAAGAAACGACCCGGGACGGAGAAAATTCCGTTTGCGGGTCGTTTTTTGGCGTTGTGAAATTGAAAACTCAGCCTAAGTCGATGGAGCGCTGGGCGCAGGCGTTCAGCTCCATGCCGGCGGTATGGCCGGCGAGATATTCGTAGTAGGCCTGTGCGCCGACCATGGCGGCGTTGTCGCCGGTGAGAGAGAGGTCGGGCATATAGAGCGTGCGGCCGGTACGCTTGCATTCTTCCGTGAGGCGGCGGCGCAGGAGCGCGTTTGCGGAGACGCCGCCCGCGATGACGAGATTTTTATGGCCGGTCTCGTCTGCGGCGTGCAGGAAGTTGCGCACGAGGCAATCGACAACGGCCTTGCGGTAAGAGGCGGAAAGATCGGCGATATTGACGGTCTGGCCCTTTTGCTCGGCATTATGCAGAATGTTGATGACGGCAGTCTTGAGGCCGGAGAAGCTGAAATCGAGCGGGGCGCCGTCTACGGTCGGGCGCGGGAGCTTGAACGCTTTGTCGTTGCCGGTCTCAGCGAGTTTATCCATGGCGATGCCGCCGGGATAGGGCATGCCCATGGCGCGCGCAGCCTTATCGAACGCTTCGCCCGCGGCATCGTCACGCGTTTTTCCGAGGATGCGGAGCTTTGTGTAGTCCGTCACTTCGATGATGTGCGTGTGGCCGCCGGAGACGACAAGGCACAGGAACGGAGGCTCGAGTTCCGGGTTCGTGATGTAGTTTGACGCGATGTGGCTGCGCAGGTGGTGCACCGGGATGAGCGGTAAATTTGCAGAAAGAGAGAGGCCTTTCGCGAAATTTACGCCGACGAGCAGCGCACCGATGAGCCCCGGCGCGTAGGTGACGCCGATGGCATCGAGGTCGTTTACGGTGAGCTCGGCGCGCTCGAGTGCTTCACGCACGACGCCTACAATGGCTTCGCTGTGGCGGCGCGAGGCGATCTCCGGCACGACACCGCCGTATAACTTGTGTTCTTCTACCTGCGTTGCGACGACGCTGGAAAGCACGCGGCGGCCGTTTTCTACAACGGCTGCGGCGGTCTCATCGCAGGAGCTTTCAATGGCTAAAATTTTCATTTTTCTATCCTTTGGTCTTTGATTTGCGGGGTGAACCGCGGAAATATTCGGCTCAGTCGAGACCGATGAGCAGTTCTTTGAGCGCATCGGAGACGGGTGCGCCGTATTCGCTCACCTGCCAGCTTTCAGCAAAGCGAACGGTTTTTGCAAATTCTGCGCCGTACTGGCGGGTGAGGCACGCGAGCACGTCCTCGTCCACGTCGCCGCGGTCCCAGTTGAACGTACTGCGCAAGTACTCTACGCGCTCCTCGTGCGTTTTACCGGCGAGATCCACGTGGTCATCTGCCCACGGAAGCCAATCGAGGAACTGGGAGGCGTGGCAGCACTCGACGTGAAACAGCGTTTCGCGGTCGTCATCTGCCGGGCGGGCGAAATCGGAGCGGAACGGTTTGGGGTCGGTGAAGCCGTCTGCCCAGTAAAGAATGGTCGGCGTTTTGCGCAGCACGGGGGTATCCGGGCAAATGGCGGGCACGCCCATGAGGTACGAGCAGTCCTGCACGAGCTGGCCCGTAGCGCGGTGGTCGGGGTGATAATCGCACGCGCGGTTCGTGAAGATGACGTCCGGCTTAAAATTGCGGATGGTGCGCATGAGCGTTTCGCGCGCTTCGAGCGACGGGGTCAGGCGGCCGTCGTCGAACGGCAGAATTTCATAGGTGGCGCCGAGGTAGGCCGCGCTTTTTTGCGCTTCTGCCGCGCGCGTTTTGATGAGTTCTTCACCGCGCATGGTCTGATGACCTGCGTTGCCGGTCGTCATGGAGACAAAGCGGACAATGCAGCCCTTTGAAACCAAGCGCTTTGTGATGCCGCAGGTGCAGATATCGACATCGTCCGGGTGTGCGCCGATCATCATGGCGCGTAAAGGTTCTGACATAATAAGCCCTCCCAGGAGAAAATGAGATCAATACAACCGCCGCGGCTGTTCCGCGACTTTTTCTCATTTATTTTAGCACAAGGCAGGCGCGAAAACAAGCCCGCACAACGTGCAAAGCGAGGAAAATGCGCGAAAACGGGCATTCTGGCGCTCCTCTGTATTTGGGGCATGGGCATTGACCGCGTTTTGCAGGTTTTGCTCGGCACGAGGAATATCCGCGACACGGTGATGTTCCCACTGATGCGGCCGGAACTGTAAGCGGAAAAAACAGCGAAACTCTGCATTTTCAAATTGCGTTTCCTGCATTTTTATGCTATACTTTAACGGTATATCCATGAAAATACGAAACAGATACAGAAAGTGATGACTTATGAGAATTTCCGATATTTTGAAGACCAACAAGGTGACGGTCTCTTGCGAGATGTTCCCGCCGAAGCCGGGCAAACCATTGGAAAACACACAGCAGGTGGTGCATGAGATCGCGGCATATAAGCCCTCTTTTATGAGCGTGACCTACGGCGCGGGCGGCTCCAACTCCAAAAACACACTGTCCATTGCAGAAGAGGTGCAGAAAAGCGGCGTTACGGCGCTGGCACATTTGACGTGTGTGGGACAGGACGAAGAGAACCTCAGAGCGTCCATCAATGCGTTTAAGGCGAGCGGCATTGAGAATATTCTGGCGTTGCGCGGCGATATTCCGGAGGGTGATACGGCGCCGCAGACGTTCCCGCACGCGAGCGACCTCATCAATGCCATTCGCCGCGAGGGTGCGGATTTCTGCATCGGCGGCGCATGTTACCCGGAGGGACACCCGGAATCGTACAACAGCGACGCGGACATTGACGGCGTGCGCCGCAAGGTGGAAAGCGGCTGCGAGTTTTTAACGACGCAGATGTTCTTTGACAACAACATTCTTTATAATTATATGTTCAAGCTCCTGCGCCACGACATTCGCGTGCCGGTCATTGCGGGCATTATGCCGGTGACGAACGCGAAGCAGATCAAGCGCATTATGAGCCTTTCGAGTTCTTCTATGCCGACGCGCTTTAAGGCGATCGTCGACCGTTTTGCGAACAACCCGGAGGCGATGAAGCAGGCGGGCATTGCGTACGCGACCGAGCAGATCATCGATCTCATCGCGAATGACGTGACGCATATTCATATCTACACGATGAACCGCCCGGACATTGCGGGCAGCATCATGACGAACCTTTCAAAGATCATTGACGGCTATGAAGCTGAATGAGAAAGAGGCGCTGCGCTACCTTGGCTTTCGCGGGAAGCCGGCCGATGCGGACACCGATGAGATGATTCGCGAGATCGGCGGCGAGATGCTGCGCACGCTCACGCCGAAATGCGTATATAAAAGATACGACATAAAAGTACTTGAGAACGCGGTGGAGCTGGACGGCTGGCGCATCGAGAGCATAAAGCTTTCACGCCATTTACGCGGCTGCAAGGCGGCGTATTTGTTTGCGGCGACGCTGGGTTTGCAGGCCGATATGATGATACGGCGGTTATCCGCGCTCAATATGGCGCGCGGCACGGTGGCGCATTCCGTTGCGAATGCGCTCATTGAAGACTACTGTGACGAAATGCAGGCGCAGATCGCGGAAAAGGAAGCCGCAACGGGCTTATTTTTGAAGCCGCGCTATTCGCCGGGGTACGGCGACTTTGCGCTCGAAAGCCAAAAAGAGATCTTTGCGCGGCTGGAATGTGCAAAGCGCATTGGGCTGACGCTGACGGACACCATGCTGATGGTGCCGTTTAAATCCGTGACGGCGGTCATCGGCGTGACGGACGCGCCGACATGCACATACGTAAAGTGCCGCGGCTGCGCGAACACCGACTGCGAGTTCCGCGAAATCTGACGCGCTGAGAAAGGGAGAAAATTTATGCATCCTGTTATAGAACGATTCGGAAAATCTGTTGTCATTGTGGACGGCGGCATGGGCACACTTTTGCAGGCAAACGGCCTTATGGGCGGCGAGCTGCCGGAGCTTTGGAACCTGACACACCCCGAGGTGCTTTTGAAAATTCAGTCCGACTACGTGAACGCGGGCTGCGATATTTTGACGGCGAACATGTTCGGCGCGAACCGTTTAAAACTGGAAAAGACGGGTCACACCGTGCAGGAGGTCGTCTCACAGGCGTTGAAGCTTGCACACAAGGCGAGCGGCGGCAAGGCAGCGGTGGCGCTCGACATCGGCCCCTCCGGCAAGCTTTTGAAGCCGTTCGGTGATTTGGCGTTTGATGACGCGTACGAGCTTTTTAAAGAGGAAATTATCGCGGGCAGGGACAACGCCGACCTCGTGATCATCGAGACGATGAGCGACGCCTACGAAGCGAAGGCGGCGCTGCTGGCGGCAAAGGAAAACTGTGACCTGCCGGTCATTGTAACGTTTACGTTTGACAGCACGGGAAAGCTTTTGACGGGCAGCAACATCCCGGCGGCGCTGCTGCTGGCGGAGAGCCTCGGCGCGGACGCGGTGGGCATCAACTGCAGCCTTGGTCCGGAGCAGATGGAAAGCTTTGTCGATGAAATGCTGACGCTGACGAATTTGCCCATTGTCATCAACCCGAACGCCGGTCTGCCGGTTTCCGTGAACGGCGAGACCTCGTACCCCGTGGGGCCGGAGGAATTCTACGCGTACATGGAGCGCTTTGCGGAGAAAGGCGCGGCGATTCTCGGCGGCTGCTGCGGCACGACGCCGGAGCATATCCGACTGCTTGCAGAACGCCTGAAAAACAAGCCGGTGAAGGAACGTCACATTGAAAAGAAGACGGTGGTGTCCTCGTACACGCACACGGTGACGTTCGGTGCACGGCCGATTTTGATTGGCGAGCGCATCAACCCGACGGGCAAGCCGCGCTTAAAACAGGCTTTGCGCGAAGGCGATTTGGAATATCTCTGCCGTGAGGGCATTGCGCAGACGGAGCACGGCGCGGACATTCTGGACGTGAACGTGGGTCTGCCGGAGCTTGACGAGCCCGCGGTGATGGAAAGGGCCATCATCAACTTGCAGAGCGTGACGAACACGCCTTTGCAGATCGATACCTCGAACGTGGAGGCCATGGAGCGTGCGCTGCGTATTTATAACGGCAAGCCGCTTGTGAACTCCGTGAACGGCAAAGAGGAATCGCTGCACACGGTACTGCCGCTTGTGAAAAAGTACGGTGCTGCGGTGGTTGCCTTGACGCTCGACGAAAAGGGCATCCCGGCTTCTGCTGCGGAGCGTGTGGCGATTGCGGAGAAGATTTTGAAAACGGCGGAAAGCTACGGCATCGACCGCAGCGACGTGATTATTGACACGCTTGCAATGACGGTGAGCACGGGCGCGGATAATGCGATTATCACGCTCGATGCGCTTGACACCATCCGCCACAAGCTCGGCGTGCATACGGTGCTGGGCGTCTCCAATATTTCGTTCGGTCTGCCGCGCCGCGAGCTGGTGACCTCCACGTTCTTCGCGATGGCGATGCAGCGCGGATTAAGTTCCGGTATCATCAACCCGCTGAGCGACGAGCTGATGAAGGCGTACCGCTCGTTCTGCGCGCTGATGGGCATAGACGTGGGCTGCAAGGCGTATATCGAAGCGTATGCGAACACCACGGCGGCACCGGACGTGCGCACGGGCGCCGCGCAGCAGAGCGCAGGCGGGTCTGCCGAAAGCGTTTCGCTGCACCGCGCCATTGTGAAAGGCCTGCGCGAGCAGGCGGGACAGCTGGCGGACGAGATGCTGAAAACGACGCCGCCGCTGGAAATCATCAACGGTGAGCTTATCCCGGCGCTCGACGAAGTGGGGCAGGGCTTTGAGAAAAATACGGTGTTCCTGCCGCAGCTTCTCATGAGCGCAGACGCAGCGAAGGAAGCGTTTGAGCGCATCAAGCAGAACCTTGCGAAAAAGGGCATTCAGGAGGAAAAGAAGGGTACCATCATCCTTGCGACCGTGAAGGGCGACATTCACGATATCGGCAAGAATATTGTGAAGGTGCTGCTTGAAAACTACGGCTTTGACGTACTCGACCTCGGTAAGGATGTGCCGCCGGAGATCATTGTGCAGACGGCGATCGAGAAAAACGTGCGCCTTGTGGGGCTTTCTGCCCTGATGACGACGACGGTGGAGAGCATGGCGGAGACGATCCGCCAGCTGCGCAAAGCGCATGACTGCAAGGTCATGGTGGGCGGCGCGGTGCTGAATCCCGAGTACGCTAAGGAGATTGGCGCGGATTTCTACTCCAAAGATGCGATGGGCAGTGTGCGCTACGCAGAAAAGCTGTTTAACGGCGAAGTGTAAAACCAATCAGAGCATAGAAAAAGGACGGCAGTTGCGCTTAACTGTCGTCCTTTTGTACTGTGCAAAATTATCTGCGGTTTGTAAACCACACGTCGATCTCATCGGGTATGGGGGTCTCAAAAAGCGTGAGAACTTTTTGCAGCAGGCCGCTGTCTACGGCGTAGTCGGTCGTTTCACCGGCGGCAACGGCAGCGTTGCGCGCTTCAATGTTTTCCGCCCAGTCTGCATCGGAAATGTCGATGTAGTGCCACTCGAGGTCGATGTCGGCGTTTTTGTAGTAGGCGGAAACATCTGTGCGCTCTTTGCGGCTCCAGAAGCCCCAATCTAAAATGACATTGCAGCCCGCGCGGGCGATGTCCACGGCTTTTTTGTGGAGATATGCTTTGATGTCCGCGCTAATCGCATCGCGGCGGTCGCCGAGGTCATGGTGGAAGAGGTCGTTTTCAATCTCATCGCAGGAGAGCACCACAGCGTGTTCTTTTTCCTTGAGCTGCCGGGTATAAAAGCCCTTGCCGCTGCAGATTTTGCCGCAGATCAAAAATACTTTTGCCATGCTTTTTACATTATTCTTTGCCGTTCCAGCAGTAGGTGCAAAGGCAGTCTGCGTCGATGCCGACGGACTCTATCATATCGTCGAGGCGGTGGTAGTGAAGGGAGGTGAAGTGCAGCTTTTCGCCAATCTTCTCCACCATCTTCCGGTACTTCTCGCTGTCCGGGTCGGCATATTCTTCAAGCGTGACGCGGTCGGGGTCGCAGCCCTCAAGCTCTTTAATGACGCGGCGGGTGATGAGCTCCATTTCGGACGTGGAGCGGGAGAAGTTTAAGTATTTGCAGCCGAAGAGCAGCGGCGGGCAGGCGGGGCGAATGTGCACTTCTTTTGCGCCGCTTGCGTAGAGGAACTCGGTCGTTTCGCGCAGCTGCGTGCCGCGCACGATGGAGTCATCGATGAGCAGGAGGCTCTTGCCCTCGATGAGGTCATGCACCGGGATGAGCTTCATTTTGGCGATGAGGTCGCGCTTGCTCTGGTGCGTCGGCATGAAGGAGCGCGGCCATGTGGGCGTGTATTTGATGAACGGGCGGGAGAACGGCACGCCGGACTCGTTGGCATAGCCGATGGCGTGCGCGATGCCGGAATCCGGTACGCCGGCGACAATATCGGGGTGGACGTTATCGCGGCGGGCGAGCGCGCGGCCGCAGTTATAGCGCATGCTCTCGACGGAGATGCCCTCGTAGCTGGAGGACGGGTAGCCGTAGTAGACCCACAGGAACGTGCAGATCTTCATTTTTTTGCCGGGGGCGACGAGCGTTTGCACATGGTCGGCGTCGAATACGACAACTTCGCCCGGGCCGAGCTCGCGCAGGTCGTGGTAGCCGAGGTTTAAATACGCGAAGCTTTCAAAGCTTGCGCAGTAGCCGTCTTCCTTTTGGCCGAGCACGACAGGGGTGCGGCCGAGTTTATCGCGTGCCGCGTAAATGCCGCGCGGCGTCAGGACAAGCATACTCAAAGAACCGTCGACGACCTCCTGCGCGTAGCGAATACCGTCGATGAAATTCTCTTTCTGGTCGATGATGGCGGCGACGAGCTCTGTGGGGTTCACTTCGCCGTTTTGCATCTCAAAGAAATGCGTGCCGCGCCCGATGATGTCCTCTACGATCTCATTGGCGTTATTGATCTTGCCGATGGTCGTAATGGCGAAGGTGCCGTGATGCGAACGCACCAAAATCGGCTGTGCTTCATAATCGGAGATGCAGCCGATGCCGAGCGTGCCGTGCATAGATTGCGATTCCGTTGTAAACTTCGTGCGGAACGGAGCGTTTTCAATGTTGTGAATGGCTTTGTCAAAGCCGGTCTCCGGGCTGTAAACCGCCATGCCCGCGCGGCGTGTGCCGAGGTGGGAGTGGTAATCAATGCCGAAAAAAAGGTCGAAAACGCAGTCAGTCTGCGATGCTGCGCCGAAAAAACCGCCCATAAAATAGATCTTCCTTTGCTGAAAAATTGAAGGGGCAGTACCGCGGAGGAGTTATGCGGTATTGTCCAAAACTCTTTTATTATAACAAAAATCGCGTTATCCGAAAAGAGACACAAAAGAAAAAGACCGCCGAAATTTCGGCAGCCTTTTTGTAAAGGATAACAGAATTTTTTACAAGATGGGTTCTTTTGCCTGAATGGATCTTGCGTGCAGCGCAAAAATCTCGTGGCGGCGGTCTGTGCCGAAGATGTGCTGCTTGTCGTACTCGGTGCTGAAGCCGACGATGTAAATGACGAGCAGACCGGTTTGCGGCCACAGCATGGAGATATCCAAAAGCCCGTGCAGCAGAACGCAAACGATGACGGAGACCGTGAGGGCGTAGCGCTGGTGGCACTTTTGGCTGCGGTGCAGGCGGATAATCTTGCCGACATTGATGGCAAAGTAACCGAGTAAGACCGCCGTACCCACAAATCCGAAGTCCATGAGGAGCTCCAAAAGCAGGTTGTGCGAATGCTTTGCGATGCTGTATGAGCCGTAGAGGTCATGGATGCGCGCGTATGTATTGTAGCCGCGGCCGAACCACGGGGCGTCCATAATACTGCCGATGGCGCCCGACCAGATGCTCATGCGTTTTGCAAAATCGTGCCGGATGAGATTGATGCGCGGGAGGAAATCAAGCGATTCACCGAACAGAACGAGCGTGAGCAAAATGCCAAGCATGGTGAAAAGGTACACGGAAAGCCACTTCTTCTTGCCACAGAACCACAGCATGACAGGGCAGACGATGAGCAGCACCATGAAAGTGGTGCGGCATTCGGTGAGCTCGAGCGCGATAAGATTCAACGGAATCAGGGCAGCGTATATACCGCGCAGCGGCGTGTCTTCGCTTTTTACGATGTTGTAGATGCAGAAGAGCACGACGAGCGAAATGTAAAACGCATAGTAATTGGGGTTTGTAAAGATGGAGTTATACCGCGCACCGTAAACCCACTCCATGCCGAGCGCGCGCTGAACGAGCGCGATAAGGAGGCAATAGGGGCTCATGAGGCAGACGAAAGACAAAATGAGGCGGAACGCGCGCTGGGTCATCGTATAGGTGACGAAAATAACGGCGATGAATGCGAACACCATAAAAGCGCCGAGCAGAATATCCGTTACGGTGCCGCCTGAGAAAATCGTGACGAGCAGGGAGAGCACCCAGAAAGCCGAAAGAAAAAATAAATCCTGTTTACGGCGGAAGAAAACGAAGCTCTGCTTCGTGGCGGCAATGTAAAACGGCAATAAAAGCAGCGCCAGCATCTCGGCATAGACGGTGAGGAAAATGGAAGCCGTTAAAACGAGCAAAACCTTTTCGTTTGGGGTAAGCTCTAAAAATCCCTTTTTCAGTGCTCTGAATACTTGCAGATAAATGCACCTCCTGTGGACCGCGGCCGTATACCGTGATCCGGTAAAACCGTTTCAAGAAATTACGAAATCATAAAAATCCAAATCATGTGCGTACATGAAAACACTCATATAAATAAGAAATACCCCGGCGCGAATTACTATTTTAGCGCAACTTTTCTGGATTTACAAGGGCTTTTGCAGCTTTTTTGCATTTATAAAGAGATTTGTAAGATTTGATTTTAAAACTGAACAGAAGATTTACATAAGGCGCAAAACTTTGTTGAAGTTGCATAAGGTTTGTCTGCACAACTTGAACAATGCGCTGTATTGAAATGGGCATGACAGGCGTGCTATAATACGAAATATAAAGGGTGCGCGTTTGCCGCCCGAGGCTTAGGAGGCTGCTTTCAGATCCATGGATATACGAGTCTTGCAGTATTTTCTGGCTGTTGTGCGTGAGGAGAACATCACGAAAGCGGCGCAGCTTTTACATATCACACAGCCCACACTTTCCCGCCAGCTGATGGGGCTGGAGCAGGAGCTTGGCGTGAAGCTGTTCAGCCGCAACAGCCACAGTATCACGTTGACGGAGGAGGGGATGTTATTCCGCCGCCGCGCAGAGGAAATCGTGACGCTTTCCGAAATGACGAAGCGGGAATTAAAGCAGGAGGCAATGCTGACCGGCGAAATTTCCATCGGCAGCGGCGAGTACCACGGCTCCTGCCATCTTTCTGGCATTCTGGCGGCGTTTCGCGCCGAACACCCGAACGTGACGTACAGCATTTATAGCGGCAACTCCGATAACATCAAGGAGCGCATTGAACGCGGCACGTTGGACATCGGCTTGCTGTTGGAGCCGGTGGAAATCAGCAAGTATGATTTTCTGCACTTCCCGGTGCCGGAAACGTGGAACGCGCTGGTGCGGTCGGATTCGCCGCTGGCGCAGAAGCCGTATTTGACGCCACAGGACATTGTGCCGTACCCGGCGGTGTTTTCGCGCCGGGATCAGATCCGCAGTGAGATTGTGAACTGGTTCGGCGACAGCGCGGACCGGCTCAACATTATCGCGCACGGCGATTTGCAATACAACATGGCCTCGGTCATTCGCCGCGAAAACGGCGTGCTGTTCACGCTGAAGCTCGACCTGCAGCATAACGGCCTGAAATTCGTGCCGCTGCAGCCGCCGATCCGCGCCGCGACGGTGCTCGTTTGGAAAAAGAACCGTGTGCTCTCACCGCTGACGAACGCGTTTCTCGATTTTGCGAAGAAATACATTTCCGGCATGGAGAAGGATAAAAAATAGGTATTGGACATTCTTTTGATGGTTTAGTATACTGAAAGCAAGAAATCACGAATTTTTATAGAAAAGGGGAAGACACATGGAATACGTAAAACTCGGCAACTCTGACCTGCATGTTTCGCGCATTTGCCTTGGCTGCATGGGCTTTGGCGAAGCGGCCGCAGGGCAGCACCGCTGGACGCTGGATGAGGAAAGCTCCAACGAGATTATCAAAGCGGCGCTCGAGAACGGCATCAACTTTTTTGACACGGCGATGAGCTACCAAGGCGGCACGAGCGAGATGTTTGTCGGCTGTGTGCTGCGCGATTTTGCCCGCCGCGAGGATGTGGTGCTGGCGACGAAATTTGAGCCGCGCACCGACGAGGAGATTGCAAACGGCGTGACGGGGCAGCAGCACGTGAAAAACTGCCTCGATGCAAGCCTGAAGCGTCTCGGTATGGACTACGTTGATCTGTACATCTGCCACATGTGGGACTATCGCACGCCCATTGAGGAGATTATGGAGGGGCTGAACGACGCGGTGAAGGCCGGCAAGGTCCGCGCCATCGGCATCTCGAACTGCTATGCGTGGCAGCTGGCGCAGGCGAATTACTACGCCCGTATGCACGGCATGGCGGAGTTTGTGTCCGTTCAAGGGCATTATAATCTCATTTTCCGCGAGGAGGAGCGCGAAATGGCGCCGTTCTGCAAGGCGGAGAACATTGCGATGACGCCATACAGTGCACTCGCCGCAGGGCGGCTCTCGAGACGTCCTGGTGAGAGCTCCAAGCGTCTTGAGGAAGACAACTACGCGAAATTTAAGTACGACAAGACCGCCGAGACCGACGGTGTGATCATTGACCGTGTGGCGGAGCTGGCCGAGAAGCGCGGCTGCACCATGACGGAGATCGCCCTCGCGTGGCTGCTGACGAAGGTTGCGTCGCCCATCTGCGGCGCAACGAAGCTTTCGCACATCACGGGGCTTGTGAACGCCGTTGAATTGAGGCTCACCGCTGATGAGATTGCATACCTTGAAGAGCCCTATGTGCCGCACGCGTTGGTTGGCGTGATGGCGCAGAACCATGGGTGATTTGGAGACGCCGTGTATTTCACTGCCCGCAGGGCAATTTCACATACCGAAGGAATTTATTTCATTGAAAAAAGGACTTTGCAAACGCAAAGTCCTTTTTTCTGGTGGAGGAGGGTGGATTCGAACCACCGAAGCTAGAAGCAGCAGATTTACAGTCTGTCCCCTTTGGCCACTCGGGAACTCCTCCATATACAGAGCTGCGTAAACGCAAACTCATATTATAAAAACGGGAAACCCGTTTGTTGCAAGACGAACACACTGCTCGCTTGAGACAATCGTTATTATAATACATCGGTGCGCAAAAGTCAACCCTGTTTTTGCGAAAATTTGTGTTTTTTCGCGGGGGAAAGACTTTGCGGTTCTGGTTTGGCTTGACATCATCGCTTTGGGGCGGTATACTATATTTATTGCGGCAGGAAGCTGCGAGGGCGTTGGAGCGCCGGATCTTGTTTTTATAGGATTAAATTGTGCCAGCGGAGGCGCGCGGACTGTATGGGGTTCGTGCGCCTTTTTGATTTTAGGAGGAATCTGCATGAAGACTTTGTATTTTGACTGCGGCATGGGTGCGGCGGGCGACATGCTTTCGGCGGCGCTTTTAGAACTGTTTGACGACAAACAGGCAGTGCTCGACGAGTTGAACGCGCTCGGTATCCCCGGTGTGGAATTTAAGGCGGAAGTGAGCACGAAATGCGGCATCAACGGCACGCATCTTTCCGTTACGGTGAACGGCGAGGAGGAAGAAAGCGCTGACGTGCACAACCACGAACATCACGCTCACGACCATGTACACGAACATGAACATTCTCATGAACATGAGCATCACCACGACCACGATCACGAACATACGCATGAGCATGAACACGACCACGGGCATCACCACCACAGCAGCATGGCGGATATCGAGCATATCATCGGGCATCTGCCGTTGGAGGATGCGGTGCGTGCAGACGTGATTGCGGTGTATAAGCTCATCGCGGAAGCGGAGAGCCATGCGCACGGCATGCCGGTTTCGGAGATCCACTTCCATGAAGTCGGCACGATGGACGCGGTGGCGGACATTACAGCGGCGTGCTTGCTCATCCGCAAGCTTGCGCCGGAGAAGATTGTTGCATCACCGGTGCATGTAGGCGCGGGAAAGGTGCGCTGTGCACACGGTGTGCTGCCTGTTCCGGCCCCGGCTACGGCGTATATTCTGCGCGACGTGCCAATCTACGGCGGGCGCATTCAGGGTGAGCTCTGCACGCCGACGGGCGCGGCTTTGCTGAAGCACTTTGCGGCAGCGTTCGGCGATATGCCGGTTATGCGCGTGCAGCGCGTGGGTTACGGCATGGGCAAGAAGGACTTTGAAGTGGCAAACTGTGTGCGCGCGATGCTGGGAGAAACCGGCGACGGCGCGGACTCCGTTTACGAGCTGAACTGCAACATCGACGATATGACCGCCGAGACGATTGGCTTTGCGGTGGAGAAGATTCGCGAGGCGGGCGCGGTGGAGGTCTTCACGACCGCCATTATGATGAAGAAAAACCGCCCCGGCACGCTGTTGACGGTGCTGTGCCGCGAGGCGCAGAAGGAGGCCGTTGTGCAGGCGATTTTCAAACACACGGCGACCATCGGCATCCGCGAGACGCTGTGCCGCCGCTATGTGCTGACCCGCACGGAGGAGATGGTGGAGACCGCCCTCGGTCCGGTGCGCCGCAAGGTGTCTTCCGGTTACGGCGTGCAGCGCGCGAAGTTTGAGCACGATGACCTGGCGGCGCTCGCCGAGAAAAGCGGGTTGAGCCTCACGGAAGTGATGGAAAAGATTGATAGATAAAATATAAAGGTTTATGGGCCTCGCGTTTTGCGGGGCTCTTTTTCTGTGTAAAGGCCATGTTTGAAGAAGAATTCGCGGCAAGCTCGAAGCTGGATTTTTCCAAGTTTGCGAAGGTTGTCCGCGGAAAGGACGGAAGCTTTTCGCTTGAAAATGAAGACGGCACGCTTTCTTCGCCGCATTATGCGTTTGCGTATGTCACAATCGGCTTTGAGAACACCGGAGATGAAGCGACGGGATTCCTTTCCGGAGAATACGCCATGGGACAGTATGACACAGACGGCTGCCCTTTGGATATGTCCGAGTGCACGACCGACAAGTGCGAGCTGCTTGATGGCAAGGTGGAGCTTGCGTCGGACAATCCGGCCGATATCAAGAGCGGCAAGATCGTTTTGCAGCCGGGACAGGCACGTGAGGTGACGTTTACGTATCTTGTATCCGACGAGTTTGCGTATCCGATTTTGGACACAGTGGCGGCGGAAGAATCGAATATCCAAAACTATATCACGATGGTGAGAAACTTCGCTATTGACACCTACGAGGAGACCGATTGCCAGTATACCGTGGAGGTTTAAGGCAGTTGCGGCCCGGTGAAATATTTTGACGTGAGCGACATTGTGAATGATTTCTTTACGGAGCACAAATAATATTGCAAATTGGAGCCGGATGAAAAACTAAGAAAGACTAATTATTAAAAGTCAAGCCCCAAAATGAAAAAATTCGTCAACCGTTTGTGCAGCACAAGCTGATTCCACCCAGAACGCCTTGGCACAACGGCAAGGTAGAGCGGAGTCATCGAAACGACCAGCGCTATTTTTACAACTGGGAAAAGTTTGTAAGTGTAAAAGATCTAAATCGGAAGTTCAAAGATCATTTGCACTGGAGCAACAGAAAGCCCATGCGCACGCTGGGCGGCAAAAGCCCTCTTGGTCTCCTCCGTGAAATTCTTTCTAACGCCTGATTCTTTTCTATCCCTCTTTTCTTTACCTTCTGTGGGTCATATCTATTTACAATGCAGAGTAGATGAATGCAGAAAATGCTAGATGTATTGACTTTTGGATTTATATCGACTATACTATGTTAGAGGATTAAAGGATGACTTAAATCCTTGTTTTTAAGCGAAAATGTTCACGAATATTAAAAATGGAGATTATATGAACACGCAGAAAAATGATATTTTGAAAACTATTTTTTTGAATTCGTTTACTAATCAACGAATCTTAGCAGAAGAATCTGGGCATTCACTGGGGGTTGTAAATCGTTCGATAAGAGAACTTATGCAAGACGGATATATAGATAAGTCAATCCGCCCAACCAACAAGGCGGTAGAGGAGTTTAAACAAAAGGCACCAAAACGCGCGATTATTTTGGCTGCAGGTTTTGGAATGCGGATGGTTCCTATTAATACAGAAATACCGAAAGGACTGTTAGAGGTTAATAGGGAACCTTTGATTGAACGTATTATCAAACAGCTTCATGAAGTAGCAATCAAGGAAATTTATATAGTTGTAGGCTTTATGAAGGAAAAGTATGAATATCTGATTGATGAGTATGGCGTAGAACTCGTAGTTAATGCCGATTATGCTTCAAAGAATAATTTGCATTCGGTCAAACTTATAAAAGAACATCTGGAAAATGCTTACATTATTCCTTGTGATATTTGGTG
The DNA here is from genome assembly GCA_934643185.1 of uncultured Eubacteriales bacterium. Classification (GTDB taxonomy): domain Bacteria; phylum Bacillota; class Clostridia; order Oscillospirales; family Acutalibacteraceae; genus Hominenteromicrobium. The sequence continues at coordinate 20,046 of CAKUBN010000040.1, forward strand.
CGATCAAAATCCTTTTCATCGATATGAGTTGTATTCTTGGTATATGGTCAGTGATCTCATAGATAATGAGAGTAACGTTCGCGTCAACCGTAAGATGGAGCTTGTAACTGTGCCGGAGAGTTCAGGTGGTAATGCAATGATTGGAATCTGCTATCTTGTGAAGGAAGATGCAGATGTTGTCGCAAAGCGCATTGATGAACTTTGTGAAAACCACTGGTATGATGGAGCATTTTGGGAAGAAGCGCTTTATAATAATGATAGGATGATTGTGACCGCTTATGTGGTGCATTCATCAGATGTCGTTGAAATCAATACTTACGAACAACTTCGAGAAATTGATAGCCATTCTAGCCAATTGAAGACAGATGCTATTCAAGTGATTTGCACAGCGCTTGAAGCAAAAGAAGAAGAAATTACGGACATAACTGTTTTAAAAAAAGGCATGACGAACCGATCGTTTCTGTTTACATGTAAAGGTAAGAAATATATCATGCGTATTCCTGGAGAAGGAACTGATCAATTAATCAATCGTCGACAGGAAGCTGCAGTTTATCAGGCTATTGATGGAAAGCATATTTGCGATGATATTGCGTATATCAATCCGGAAAATGGTTATAAAATCACGGAATTTCTGGAAGGCGCAAGAGTATGCGACCCATTGAACTACGAAGATGTTAAGAAGTGTATGAAACGACTGCATGCGTTCCATGACTTGAAATTGAAAGTAAACCACGAGTTTGATATTTTCGGACAGATGGAGTTCTATGAAAC
>CAKUBN010000041.1 GCA_934643185.1 uncultured Eubacteriales bacterium
GGTTGAGGCCGTGGTTTGCCGCATCCAGCACGCAGCCGGCGATGTTGGAGCAGTGGTCGGCCGTGCGCTCAAGGTCCGTCAGCAGGTCGGACCACACGAAGCCCGCTTCAATGCTGCAATGCCCCTGCTGCATGCGCAGGATGTGGCGCGTGCGCATCTGCTCTTTCAGCACGACGATGACCTGCTTGAGCGGTTCTACCTGTGCGGCAGCCGCAAGATCCTTTTCGCTGAACGCGCGCTCTGCTGTCTCTAAGATCTCGCTCACCGCACCGGCTAAGACCTTCAGTTCCTTTTCCGCGGTGGCGCTGAACGTCAGGCCCTTGCTGCGCAGCTCTTCTACTGCATCCAGCAGGTTCACCGCGTGGTCGGAAATGCGCTCAAAATCACCGATGGTCTTCAAAAGCTCGGTGGCTTCCTCGCTTTCGGCATCACTCAGCTGCTGGGCGCTCAGGCGTACAAGGTAGGTGCCGAGCTCGTCTTCATAGCGGTCGCAGCGGCTCTCGTCCTCGCGGATGGACTCTGCAACTTCCGGCGGACAATCTTCAAAGGCAGACAGCGCCATATGCAGCGCCTCGCCCGCGCAGCGTGCCATTTCGCCTGCCACGGCGCGGCAGCGGCCAAGCGCCACGGACGGCGTGACGAGCAGACGCTCTTCAAGCTCAACGGGCTGCTCTTTGCTGCCCTTATCCGGCACCATGCGGACGGCGAGCTTTTCCAGTAGGCCGCCTGCCGGCAGCAGCATTGCCGTGCACAGGATGTTAAAGAGCGAGTGCGCGATCGCGATGCCGGACATGGTGGCGTTCTGCTCCAAAATAGCCGGTGCAAACACGATTTTGACGACGCAGAACACCGCGAGCAGCACCACAACGCCTATGACGTTGAACATCAAATGGACGACTGCCGCGCGCTTTGCGTTTTTCTGCGTACCGACAGAAGAGATCAGCGCCGTGACGCAGGTGCCGATATTCTGGCCCATGATGATTGGGATGGCCGCCGCGTAGCTGACCTGCCCCGTTACGGCCAATGCCTGCAAAATACCCACGGAGGCCGAGCTGGACTGGATGATGCCCGTCAGCACCGCGCCCGCAAGCACACCGAGGATCGGGTTTTTGAACATGAGGAACAGCGAAGCAAACGCCGGGACATCCTTAAGGCCCGAGACCGCGCCGCTCATGGTCTCCATGCCGAACATCAAGGTCGCGAAACCGAGCAGGATCATGCCGGTGTCCTTCTTTTTGCCGGACTTGCAGAACATATAGAAAATGATGCCGATGAGCGCTAAGACCGGCGTAAAGGACGACGGCTTTAAAAGGCGGATCCATATGCTGCTGCCGTTGATGCCTGCAAGGCTAAGCAGCCACGCCGTAACAGTCGTGCCCACGTTTGCGCCCATGATGACGTTGATGGCCTGCCGCAGCGACATGAGACCGGAGTTGACAAAGCCGACCACCATGACCGTTGTGGCCGACGAGCTCTGAATAATGGCCGTGATGCCAAGACCCGTCAGAAAGCCCGCGGGCACGCTGCCGGTCATTTTGTCGAGCAAGCTTTGCAGCTTGCCGCCTGCCCGGCGCTCCAGAGCCTGTCCCATCAGGTTCATACCAAACAGAAAGAGACACAGTCCGCCGATCATTGTCAGTACGTTGAAAATATCCATACCTGCTTCTTCCCCTTTTTAACATTCTTTTACATGTATCATGAGTATAACAGTCCTTTGTCAAATCGACTGTGCACTCTATGTTAAATCCATGTAAAATTGTTTGTTAAAAAGCGGTACAAAGCGCAAATATCCCCCGGAAAAAAGCCAGAGGATACCTGCGCTTTACGTTCTGTTAAATTTTACTTTACACAGTGCCGGTGATGACGAGCTCCGCGGTGCCGGGCGTCGTCGCCCATGTGCCGTCTTCGTTCTGTGCGTACTGTGCGGCGGGAACGGTGATCTGCCCCGGAAGCGTTGCGAAAACGCCGGTCGCTTCATCGTACGTGTAGTGCGTGGTGGCCGTCCACGCGGCACCGTTAAACGTGACCGCAATGTTTTTGAGCACGGGGTCAAACGTATCGGTCAGCACGACGCGCTCGGCTTCGGAAGCTTCGGTGTTGCCCATGTTCTCGATGACGAACGTGTACGTGATCTGCCCGTTTTCCGTGACGACTGCGGGGCACAGCGCCTTGCTGATGGTGAGCACCGCGCGATCATCCGTGGAGACAGTTTCCGACGCGCTGACTTCCAGATTGCCGTCCGTGACATTTGCGGTATTCGTGATGCTGCCGTCCGTGCCGAGCGGTGCATACGCTGTGACCTCTGCCTCGTAAACGAGCATGATGCTGCCGTTTGCGGGGACATTCGGGACCGTAATGACGAGCGGCGGCTCCGGCGTTGCGGTGGGCGCGGTCTGCAAGACGCCGTTTACATAATACCGAACAGAATTCGGCACATACGCGAGCGGATAGACGGTCCCGCTATTAAATTCATACGCGCCGAGGTTATCGGTGACCGTGAGATTTGTCACCGGCTGCGCACCGCTGTTTACGATAGAAATGATATACGTAATCTTATCGTTTGCGGCGTAATTTTTCACCACGGCAGTTTTGGTAACGGTCAAGGCCTCCAAAAGCTCGCCCGTGACGGTGTTGGAATTCGTTGTGCCTCCGTTATACGAAAGCGTCGCGAAGTTTGTAAATGCTGCCATAAAGCGCCTCCTTATACTTTTGGGGTTCTCCCCTTGTACAAGTTATGCCCTAGGGCTTTTAAATGACACTTTTGAGTGTGGGTTTTCGTAGCTGTTTTGCTTTTATGAACTTGCGCGCAAGTTCATTGGGAGACCCCCTAATTGGGTCTCCCACGATTGAACAGTCCACTGGACTGTTCAATCTCCTGTCCTGATTTTTCGTTAGGCAAAAAGTTTTCGAGCTCTGCGGAGCTCGACCAAAGGTTTCACCTTTGGAATCCACAGCCTTTTGAAAAAGGCTGGCGAAAACTTTATTTGTCGCTTTGCTGTTTTAGTGCAGCCTTGACATTTATCGCAGTTTGTCTTGCATTTCCTTTTTCGTCGTTATACAATGAAAAAAAGCGAAATTTGGAGGAGTTTCTATGCGCAGCTTTCAAAACGGAGCGCGGTATGCGCTGAAAAACGGCATCATTCTCGACGGCACCAAAAACATGCAGCCGCAGCGCGGCATGACGGTTTATATTTCTGGCAAAACCATTGTGGACATTCGCCCGGACACGGATAAACTGAGTGGCTTTCAGACGATCGATTTAAACGGGCAATACATCCTGCCCGGTCTCATCAACATGCACGTGCACCTGCCCGCGACCGGCAAGCCGAAGGAAAAGCCTTCTGACCCGAAAAAGGCGGTGAAGCTCATCACCTCCTGCGGCATGATGCGCAAGGTGGGCATTAAAATGTGCGAGGGCTACGCGAAAACGGAGCTTTTAAGCGGCGTGACGACCATCCGCACCGTGGGCGGCGTGGCCGATTTTGACACGATCATCCGCGACGCCGCGGCCTCCGGCAAAATTTTAGCGCCGCGCGTTTTGGCCTCCAACATGGCGGTCTCCGTGCCCGGCGGCCACATGGCGGGCTCTCTCGCGTATGAAGCCAAAAGCGCCGAAGAAGCCGTTTCCTATGTGGAAAAAATCGCCGAGGAAAAGCCTGATCTTATTAAGCTGATGATCACCGGCGGCGTGATGGACGCGGAGGTTGTGGGCGAGCCCGGCGTGCTGCGCATGCAGCCGGAGCTGGTGCGCGCGGCCTGCGAACGCGCCCATGCGCTCGGCATGAAGGTGGCGGCGCACGTGGAAAGCTCTGAGGGCGTGCGCGTGGCGCTTGAAAACGGTGTAGACTCCATTGAGCACGGCGCAAAGCCGACCGAGGAGATCTTGCAGCTCATGAAGGACCGCGGCGCGTTCCAAATCTCCACGATCTCCCCGGCGCTCCCCTATGCGCTGTTTGACCGCGAAATTTCCCACGCGACCTACGAGCAGCAGGAAAACGGCAAGGTGGTGTTTGACGGCATTGTCTCCATGGCAAAGGCATGCCTCGCGGCGGGCATCCCGGTCGGCCTCGGCACGGACACCGGCTGCCCGTATATCACACACTACGATATGTGGCGCGAGCTGCACTACTTTGTAAAATACTGCGGCGTGACCCCAGCCTTTGCGTTATACAGCGCGACGCTTTTGAACGCACAGTTAGCCGGCATCGGCGAGCGCACCGGTTCCATTGAAAAAGGCAAGGCCGCCGACCTCATCGTCTGCAAGAAAAACCCGCTCCAAAGCTTCTCTGCCCTGCGCACGCTTTCCATGGTCATCAAAGAAGGCTACCGCATCGAGAACCCGGTCGTGAAAAAGATGCCGGAAGTAGAACGCGAGCTTGACAAATTTCTTTAAATTTACATAATTATATTTACATAAGCTTGTTGACATAATTTAATTTGAAGCTATAAAAACTCTCCTTTGAAGCACCCGATTTACAGGGCCTCAAAGGAGAATTTTGTTTTGTTATTGGCCGAGCAGCGAAAGATTATAGTCTTCAATGCACGTCGCAAGGCCTTCGGCAGTCGTCTCAAATCCACCGCCGGCGTTTTTGAGCTTTGCACAATTCATCCAGAGGTTTTCGCCGCCGGACTTTTCCTGCAAATTGAGCTTCATGCCTGTTTTTTTCATAAACAGCTCCGCAAGCGCGTACATGGAGACGTCTGCCTCGCTGCCGAAGTTATACGCGCCACCGGGCAAATTCACAGCCTGCAAGGTCTGCTCTGCAACCTCGCGCACATAGGTGATGCCGCGAAATTCCTCTTTGGAAAGTGCAAGCGGCTTTTGGGTGATGGCGGCGTTCAGGAACATCGTGATGAGGTTGCTGCGGTTCGGCACGCCGAACATGGGCATGTCATACATCCACGTCGCACGCAGCATGACGGCGTTCGGGTCGATCGCGAGAACGCGGTTTTCCATTTCCAACTTCTCTTCGGCGTAGAGATTTGCGGTCGCAACGTCGTCTTCCGTAAACGGCTTATCGCCCTTTGCGCCGCTGTACACCTGATCGGAGCTGAACAACACGAGCTTCGCACCGTTTGCGGCTTTGGCTAAATACTCCGGCACCAAAACGTTTGCGTGGTACGAGCCTTCCGGGTCTTTGGCACACGCACCGATGTCCGAGATTGCCGCGGTGTGAAGGATGGCGTCCGGCTGCACGGTGTCGATGAGGCGGTCGATATCCTCTTTTTCCGCCCCGCGCAGAGACGGCGCACAAATAACGGGCGCCGCCGCACGGATGCGCGCCCCTACAAAGCCATTTGCGCCGGTCAACAGAATTTTCATGATAAACTCCTCCCTAGTTTTAAAAACGACCCGACAAAACTGCCGGGTCGTCTGGATGCAAAATGAATTATGCGTTTTCGGTCTCTTTGTAGCGGCGTGCACAGTCCTGCACGATGGCGTTCATCGCGTCCATTTTATTCAACATGTCCTTTGCAAGGGCAACCTGGCAGCGCGTACGAACAAGGTTATGCTGCGGCTTTTTGACCTTAAAGTACTTATCGCCGACGATGTAGTCCGCGAGGAAGCGCGTTGCAAGCTCGCAGGTAAGCGCAAAGCAGCTGAGCGCCAGCGTATCCACTTCGGTTTTCGTCAGAGACGCGGCGGTCTTTTTAAGGAAGCCCTCGGCAAATGCCCAGAAAATATTGAGGTTTACGCCGGCCTTTTCCGGATGATCGCAATCTTCTTCCACAAAATTTGCAGCAAAGCGGATGGCATCGCCGAAATCGTGGCCGACAAGGCCCGGCATAACGGTATCGAGATCGATGACAACGAGCGCCTCGTGCGTCTTCTCATCGAACAGCACGTTGTTGATCTTTGTATCGTTGTGCGTAACACGCAGCGGAAGCTCGCCTTTTTCAAAGAGGTCGGTCAGGCGGCAAGCCTCGTCCTCTACGGAAAGCAGCCAATCGAGCTCTTCGCGCACCTCTGCCACACGATTGCACGGGTCGGCCGCCATGTCTTCCTTCAGCTTCTCATAGCGCTTGCGCGTGTTGTGGAAGTCCGGGATCGTGTAGAAAAGGGAGTTCGCATCGAAATCCGCCAACATCAGTTGGAAATCGCCGAACGCCTCACCTGCACTGCGCACCACGTTCAGGTCGTCGCAGGTATCGAACGTCACAGACGGCACGTAGTTGCTGAGCCGCCAGAAGCCGTCATTATCCATCAAATAGTTGACGCCGTGCTTCGTGTGGTGGAAATGCAGACTTTTCGTATTCGGGCATTTTTCGCGGATGTGCTCCGTGACACGGTCAATGTTCTGCATCAGCTCAATCGGGTGCTGAAACGCATATGTATTGACGCGCTGTACAAGGAAAGACTTAATCTTTGCCATGCCGGTACCGTCATCGCGAATATAATTGACTTTGTAGGTGTGGTTCACATTGCCCATTTTGATTTCTTCGTACGAGAAGAACGGGCCTTCAATGCGGAATTCTTCACCGACCTCGAGTAACTTTCGGGCGATCTCCGGGTTCATGTCCATTTCTGGAATACTCATAATCCTCTGCTCCTTTAATTTTCTGGCAGTTTAGCCACCACTTTTTAAGCATAAACATAAAGGGATAACTATAAAGATTATAGCAGAAATACGGTAAATTTCAAGTTGAAATTATGAATAGGCGCAAAAAGGCCGTTTTTCTTCAAAAATGATATACTGCCGACTATTTTTTTTGACTGCATGACCTCTCAAAAACAAAAAAGGACTCTGCATCTCTGCAAAGTCCTTCTTGGAGCTGCTAACCAGATTCGAACTGGTGACCTCGTCCTTACCAAGGACGGAAAGAAGTCAGACTTTTTGCGGATTTTCTGCCTTTTCTCAGTATTTGACAACTTTTTTGACTACCCGTGCTAAAACGCCACAATAACCCTATACCTCTCATCAAGCACTTCGCCGGTATTGCCCCGCTCATCAAGCTGCCAAGCGGTACGCGCAGAAAACAAGAACACATGCACGTGGTCGGTATGTACGGCGACGGCATAGACTGCCACGGTCGAAAGCGTTGTACTTGCTTGCTTGTCGTCATATGAAAGCAAAAGCGTCGTGTTGTCGAGGCCATTTTCAAGCGGCGTGTGCCCTACACGTTCAGCCCAACGGTCAAATTTTGTTCTAATCTGCTCTTTTGTCATGGCTATCCCTCTTTTGACATATCATAGCAGATTTTTGCAGGCCTGTTCAAGATTTTCCTGACATTTTTGCCGCACCTTTTTATAATATGGTCGATAAATCCGTTAAGCGCCCCGCGTCAAGTCCTTCCGACCCGGGGCGCGATTTTTCTGAAAATAAAAAAGGCGCAGAGCCCGCTCGGAAATCCCGGCCGCCCTGCGCCTTTTGCTTTATGTATTTACTTTTAGACCTTCTTCACCCAGTCCTTCGCGACCCAGCCGCCGGCTTTGAGACGGCCCCAGCCCTTGGCGGAGCCGGGGCCGCTGCGCTCCTCAACAATCGTATAGCGCAGCGTGTCCTTGATCTGACCCTGTACACCATAGTTTGTGCCCGGACCCTTGCGGATATTCAGCGGGTCACGGCAGTTTTTGCGGATGAGGTACGGCTTGAAGGTGCCGGACGCTGCCGGTGTGCTCGCCGTCATATAGCTTTTCACCATGTTCAAAAAGCGCTGCCAGCCCTTGTCGAGCGTGCGGTGCGGACAATATTTGCCGTCGAAGTCCTGATGCTTCTTCACATGTGAAATATCCCAACCACGTTCCTTCAAAAGCTTTGCGATATACTCTGCGGCGTTCTTTTCGGCTTTATCGAAGCGCGTGCCGCCCGAAAGCGAATAGCAAATTTCAATGTGAATGCCGTGCGCGTTGCCGTCGCGCTGCCCTGCCGCAAACGCACCTCTGTTCAGCGGGATACCAATGACAATCTCTTTGTCATCGACCGCTGCGTTAAACGACGTAGAGCTGTCGTTGCGAATCATATACGCGACTTCATTCGCGGCGGAAGCATCGTTCGCCGTGTTGTGGACGACAATGTATTTCATATCCTTTGCACAGGATTCCACCGGGACTTTTAGGTCATATTTACGCTTGCTCAAAAGATTTTCGCGGATTGGTACCATTTTTATTCTCCTTTTCATTTTTCTTGTGTTTTTTTTATGATGTGAATTAGGTCGGCACGGCCGGATACACTTACGCTGTCGGCGTCGGTAAACAGGGTGTTCGCACCTGCAAGCGCGGGGATGGGCTGTGCGCCTGCCGCGGTGAAGGGCACAGGCTCTGCAAGTCTGTATGCGACCTGCTGTTTGTATCTGTCAGCCGCTTTTCCATTTCTTCCAGTTTTAAGTCCGTTTGATAATGAGCGGTGTCTGCCATTTTACTCATTCCTTTCGGCAGTGAACCACGAGATACCGGATCGAGCCGGTGCGCTTTGCCGTATAATTGCCCGGATTGCAGGGCATTTGTATGATTGTCATGCTCATTTAAAATCTCCTCTTAATAGTTCGTGAACGTGACGGTAATCTGACTAGAATCGTAACTCCAAGCAGGTTTGGTCGCGCCGTCGATGGAGTAGCAAGCAGAGATTTGAATTACTTCCGCATTGCTCACAGCATACTTGCCGCTTGAGTTATCTTCGTCTGCGATGCCCACCGCAGTACCGTCAGCAAGATAGCTACGGAAAGACCACTTGATGATTGAATCATCCGTTGTGCTGACAACAACCTTTGTTGCCCAAGAGGGGATTTTGATGCCATAGCAAGTGTTGCTCTCACGGTCTGTAAACTGCCATGTATCGCCAACCGTAACCGCTAATGCAAGATAACCATTGTCGGCGGTAGGCGCTTTGCCTGAGACAGTGGAATTGTTCCACTTCATGCGTGTACACGCCTTGAGGTTTGCAACAGTTTCCTCTTGCGGAACAAACGGTGAATCTTCCGCAAGGTCAACAGGATTTCCGTCTATCATTGCATGACGGAATTGATTTATAAGGGCAATGGAAATACCGCAAGAAATCAATGCATTCTTACATTTGTTTGTAAAATCATCACCGTCAAGCCCGCTGACATAGGCGTACAGATTCGCAAGGTTGTTGTTGCGAAAACGGGCCGGCCCGGAGAAATTAGTGATTTCGTATTCTTTGTCACAGTCAGACTGAGACACACCAAGAACACCGAGCAGGATCCATGTGATTGTTCCCGTGCGGTCTGCTCCGGCTACACAGTGATACACAGTCGGAATGGCGCGAATGGCATTTTTCATTAGAAACTCAGCAGCAATTTTGAATTTGCTGATGTTAGCAGAAGAAAAGGCACCATCGTAATTTCCAATCGGTTGATGCAGATAGGTTACAATGCTGTCAAACGATCTGTTGGCTCCGTCCTCGCTAGTCTCTCGCATATCCAATTCAGCCCTGACGCCGAGAAGATTTTGGATCATATTCTTGTCAGCCGTTGACATTTGCGTCCCGCCGCCGCTACCAGTAAGTTCAGAACAACGGTAAAGCAGTCCGTATCTGGTCGTGCCACCATCGCAAGTCCAGCCGCCGATGTCTCGCATATTCTTCAACGTCTCGCCGTAAATTACGCGCACCTTGCCGGAGGCCGACACGCTGCCGAAGCTTGAAACCCTGCCGCTGCTCACGACGGCATAGTCTCCGATTTTCTGCGGCTGATAGTTGTAGAGCGTTTTCGTCCCCGCGCTCGCGGCCTCCTCGTTGACCATCCCAACATTGGACTGCCGGAGCACTCCCGCGCTGAGAACAGCGTCAACGCCATTAGGCCTGCCAAGATTTGCGTCAAAACGGCGCGTGTACGGATCAACCGACGATGACGAATAGTCGGAAGTATAAGTTACGCCGCTAACAAACGCTTGAATTGCGGGATTGTTGAAATTATATGTTTTATTGTCCGCGATTCCACCGCCGGAAATGCTCCCAATTGCCGCAGCCATCTCTCCAATTTTGTATGTGCTCGCCTCGCCGTTCTTCTCTCGGATAGCACTTGCAATCGCCTGTACGGAGGCTTCGTCATACAGTTTTTTTGCCATCAGTATTCCACCTCCGTTCCGTCCGGTAGCGCCGCAAGCACGTTGTTTACGATCTCCTGCTTATCGGCTGCCGTCCAATAGTCCTTGCCTCTGACAGGGGTCTTGCCCGGCGCTCCGGTATTGCCGGTATCGCCTTTGTCGCCCTTGTCGCCTTTCGGACCCTGTGCTCCGGTAGCACCTGTGTCACCCTTTGGGCCAGTTGCGCCGGTGTCTCCCTTATCGCCTTTTTCTCCAGCTGGGCCGACCGGGCCGGTGTCGCCTTTATCGCCTTTCGCACCCGTAAACTTGCCTACATCGGCATCGTCACGCACGCTTTGGGCAAGCTTCTCGGCGGCGTTTGCGGCAAGCATGAGCTGCTGTACCACGTTCGGCGTAGGCTCGGCGGGTTCTGTGCCGCTCGCACCAGAGGACGGCGCCACCTTGTACAGTACGTCGGCCGCAATCTGTCGCACGCCCTCTTTGTAGCCCGCAAATACGATCTCGCCCATGCCTTTTGCCGCTGTGGCTTCGGCGGGCACGTCAATTTGATTGTCCGCCCCGACGCGCACCTGCACCGCATCGCCCACCGGCGGGTGGAACGTCGCGATAATATCGTATTCCGCCCACACACCTTCGCGGACAACGCTCAGCATCTCCATGCCGTAGCTGCCTGCCGTGCCGAGCTGCAAGAGCTGCTCATCGCAATGCGCAGCATATTGCTTGAGCGTGATCTCATGGTTATTTTTCATCCGCATCGTCTCCTTTGCTTACAGTGTTTTTCAATCTTTCCAAAATCTTTTTGAGCCGCGGAAACCCCGGCACACCAATGGCCGCGAGGTTCTCGAGGATTGAGATCAGCTCGTTGATAATCAGCCAGATCGCAACAAGCAGCCCGCAGAACAGCTCAATGTGCAGGTCAATGCCCGCCTGTACCAACGCCCCGCGCAGGAGATAATCTACGCCCGCGCCGACTGCCACCATCGCCATGTAACTGAGCTTTTTCAGAATACCCTTGATGCCGATGCGCGAGCTGAGCTGCGCCGTCATGTAGGCTTTGATCATGCCCGTGACGTAATCGATCACCATCATGCACAGCAGCACGAGCACCGGCGCGGCCAGCTGCCCGCAGTATGCCGCGACCCCCGCCCCAACGACTGCCGTTACGGATTTAAGTACAGTTGCCTTGTTCATTTTTGCCTCCTTTATTATTTTGAATAAAAATTATAATCCACGGTGCCGAAATTTATTTCGCCGCCGCCCAGTGCAAAATATTTACCTGTCGCATATTCGGGCAGGCCTACCGCATTTACTCTCGATGTATTGTAGATATGGCAAAGCACAATGCCGACCGAATTAGGGTGCTGCGTGCCAATGCACAGCGGCATATATTTATCCGGGTAGGCTTTGCACACCCAAATCAGCCACTGCTTAAAGTATTCGGATCCACTTGATCCGGAGAGCCCTAATGTGTCACAGGTAATGCGTGGCACAAAAACGATTGGATTAGATGACGCATCATCTCGATCAACCGGAGTATAACTATCGGCTTGCATTGTACCCCGTACACGCATATTAAGGTTAACGTCAAACCACCCTTTAAGTTCCGCGACTTTGCCGATGGCTGCGCCCAGATTGCCAAGGAAAGAGAGCAGCACGCTTTTAGTCGGCACCGTGTAGGAAAGCGTGATCGTGTTGAACTTGTCCTTCACAATCACAAGCACGTCATACGTTTTCGAGGTGCTGATCGCGCCGTCACCAACGATTTCCTTCTGGCCGTTCGTGACCGCTACAGCCGAGCCGTAGCTGCCGGCAGACTGCTGCTTATACTGCGTGGTGATCGTCAGCGTATTGCCTGTAATGGCGCTGTACGAGGCGTTCACTTCCACAGCGTAATATGTGCCGACGTTCTTGGCCGTGCCGCTCGCGTCGCAGCGATATACCCTGCAGCTTGACACGCCCGGCTTATTGTAGGAGATGACTTTGATCGTGCACGTCGTTTGGGATGAACGACCGCGGGAGTCGGTAACCGTCGCGGTAAACGTGATTTCGCCCGCCGCCTGCAAAACAGCTGTCGTAAGCGCTTCATTCGCCGATGACGCACCGCCGCCGGAAATTGTATAGGATTTGATCGTGCTGCCATATGCGCCCGCTGCGCCGGATAAGCTCACGGCTGCCTTGCCCATGCCTCGAACGAACTGCCCCGTGCCGCTGGTGTCCTCCGTTACGGCCACGGTAAGCTTGCCCGCACTCGGCACCACGCTGCTTGGTACTGTGAGCGTAATACCGACCGACTTTGTGCCGAGCAATGTGCCATTTGCGTCGAAGGTATCGCAATAAACCGTACCGATGCCCGATATTGCTGAAGGAATTTGTTTGGCTAAATCGAGCGACGGTGTCCACGTCGCACCAGTCGAAACACGCTCCGCTATGGCAACACCTTCCTCGCCAAAAGCCGCCCAGATATTGTGCGTGTATGAACTGTTGACCGCCGGCGTCGAAATCGTCACGGCTTTGCCCATCTCCACGGTTCCGTCGCTAAGCGTCGGCTGCGTTGCGGGCTCCTGCCACGTGACTTCAAGCGATGCCGCAGACCACTTGAAGTAATCGTCCGTGCCGGTGTTATAAATACAGAAGGTATCGTTTCCGGCGGCAATTAAACTGGCTAAAAATGCAACATCATACGATGACGTGTTGCTATACATGCTGCCGGCTATACTGCCGATCTGGCTGCCTTTTCTGTGTCCGGCGCCCGCAGAGGTATTTATGCCGCCCTGATACTCGGAAGCATAAAACACCGCCGTCTTGGTTTTCCATGCGCCATTGCCTGCATCTTTCGCCGTGACCGTGATTTTCGCACTGTTGATGATCTTGCCCTTTAAATTGGACAAGCCCGGAAAATATAGCACACCGGTGCGGTTGCCGCCTGCACCCGTCCAAGTGCCTTGGCACGCGGTTCCTTCGTTCGCCCATCCGTAAGTAGGATCGTAGTAATTCAGCTGCGCCTTATATGTGTTTTGAGGCATTATCCGTCGCCTCCTTCAAAGCTTAGGTCAAATGTCCCCGCTTCATCATTAAACGACCATACATAAAGCCCCGTACTGGAATTGCCGAACGACAGCCGGTTCACGATGTGCGCGTCCGTGATGAAAAGCGTATGGTTGTTTATGTAGGCGACTACCTGCCCGTTTTCGATGAACTCCAAGCCATTTTCGACAGATAAGGCAATTTGCAGCGGCATATCGCTTCTGCCCATCTCAATTCTGGCTTCTTCAAACCGAATGTACGACTCAAACAATCGCCGCCTTGCTGCCTCATCGCTTTCGATCTGGTTGATAAGGTTTTGAACTTTCGTAAACCGCACTTCGAGGTTGTCGGAGTTGAGCTGGATAACGGACTGCTTGACTTCTTCAAGCTGTTCGGTCGTCACCGCCGTGTCCCGCAGCTCCCCCAGCGCGTCATACACGTTTTCGGTCGTCGTGGTCAACTCCGTCCTGGTCTCCGTTACCGATGCCGTGATGCTGTCCATGTCCTTCCGCGCGTCGACCTTGTAATCGGTGAGCTCCTGCTGTACTTTGTCAGTGCGCTTGTTGGTCTCGTCCCGCACAAGCTCGAGCTGCTCGCCGAGGTCTTTTCGAGTGCTGATTTGCTTTTCGGTCAATGACTGGTATGAAGTACCGAGAGTATAGGTCGTATTACCGGGGTCATCTACCGATAGCTCGATTTCGGTGACTTCCATTGTCAGCGGCGCATCCTGCCCCGGTGTCTCGACGATCATCATATCGCCGAGCTTAATGCGCTCATAATCGGTATCCGCAAGGTGTAGATCTACAACGTCTGCTGTGATACTGCCTTGCAAATACTTTGCTGCTTCCAAATCTTTATACCCCGCGCGGAGCAGATTTTCGGCCAGTGTAATATCGTCGTGGGTCACGACCTTGCGTATCCATCCAAACTTTTCAACCGCATCAGCATCGTAAACGTAATCTTTTCCGTCGTTAACGTCTGCGATCGTAAGGCGCGGTGTTACTGTGCCGATTTTTTCCGCATCTTCAAGCTGCGCGCCGAGCGGGATGATCGCCGTTGCAATATCCTCGCCACGTACTGTATGTATCATATTGAGTAGGTTCGTGCTCGGCGTGATCCGCTGGCTATTTACGTTGCCGTACTCTTTGAGGTAATCCAAATACCGTGTGCCGTCTGTACCATAGCGCAGTACAAGACAGCCGCCGTAACGGCCAATAAGCTTATCCTTTATCGCGTCATACGTGTGCTCACGGTCAGACTGGCGGTAAACATTATCCGTTGAGTTCGTTACCGTTACATTGCCCACTACAAAGCGCCGCGTCTCGTCTACTTGTTCGTTATGCAGCTCGATGAGTTTCGCAAAATAGTCGCGTACCGTCATGTTGTGATATACATCAAGCGGCTGCACACTGTCGTTGAGGTAAGCGAGCTCTCCCTCCACATCGATTTCGCACATATCATATAAGCTGCGTTCATCATTGAGCGCGCGCCCGCGGAACAAGATCTCATTATCCTGCCATAAAGTGATGACGGTATCAAGCTTTGCGGTTTTATTCGCGTACGGGTGTGCAGACGGTACGCAAAAGGTAAGCAAGCCCGCCTTGTTCTTTGCCATTGTGCACTTTGGCGAAATCAGCTTGAGGTCGGGGCTGCGGGGATCATATAACGTATAGGTTATACCGCTGCGGTTTTGGGCTGTAATCCTAAACAAATCACAGCACCCCCTCGCGCCAAGTCAAAACGACGTTGCCCGTGCCGGTCACGGTGACGTTATTCGCTCCGGGCAAAAGCAACAATTCGGGGATTTTTACAGCCTTGCCCACCTGCGCGATGCTGTATGCCGCGCCGCCGTTGAGCGCCACCGTCATGCCTTCCACCGATGCCGTAAAGGTCGGCGATACGATCTCGTCGCCATTGTTTAAAGCTCCCATCGTGCCCGCGCCACACAAAACTATGCTCTCGGTCTGCGCATATTTGTACGGGTCACACACCGCTGTGACCTCAAACGTGCCCGCACCGTATTCCTTCGCGCCCGGCGCACAGGCGATACGACCCAAATAATAATGGTCCGGGTCATCGGGCAGCGTAATCGCCAGGCGTTTGCCATGCACCGCAGACGCGATCTGCGAGCACACCGAAAGCCACTCCGATGCCGAAGCGCCGCGCCGCTTGAACGTCAGTTTGAGCGTGCGCAGCCCGTACACCGGACGCCCCGTGACAACCTCGGACAGGTCGATGCTGCCGTTTTCGAGCGGCAAAGTCTGGTATTTCGTTTTGACCTCCGGCATTTCAAGCGAAAGATCCGTCAAGATCATACCGAAGTCCGTATACATATCGTTTTCGCCGATGAGCACGCCCATCAGACCACTCCCCTTTCACGCAGCACAGCCGTACCGCCCTGCCGCTTGTCCACTTCCGGTGCAAGTGCACGACCGGCTTCGCGTGGGTCGAACACCGCGTTAACCTGCAACTGTATCCGGCTGATCGCGTCCGCCAGCATCGCTGCAAGCTTTTCGTCGCGCGGAGAGCCGCCGGTGAGCATCTGCAAAATTTCGCGCAGAATCGTCAAAATGGCGTGCAGCTCCGTGACGGGCATACCGTCCGTTTGCTGCGCGTCATCCACAACCGAGCGGATCATGTCCATCAGCGTTGCAGCGCCGGAGACGACCTCGGGGCCCGCTTCGCCCGCGCCAAGCAGAGAGCCGCCCGCCGCGCCGAAGATCGTCGGATTATTCAGCAGCATCGGCGTGTTCATGGCTTTTTTATACCAAGATATGCCGAAATGCGGCACACGCGGCGGCACAAGGCTAAAGCTGCCCGTAATGGAGATGTGCGGCAATTTGAGCTTCGGCAAACTCCACGAGAAGTTGAAAAAGCCCCTGATCTTGTCGATCGCGTTGCGCACCGCGTCCCGCGCCGCATTGATCGGCGTTTCGATACCCTTTTTAATGGCGTTAAAAATTGACGTGACCGTCTCTTTGGCTGCCTTTATCGGGTTTTCGATCGCAGTTTTGACCGCGTTAAACACGTTGGACACCGTGGTCTTAATGCCATTGACCACATTGGAGATCGTGGTCTTGATGCCGGTCCAGATGTTGGATACGGTGGTCTTGACTGCATTAAAAACGTTACTTACCGTTGTGCTCGCCGTATTAACCGCGTTGGAGATCGTCGTTGTGATGCTGTTCCAGATGCTTGACGCCGTGGCCGCGAGATTAGAAAAGAAACCGCAAATCGCATCAATCGCGGTTGAAAATGCCTCCTTGATCGCCTCCCACGCTGTCGTGACAGTCTCCCGGAATCCTTCGTTGGTATTCCATAGGTAGACTAGACCGGCTACCAGTGCAGCCACAGCCATCACCACCAGCATGATCGGGTTGGCATCCATGACGAGGTTAAGCGCAGCCTGTGCAGCCGTCACCACCGTCGTAATTGCCTGCTGCACGCCCATAATGGCGTTGTAGGCAGTGATTGCGGTTACGATCCCGACGATTGCCGCCTGAAATGCTGCCGCCCCTGCGCTGCCGGATGTCAGCCACGACATAAAATCACCAAGGACGCCGAGCGCAGAACTGATTGCATCTTTGACCGCACCCCAAACATTCTCTATCGCTTTGGCAGCATTATCAAAAACGTGCATGATGTTATCCGCAAGCCCCTGCGGCACATTCAGACCGCTTACAAGGATCGTCTGTATACCGCTGAGCGCCGACTGCAACAATGCCGGTGCCAGCTCGACCAGACTGCCCGCAAACGCTTGCAGCAGTGATGCGGCAGCCGACGCCATACTGGGCAGAATCGTAATCACGAGCTGCGGGACGGCCTGTGCGACCACGGGAGCCAAGCCTTCGACCAGACTGCCGATACCGCCTAAAATCGTTTCTACACGCGGCAGAATGTTATTTGCGGCTATTCCCACACTGTCGACAAAGTTATCCATCAGCCCGCCGAAGTCCTGTGTATCGTCCGCAACGCCGACGAGCAGGTTTTTCCACGATGCTTTCATCATGCCGACAGAGCCCTGAATGGTTGTACTGGCTTCCTTTGCCGTCGTGCCTGTGATGCCCATTTCCGTTTGTACAATGTGGATCGCTTCGGTGATGTCTGCAAAGCTGTCGATTGACAGATCCGCCATTTCACCGTTAGCCTGCTTCACCTTGTTTGCATCGGCGATAAGGCGCTCCATTTCCTCTTTTGTGCCGCCGTATCCGAGTTTCAGGTTGTCCAACATGGTATAATTTTGCTTTGCAAAGCCCTGATAGGCGTTTTGAATGTCCTGCATATTGCTGCCCATTTTGTTGGCATTATCAGACATATCCACAAGGGCTTGGTCGGCATATTCCGCCGCTTTTTTTGTGTCCTTACCCACGCTTTGCAAAAGCGATGCGGAAAAGCTCGTCACCGTCTCCATGTACTCGTTGGCAGAAAGACCGGCCGTCTGAAATGCTCGGTTTGCGTTTTGCAGCACTTTGTCCGACGCATTTCCGAACAGCGTCTCCACACCGCCGACAAGCTGCTCATAATCCGCATACGCATTCAGCGCCGACTTGCCGACCGCCGCCACAGCCGCCGCAGCTGCACCGAATCCCACGGCTGCGGCTTTCGCTGCGGCGGTAAACGCTTTGCCGATAGAGCTTGCCGCAGACTTTAATCCGCCCGCGAGCGCGTTGCCCATCTTCTGTCCCGACTCTTTGCCGCTCGTCTCGACTGCCGGGGCTAAACTCTTTGAGAGCTGCGCTTGTATACCCTGCATTGAGGGTACGATCTGCACATACGCCTTTGCAATTTCAGTTGCCATTTGCTTCACCCCCTAACCGCTGCCATGCGGCTTTAAAGTCTTTCGGCGTGCGGTAGCCCGTCACTTCGTCGTGCGTTTGCGGCACTTCCGTAAACGCGTTTAAAAGCGATTTGGGGCGGTTTTTGCCGGTCTGCGCCGCCTTCGTCTTTGCCCATGCTAAAAAATTAAGCGCGTCAGCTATGGACGCCAAAAGCAAGGTGTCCGTCGCTGCACACGCTCCCGATAACTTTATTTTAATGCGTGAATCGTCCCGTAAGCCCGCTGCGAGCGTCGCCAGCATGGGCACCGGCAACGCCCGCAGGTCAAACACCTTGTAGGTTTCCGCCATGTCGCAGATCAGGGCGTTCTTGTCCGTCGCGATCATGCGGGCAAGGACGATCAGTTTTTTCCCGCGTCTCCGATCGCGTCCATGACCTCGCGGATACAGTCCGAAACGGCTGTGATATGCACTCGGCCGTCATCGCCGCGCAGAAAGTCATAAAGGCGCTTTCTCTGCTCCTTGCCGAACAGCATCACGCAGACGTTGGAAAACGCCAGCGGATTATCGTTCACGGTCTCCGCCAGCGCGTCCACAAATTCCATATCCTCCAGCACGCCGCCGTCAATTTCAAACTCGAATCCGCCGCTTGTCTTGCCTTTAATCATGATCTACCTCCTTATGCCGCTGCCGGCTTGCTCATGTACTCGTAATGCGTGTTGCCTGCGCTGTCTGGCACGGCGGTCACGGTGACCTCGTAGCCTACGGCGCTTTCGTCCGCATACGTCACGTCGCCCACCTCGGTGATTGTGCCGTTCGGAATGACGACGCGCTTCAAAATGCCGCCGCGCATAATCATGTCGATAACCCACACGCCAGCGGCGAGTTCCTTGCCGTTCGCTTTGACGGTCAAGCCGGTTTCAAGATTGCCGGTGACGTTCTCATCGAGATACACCGCTTTCAGCACGTCGCTATTCAGCGCTTCGATGAGCGTAAACGCGAACGTGTCGGTTTTCTCGTTCTGATAGGTCAACACGTTGTCGCCGCCCCACGCTTTGATGTTGCCGCTCTGCGGAGAGTTAGAGTTCACCACGCCTGCGTCGGACGCGTAGCCGAGATTTTTATACGCTTCGGCAAGCGCGGTCTTCGCATCGGTCGGCAGCGCCGTGCCGAGCGGTGCGCGGTAGATTGCGCCGCCTACCTTAGGCTTGCCTGTGCTTACATTGGTTGCTGTGCTCATTATTCATGCTCCTTTCACTCGTCGAAATAAACGAGATCGTACACCGCCTGGTAGCGGTATCGTTTTGTCGTCGTGTCCGTAAAATTGTAATCGCTGTTAAGCCGCGATGCGCTGACGGCATCCAGCTTCGCGGCGCTGTCCATGGCGGCTTTCACGCGCTCATTGAGCCTTGCGGCTTCATACATGGACGGCGCGTAGGACTGGATTGCCAGCATCGCGCGGTCAATACGCTCCTCGCGGCTGCTGCCCGTCTTTTCGAGCAATACAAAGCTGCTTGGTGGATCTGCCGGAACCTCCAGCACCACCGGCACCGAAAGCTTTTCCGCGAGATAGTTTTTGATGATGACTTCGATCATGCTTTCTTCCTCTTAGGCGGCGCTTTGACAAATTTCTTCGAGCCGTCCTTATTTGTACGGAAGTACCCGCCGACGGCTTTTATCATCGCATTGTTTTCCATGTTCATCTCCATGGCTTCCGGGTCGGTGGTGAAAACCGAGACGTTCGCGCGCGTCTTGCCGATATGCGTGTCGGTCTCGAACTTGTCGCCGAGCGTCGCCCGGATGCTCTCCGCAGGCTCCTTCAGCGCCGAGATGATCTCCGAAGATTTCAACAGCGCCTGTATACCGCTGCTGTTCAGTTCAATCTTCACCTTTTTGTTCCAGTGCAGCGGGATCATCGCTTCGATGCCCTCCGTCACGTCTCCGTATGTGCGAAACCGCTGCCCGAAAAACTCAACCGTCACGTCGTGCCAGTCGTGCGCGTCGCCTTTTGGCAGTGCCAGCGTGTACGCGAGCCGCTTGCCGTAAAGCTGCAATTCGTTCACAAGCTCCTCCGTTGTCGGCTCTCCGATGAGCACGTTGTGCACCGTCTCCGACACTTCATTAAATACCGGCGCGCCAAACGCGTCCTCGCCGGTCTGCTGTTTTCGGTACAGTATAACGTCAATCCCGCGTATCATCGCATAATCCCTCCAAAGGGCTGCGGGCGCCGATGCGGTCCCCGACGCCGAGCAGCTTCTTTTCGAGTTTTGAGAGATACAGCTCGCCCGCGCTGCCGCTGCCCATCGTCCAGCTCTGGGAGTAGCCCATGGCGCTCACCGAGCCCTGCGTGGAGCCGAGCGGATAAAGCGGCGCGTCGTTTCCGCCGCCGTCGCCCAGAATGCGCCGCACCATGCGGCAGGAAACGAGCTTTTTGTGGTCCGCGTTCGCCCCGGCGCTATACGCGTCGATGATAACCGCCGCTTCCTCCAAAAGGGATACGCAGCGGTCTTTTTCATCGTCGCTTAAATTTCGGAACCCCGCCGCAACGTCCTCAGCTGTTGCGTACAGCATCTTAGCCCACCGCGGTTTCGGTGCGCTTAATGTACAGCGTCTGCGGCTTGGATACCGTCAGGCCATAGACTTTACGACCCTGCACCGCGCTGGCACCGATGAACTTTCCGGAGCCGTTGAGGTCCTGCAAATGCACGGGCACCTGCCACTCCATCACGCGGTGGCACCAGTTCGGGTGACCGGCGATAAACTCCGTGGTTGTATTTTTGCTCGCGACGCGCGTCGTGCTCTCGAAATCCCTGTTGTTGGACTCAAACACATTAACGCCCGCGATACGACCGATCACGCCC
>CAKUBN010000042.1 GCA_934643185.1 uncultured Eubacteriales bacterium
GAGGAACACGGAACCGGCGTTATCGAGCTTGCCGATGTATTCGAGCGGATTTTCGCAGCAGACTTCAAGGTGCTCCGGGGCGAGCTCGTTTGCGAAATCGACGGCTTCCGCCATGTTTTCGCAGACAATAATTGCACCGAAATTTTCGATGGATTCCTTAATGATGTCTTTTCTTGAAAGCGTCTGCATTTGGCGCTCAATCTCCGCGGCGGTCGCCTTTGCAAGGTCTTCCTCCGGGGTAATAAGAATGGCGGACGCCATGCGGTCGTGCTCCGCCTGGCTCATGAGGTCGGCGGCCAAGAACTCCGGCTTTGCGGTTTTATCCGCAATGACGAGAATTTCGCTTGGACCGGCAATCATGTCGATATCGATGGTGCCGTACAGTAATTTCTTTGCCGTGGCGACGAAAATGTTGCCGGGGCCGACGACTTTATCAACCTTCGGGACGGTCTCGGTGCCGTAGGCGAGCGCCGCGACGGCCTGCGCGCCGCCGATGAGGAATACGCGATCTACACCGGCAATCCTTGCGGCGGCCAAAATGTTTTTATCCGGCTTGCCGGTACGTCCCGGCGGCGTGACCATGACGATCTCGCCGACTTCGGCAATTTTCGCCGGGATGACGTTCATCAAAACAGAGGACGGATACGCTGCCGTACCGCCCGGCACATACACGCCGACCCTGTGCAGGCCGCGCACGCGCTGACCCATCAGAACACCCGTGGGCGAGGGGTCGATGCGGCTTTGCTGCTTTTGTCTGGCGTGGAACGCGCGGATATTTTCTGCGGCGCGCTCCATCGAAGCGATGAACGCCGGGTCGCAGTCTGCGGTGAGCGCATCGATCTCCTCTTTTGTGATCTCCGCTTTCTCCGGCGCCCAGCCGTCGAACTTCATCGTATAGCGGCGCACGGCTTCGTCGCCGTTATCGCGCACGTCCTTCAAAATTTCGGCCACTTTATCCTCTACGCTGCGGTCGTTTTCGCTGACGCGGGCTTTAAGGCTTTGAATAAACGCTTCACAGTAGGCTCTATCGCCTTTGGCAATACGGATCATACGGATTTCTCCTCCCTGTTCTTTTCGATCTGCGCTTCCATGCGGGCGGCAAGCGCTTCAATCTCCTGCTTTCTCATTTTAAGGCTGGCGGTGTTTGCGATGAGACGCGCCGAGATACCGGCGATGGTCTCCGTGACCTCCAGACCGTTTTCTTTTAAGGTGGTGCCGGTCTCGACGATATCGACGATGCCGTCTGCAAGGCCGAGCAGCGGGGCGAGCTCTACGGAGCCCTCGATTTTGATGATGCGCACGTCCATGGCGCGGCTTTCAAAGAACTGCCGTGCGACGTTCGGGTATTTGGACGCGACGGTCTTCGCTTTGTAGCCGCCGAAGAAATCCGTACCCTTGCGGCAGGCGAGCGCAAAGCGGCAGCGGCCGAAGCCAAGATCTAAGATTTCGTAAAAATGACTGCCGTTTTCCATGATGGTATCTTTGCCGACGACACCGAGGTCGCACACGCCGTTTTCGACGTAAGTGATGACATCGGCAGCTTTGGCTAAAACGACTTCGATCTCGCCGTTTCCAACGGGAAGAATCAATCTTCTGCCTTTTTCGCGCACTTGCGTGCAATCAAGGCCGATCTGCTCTAAAAGGTTCACGGTGTCTTTTTCGAGGCGCCCTTTTGTGAGGGCAATTCTTAATGGCTTCATGCGTTTTTCTCCCCTCTAAGAACGATGACTTCCGGGATGCCGCGGCGCTTTGCGTAGCGCTCGGCCTCGTCTACCGTATCGAACACGGAGCTTTCGCAGATTTTGCCGTTTGCTGTCAGCTCGCGAATTTTCATCTGTGCTTTGATCTCCGCGCCGCTTTCCGCGTGGACGAGCACGTCCGGCGTGGGCACGCTTTCAATCCGGCCGTCGTCGAGCAAAACAGAAGCCAGCGCATCGACGTTTGCGGCAAAGCCGATGGCGGGCATGGGGGCATCGAATTGCTTTAAAAGCGTATCGTAGCGGCCGCCCATCAAAACGGCGTCACCGTAGTTTTCCACATAGGCGCTGAACACGACACCGGTGTAGTAATCGTTGCGCTGCACAAGGCCGAAATCGACCATCAGGCGGTCATCGAGGCCGAGCGACGACAGCGCGGTATATAACGTGCGCATATAATCGAGCGTTTCGGAAAGCACGGGGTGGCCTTTGCAGAACTGCTCCGCTTCCGCGAAGACCTCTGCCCCGCCGAACAGGCGCGGCAGCTTTTTGATGGCTTCGGTATACACGGATTTGGGGAGTGCGTCGAGCATATCGCCGAGGGCGGCGTAGTTTTTGGACTCAATCGTCTGGCGGATGTCCTCTTTTTTATCTGCGGAGACGGGCAGCTCATCGGCGAGCGCACCGAAGAACTTTGCGCTGCCGATCTCCAAGCGGAAGTTTTCCGTGCACGCGGAAAGCGCCTCAACGGCGGCGGCGATGACCTCGATATCCGCTTTCAGCCCCGATGCACCCAAAAGCTCGATGCCCGCCTGCGTTGTTTCGTCGCTGCGGCCGGAAAGATCCTTGCGGTTGCGGTAGATCGGCTGGTTATAGTAAAGCCGAATGGGCTTTTCCATCGCCTGCAGACGCGTTGCGGTAAGGCGCGCGATGGGCAGTGTTAAATCGGGGCGGAACACGATGAGCCTGCCTTTGTTATCCGTGGATTTATACATCTCATACTGAGGAATAGCGGCGTTTGGGGCATCGAACACATCGTAGTATTCCATGCCGGGCGTGATGACCTCATTATAGCCGCGCATTTTGAATATATGCGTGAGCCGCTCGCTCACGGTACGCTGCGAAAGGCACTCTTCAAACAGAATATCCTTGGTGCCCTCCGGCGTGATTTTGTTGAACTTCTTCATAACGACCGTCCTTTTGCTTTAATGTAATGACGTGTTACAATAATACCATGTAGCTGTGCGCTTGTCAAGACTTTTCACGTTTTGTGTATACACGTATATACGCATAGATATGCAGAAAGGCGGAAGCAACTTCTTGCGTCCGCCTAATGGCATTAAAACAGTGATGTCTGGCTGCTGTCCGGCAGACCCTGCAGTGCGCCGGCGCTTTTTAAAACGTCGATAACAGCGCTGGAAACCTTGGCGCGGGATTGCACTTCGTCGATGGAGATGAACTCCTCGCCGCCCGTGCACGCTTCGTACAAGCTGTGCGCCGCCGCCTCGCCCACACCGGGCAGGGACGAGAACGGCAGACGAATCTTGCCGTCTTCGACAAGGAACTTTTTCGCATCGGATTTATACAGGTCGACCGGCAAAAGCTCGATGCCGCGGCACAGCATTTCGTTGATGATCTGGAATGTGGAATACGCCGCGTCCTCCTTGACAGTGGACTGGTGCTCCTTTTGCTTCTGCTCCAGCTCGCGCATACGGCGCTGCACGGCGGCACGCCCCTGCACGGCGGTGGCGCCGTCGAAATCTTCACTGCGCACGGTGAAGTACGCCGCGTAGTATTCCACAGGATAATGCACCTTGTACCAGCCGAGGCGCAGCGTCGCGATCATGTAGGCGGCAGCGTGCGCTTTCGGGAACATGTACTTAATCTTATAGCAGGACTCGATGTACCAATCCGGCACGTTGTGCTCCTTCATGGCGGCGATGTGCTCCTGCGTGAAGAGCTTTTTCGCGTTGCCCTTACGGGTGATTTCCATAATCTTAAACGCCATTTTCGGCTCAAGGCCTTTTAAAAGCAGGTAGGTCATGATGCTGTCTCGCGTACCGATGACAGTGGCGATGGTGCAGGTGCCGTCTTTGATGAGGTCCTGCGCGTTGCCGATCCAAACATCCGTGCCGTGGGACAGACCCGAAACCTGCAGAAGGTCGGAGAATGTCTTCGGCTGGGCATCGATGAGCATTTGGCGCACGAACGGCGTGCCGCACTCCGGCAGAGAGAACGTGCCCGTCAACGAGCCGATGTCCTCCGGCGTGACGCCGAGCGCTTCCGTGGACGTAAACAGCGACATGACCGCCGGGTCGCTCATGGAGACCTTCATGACGGGAATGCCGGTGTAATCTTCGAGATAGCGATAGATGGTCGGCACATCGTGGCCGAGCTCGTCCAGCTTACAGATGGTATCGTGAATGGAATGGAAGTCGAAGTGCGTGGTGATATTATCGGAATTCTGGTCGTTTGCGGGGTGCTGCACCGGGCAGAAATCGTAGACCTCCTTGCCCTTTGGCACGACGACCATGCCGCCCGGGTGCTGGCCCGTGGTGCGCTTGATGCCCGTGCAGGAGATGGACAAACGCTTTTCCTCTGCGCGGGAAAGCACACGGGAGCGCTCTTCGGCATACTTTTTCACGTAGCCGAACGCGGTTTTATCCGCGACCGTTGCGATGGTGCCGGCCTTGAAGACGTTTTCGCGGCCGAACAGCGTTTCTGTGTAGCGGTGCGCGCCGCTTTGGTATTCGCCGGAGAAGTTGAGGTCGATATCCGGCGTTTTGTCGCCGTCAAAGCCGAGGAATGTTTCAAACGGGATGGTGTGGCCGTCGCGGTCTAAGTCTTCGCCGCAGCGCGGGCACTTTTTCGGCGGCAGGTCAAAGCCGGAAAGGTAGCTGCCGTCCGTGATGAACTCGCTGTACTTACACTTGGGGCAGATGTAGTGCGGCTCCAGTGGATTGACCTCCGAAATACCGGACATGGTGGCGACGAACGACGAGCCGACGGAACCACGTGAGCCGACAAGGTAGCCGTGCGCTTCGCTGTCTGCCACGAGCTTTTGCGCTGTCATGTACAAAACGGAGAAGCCGTGCTTATTGATGGAGCCGAGCTCGCGCTTTAAGCGCTTTTCGACGATCTCCGGCAGCGGGTCGCCATACTTTTCTTTGGTGCGCGCCCACGTGATGGAGTTTAATTGCTCCTCTGCGCCATCGATGAACGGCGGGAAAACGCCCTCCGGGATTGGGCGGATCTCTTCGATCATATCGGCGATCTTATTCGTATTGGTGACGACGACCTCGTACGCTTTTTCCTTGCCGAGGTAGTCGAATTCCTTGAGCATTTCGTCCGTGGTGCGCATGTAGAGCGGCGCCTGCTCATCGGCATCCGTGAAGCCCTGACCGGCCATTAAGATGGCGCGGCCCGCGGCGTCCTTCGGGTCCTTGAAATGCACGTCGCCCGTTGCGACGACCGGCTTATTCAGCTTTTCGCCGAGCTTGACGATGGTGCGGTTGTATTCCTTCAGCTGCTCGATGTCGCACGAACCGTTGCGCACCATGAACATGTTGTTGCCGAGCGGCTGAATTTCGAGATAATCGTAGTAGGACGCGATCTCGAGCAGCTTTTCCCACGGCTCGCCGCGCGTGATGGCGCGGAACAGCTCACCCGCCTCGCACGCAGAGCCGATGATGAGGCCCTCTCGGTACTGGTTGAGGACGCTTTTCGGCGTACGGGGGCGCTTATAGAAGTAATTTAAATGGCCGAACGAAATGAGCTTATAGAGATTTTTGAGGCCGACGAGGTTTTTGACGAGAATGATCTGGTGGTAGGTCGGCAGCTTTTTCGGGTCGCCGCCGGCGAGTGCGGTGTTGATCTGCTTCACGTCCGTCAGCTTGAAGTCATCGACAAGGCGCTGGATGAGGTTGACGAAAATTTCGCCGAGCACAGCGGCATCGTCGCACGCGCGGTGGTGGTTGAAGGGCTTTAATTTTAAATACTTTGCGACGGTATCGAGCTTGCAATTTTTGATGTCCGTCAGCATAGAGCGGCACATGGCGACCGTGTCGATATACACATACGGAAACTGCATATCGTGGCGGCTGCACACGGCGCGCAGGAACGAGGTATCGAAATTCGCGTTGTGCGCGACTAAGATCACGTCTTCGCCGCAGAACTCGAAGAACTTGCGCACGGCTTCCTCTTCCTTCGGCGCGCCCGCGACCATTTCATCCGTGATGCCGGTGAGCTCCGTAATTTTCGCGGGGATGGGCTTTTCGGGGTCGACGAACATATCGAACGACTCGGTGACCTCGCCGTTATGGATGCGCACCGCGCCGATCTCTGTGATGCGCTCTTTGCTTGAAGAAAGGCCGGTCGTCTCGAGGTCGAAGCAGATGTAGTCGGTATCGAGCGGCTTATCGGTCTCGCCGGTGACGGCGGGCACGAGGTCGTTGACGAAGTAGCTTTCCACGCCGTAAATGACCTTGAATTCGCCGCCGCCCTTTTTGATTTTGAGCCACGCGTTCATAGCATCCGGGAACGCCTGCGCGACACCGTGGTCGGTGATGGCGAGGGCCTTCTGGCCCCATTTATACGCGCGGTCGATGAGCTCGCCCGCGGGGGTCATGCCGTCCATGGCGGACATGTTCGTATGCAGGTGCAGCTCTACGCGTTTTTCCTTGGCGGTATCGACGACCTCCACCATTTCCGCACGGGCAATGGCATTGGGGCGCATGACGTTTTCGCGGTCGTATTTATCGTATTCCACGGAGCCCGTCACGAGCAGCGCCGTGCCCTTTTTGATGGCGTCGATCTTCGAGCAGTCGTTTGCCTGCTGGATGAGCTTTAGCGTGATGGAATTCGTGTAGTCGGTAATATCGATGGAATAAATTTTGCGGGAGCCGTCGCGCGTTTCGCGGGATTCAATGTCGAACACCTCGCCCCAAACGGTGATGCGCCCGGCTTCGATGGTGGCCTCACTGATCGGCACCGGCTCCTTTTTCGGCAGGTTGCCGAGAATGGGCCGCGCAGTCTCCAGAATGATCTGCGGCATGAGCGATTTGCCCTCGCGCACGCTGACGCGGCGCCTCGCGGCTTTCTCCTTCATGGCGGCCTCGTAGCGGTCCATCTCCTCGATGACGGCGGCGCGCGCACGCTTTTCTTCCTCTACGTGCAGACGCTCAATGACGGATTCGTCGCCGTTTTGCAGCTCGGTTTTGCCCGTGAACGTCACGGTGACGGGCACGCTGAACCAATCCTTGACCGTTTCGCTGATGGCGCGGTCGGTATGGCGCTTTTCGAGCAGGTTGAGTCCGCCGTGCAGCAGCTCTATCGTGAGGGTATTTTCGTTTATGGTGCAGCCAGCGTCTTTAAATGTGCCGTTGAGGCTTGCGTCGAGCTCGCGCACGCGCTCCAAAACGGAGGGGACGCAGCCTTCCTGCCACGCGCTTTCGGGGAACGCGGGGGCAAGCTCCACGCGCATATCGGGCAGAATGCGCTCGTGCAGCATGGTGTTTACCTCGCGCAGGTCGCTGTACGGGACGAAGGCCTCAAATTTTGTTTTGAGGCGCACCAAACGGTTTTCCCTATGGATCTCTATTTTTTCGATCTGACCGGCGGCGACGCCGTCTTTTGGCGTGTAGCCGGCGCTTTTCAGCAGATCGCCTAATGTTTTCAAGTGCATCTCTCCTATGTAGAAGGGTCTGTGGGTTTATGGTGTGAGATGATGCAAAAAGGCCGCGCCGCCCGGCACAGCCTGTTTGATTCAAATTAAAGCTTGTCGATCTCTTCCATCAGGGCGTCCAGAAGCTCGTCTTCCGGCACCTTGCGGATGACCTGACCTTTTTTGAAAATGAGGCCCTCGCCCTTGCCGCCGGTGACGCCGAGGTCGGCTTCGCGCGCTTCGCCGGGGCCGTTGACGACGCAGCCCATGACGGCGACGGTGATGTCCTTATCGACGTATTCGAGCGCCTTTTCGACCTTGTTGGCAAGGCCGATGAGGTCGATGCGCGTTCTGCCGCAGGTGGGGCAGGAAACGAGCTTTACGCCGCCGCGCAGACCGAGCGCGCTTAAAATATCGCGGCCGGTGCGGATCTCCTCCACGGGGTCGGCCGTCAGGGAAACGCGCAGCGTATCGCCGATGCCGCGCTGCAGAAGGCTGCCGATGCCGATGGCGGACTTGACGATGCCCATGCGCAGCGTGCCGGTTTCCGTCACGCCGAGGTGCAGCGGGTAATTGCAGCGCTCCGCGATCATTTCATACGCCTTGATATTCGTATCGACCGAGGAGGATTTTAACGAAATCACGATGTCCGTGAAGTCGAACTTTTCGAGCAGAGACGCGTGGTAGAGCGCGCTTTCGCACAGCGCTTCCGCGGTGGGCGCGCCGTATTTTGCGAGGATGCTCTTTTCGACCGAACCGGAATTGACGCCGATGCGGATCGGAATTTTCTTTTCGCGGCACACGGTCGCAACGGCTTTTACGCGGTCGTCGCCGCCGATGTTGCCGGGGTTGATGCGAATTTTATCCACGCCGGCCGCCGCGGCCTCAAGCGCGAGCTTGTAATCGAAGTGAATATCCGCCACGAGCGGAATGGAAATTTTCTCCTTGATGGCGGGAATCAGCCGCACGGCGTCCATATCGGGGATGGCGGCGCGGAGGATCTGACAGCCGGCCTTTTCCAGTGCGACCGCCTGCCGCACGCTGCCTTCTATATCGGTGGAGGGCATGTTCAGCATGGACTGCACGGTGACGGGTGCACCGCCGCCGATTTTTACATTGCCCGCCATGACCTGTTTTGAAATGCGTTTCATTGTATCGTCCTTTCCCTTATCCGCCTGTTGCGATGCGCATGATGTCCTGGAACGTGACGGCAAGCATCAGGCAGATGAGCAGTGCAAAGCCGCCTGCGTGCACCCAGCGTTCGTATTTTGCCGGGACCGGCTTGCGGAAGATCGCTTCCACAATGAGGAACACGAGCCGTCCGCCGTCGAGTGCCGGCAGCGGCAGCAGGTTCACGATGCCGAGGTTCACGGAGATCACGAGCATGATATAGATGATGTTGTTGACCGCCGCGCCGAAGCTCTGCTTGAGGCCCGCGCTTGCGGCCTGCGTGACGGCCTGTGCCGTGCCGACCGGGCCTGCGAGCTCGTTAAAGCCGAAGCGGCCCGTCACAACGCCGATGAGGCTGTCAAAAATCATGCGCACGGTGGAAAACGTATCCGCAAACGCGTTTTTGATGAGCGTCCATGGCGTTTTTTCTTCGCCTAACACGTAAAAATCCAACACGGCGCGGTACTGCTTGCCGTCCGTGCTTGTGGTGTTGATGGTCATATCGTTAAAGGTGACGGTCTCTTCGCCGCGCTTTACGGTGAGGTCGATCGTCGTGGTGTCGCCCGTCACATTGAGCGCCGCCATGCTGAGGGCAAACGAAAGGTCCTGCCCGGTGCGGACGGTGTAGCCATCGATGGAGGTGAGGACGTCGCCCACCTCTACGCCGGCGGCTTCAAACGCGGAGTTTTCCGCAAAGCCGGCAACCTGCATGGTGGCGTAGCGGTCTTCCTGCCCGCAGATGACCATCATGAGTAAAATGGCGAGCAGGATATTCATAATGCCGCCCGCCGCGACCACGATCATGCGCTGCCAAACGGGGCGGTTGCCGAACGCACGGGGGTCATCGCTGTTTTCATCCTCGCCCTCCATGGCGCAGTAGCCGCCGATGGGCAGAAGCCGCAGGGAATACTGCGTTTCGCCGCGGGTGAACGAAAAGAGCTTTGGCCCCATGCCGATGGAAAACTCGTTGACGCACACGTGGCTCAGCTTCGCCGTGAAAAAGTGGCCGAACTCGTGTATAAAAATGATGAGCCCGAAAAGCAGTACGCCGATGACGGCGAGCAGGATGCCCTGCACGACCGTGCTCATCGTGTGCTCTCCCCGCAGCGCTCCAGCACATAGGCGCGCGCTTTGCGGTCGGCTTCCAGAACATCCTCGACGCTTGTGACCGGGACGGTCTCAAAGGTATCCGCCACATGGCACACGAGCTCGCCGATATCCTGCCAGCCGATTTTTTCTTTGAGGAACAGCGCAACGGCGGCTTCGTTCGCGCCATTGACCGCCGCGGGCAGTGTGCCGCCGCGGCGAATGGCACGCTTGCACGCGCCAAAGCACGTGAACGTTTCCTCGTCCGGCGCGTAGAACGTCAGCTTCTGCCAATCGGCCAGATTCAGCTGCTTTACGGGCGACGGGAAGCGGCGCGGGTAGGTAAGCGCATACTGGATGGGGATGCGCATATCCGGCACGCCGAGCTGTGCGATGACGGAGTGGTCCTTATACTCGATGAGCGAATGCACGATGCTTTCGCGGTGCACGACGACGTCGATGTCGTCCGGCTCCATATCGAAAAGCCACTTCGCTTCGATAAACTCAAGGCCCTTATTCATGAGCGTGGAGCTGTCTATGGTGACCTTCGCGCCCATGTCCCAGTTGGGGTGCTTTAAGGCGTCTGCGGGGCGGATGCTTTGGAGCTCTGCGGCTTTTTTGCCGAAGAACGGGCCGCCGGACGCCGTTAAGATGATCTTATTTAAGTCGCACTTTTTGTACATACCCTGCAAACACTGGAAAATGGCGGAGTGCTCGCTGTCTACGGGCAGAATTTCGATGCCGTTTTCCTTTGCGGTCTTCATGACGAGCGAGCCGCCCGCGACGAGCGTTTCCTTATTCGCGAGTGCCATCTGTTTTTTGGCCTTGAGCGCCGTTAAGGTAGGCTGCAGGCCCACCATGCCCACGACGGAGTTTAAGACGATATCGACGTTTTCGAGCTCCGTGAGGGCGCAAAGGCCCTCCATGCCGCTGTATAATTTGACGTCGAGGTCGCGCACGGCGGCGCGGAGCTTAGAAGCAGCTTCCAAATCAAAAACCGCAACTGCTTGCGGTTTAAATTCCCGGATCTGCTCTTCCAAAAGCCGGATATTGGAATGGGCAGCGAGCGCCGTTACTTTGACGGCGTGCTCCCCCTCCTTTTGTATGCAGCGCACGACGTCGAGCGCCTGTGTGCCGATGGACCCGGTAGAACCGAGTAATGCTAACTTTTTCATGCAGACCCATCCTTTCTTACGGCACGATCGGCAGCAGCATCGTCACCATATACACGAACGGTGCAGTGAAAATCACGCTGTCGAAACGGTCTAAAATGCCGCCGTGGCCCGGAATGACACTGCCGAAATCTTTGATGTGGCAGCTTCTTTTAATGAGCGAAAAGCTGAGGTCGCCGAGCACGGACACAAACGCGCCGAAAAAGCCGATGATGAAAAGCGAGAGCCAGTTTGCCTGGCGTTCGCCGCCGTAAATGCCGTAGGTGAAAATAAGACCCACGAGCTGCAAAATGATGACGCTGGACAAAACGCCGCCGATGAGACCCTCCACGGTCTTCTTCGGGCTGATCTCCGGGCAGAGCTTGTGCTTGCCGAAGAGCTTGCCGGCGAAAAACGCGCCTGCGTCCGGGATCCACGCGGAGAACACGCACACGAGCACGTAGAACATGCCGTGCTGCTCGCTTAAGGTGCGCACCAGAACGATGGTTTGCAGCGCGAGCGGGATCAAAATGACCATGCTGTACACGACGGCCATTTCCTTAAAGGTGATCTCACGGTGGTGGCGCAGCAGCGCGCAGAAAATGCACGCCGTAAACGCGGAATAAATAAAGATATTTGCCTGTTGAAATTCACAGAACTGCACCAGCACGGCGGCCGCCATGCTGGTGACCGTGATGTACCAGCGGTCGGAAAGTCCCAGCGCTTTGATGACTTCAAAAACAGCGAGCGCGGAGATAAACGCAATGGCAATGTTGAGTGCCAGCGGAAAAGAGCGGTTGAACACGACGATCGCCATAAAAAACGCGACGAGCGTGACACCAGATAAAACTCTGTCCTTCATATACCCTATGGTTTCCTTTCACCGTTCGGAATGTAATAGAAACGCGGTACAGGGCGGCATGCGCCGCCCGCACTGCAAAAAATCATACACCGCCAAAACGGCGCTGTCTGCTGTTGAACTTTTCAATGGCTTCGTCCAAGTGCTTCGGCTTGAAGTCCGGCCAAAGAATATCAAAATACTCAAATTCGGTATAGGCGCTCTGCCACAAAAGGAAGTTTGAGATGCGCTCCTCGCCGCTTGGGCGGATGATGAGGTCCGGGTCCGGCTGGCCGGCGGTGTACATGGCAGAGGAAAGCGTTTCCTCCGTGATGTCCTCAGGCGAAAGCTCGCCGTTTTTGACGCGCTCTGCCAAAATGCGTGCCGCGCGGGTAATCTCTGCGCGGCCGCCGTAGTTCATGGCGAGGTTCAGCACCATGCCGGTCTTCACGCTGCTCGCTTCCTCCACGCGATGAATGAGCGCCTGTAAGTCGGGCGCAAAAGCGGAAATATCGCCGATAAAGCGCACCCGGATATTCTCATCCATGAAGTCGCGCAGCGCTTCCTCGAGGTACTGGTGGAAAAGCTTCATCAGCGCAGAGACCTCCTCTGCGGGGCGGCTCCAGTTTTCCGTGGAAAACGCGTAGAGCGTGAGATATTTTACGCCGATAGACGATGCATACCGCGTGATGGTGCGGAAATTCTGCGCGCCCGCCGTGTGGCCCGCCGTACGCGGCAGACCACGCTTTTTAGCCCAACGACCGTTGCCGTCCATGATGATGCCGATATGCGCCGGCACCTGCACGGGCGTTTTGTTTTCTTTACTTCCAAATGCCATTTCGGAGCCTTCCTTTTGCTTACAGGGTGAGAACTTCCTTCTGCTTTGCGGCAGAGCGTTCGTCTGCCTGCTTTACGTACTTATCCGTCAGCTCCTGCGTTTTCTTTTCCGCCTGCTTCAGGTCGTCCTCGGTCAGTTCGCCGTCTTTCTTCATCGCCTTCAGCTTTTCCATAGCGTCGCGGCGGATGGAACGCAGGGCGATTTTTGCTTCTTCTGCCATGTGGCTGACGTCCTTCACGATATCCTTACGCTTCTCTTCGGTGAGCGGCGGGAAAATGAGGCGGATGGTCTTGCCGTCGGACTGCGGGTTGATGCCGATGTCCGAGGTCTGAATGGCGCGCTCAATGGCGCGGCAGACGGAACCGTCCCACGGCTGAATGGTCAGCACGCGTGCCTCCGCAACGGAAACGGCTGCAAGCTGGTTGACCGGCGTGGGTGCGCCGTAGTAATCGACCATGACCTTATCGAGCACAGCCGGGTTTGCGCGGCCTGCGCGGATGGCGGCGTAGTCGCTTTCGAGTCTCGCGATGGTTTTGCCCATTTTGCTTTCTGCTTTTGCCAATACTTCCTTCATAAGTATATTCTCCTATCTGTTATTTCATTATACGTTTTGTGTGCTCTTTATCAGAGCGCACAAGGCTTCTCCCCTAAAAAATCTTTAGTCCTTCGTGATGACCGTGCCGACGTTTTCGCCGCAGACGGCGCGGACGATGTTCTCCGGGTCCTCAATGCTGAACACAAGGAACGGGATGCCGCGGTCGTTACAGAAGGAAGCGGCCGTCATATCCATGACCTGCAGGTTCTGATTGAGGATTTCCATATACGTGAGATGATCGTACTTCTTTGCGTTCGGGTTCTTCTTCGGGTCACTGTCGTAAACGCCGTCGACCATGGTCGCCTTTAAGATGACTTCGGCGTCGATTTCTGCACCGCGCAGCGCTGCGCCGGTATCGGTGGAGAAGTACGGGTTACCCGTGCCGCAGCCAAACACGACAACGCGGCCTTTTTCAAGGTGACGCACCGCACGGTTGCGGATGTACGGCTCTGCAACCTCCTGCATGGCGATGGCTGTCTGTACGCGCACATCAAGTCCGACCTGCTCAAGGCCGTCCGCCACGCCGAGTGCATTGATGACCGTAGCCAGCATGCCCATGTGGTCTGCACGGGTACGGTCCATGCTGCCGCTGCTTCTGCCGCGCCAGAAGTTGCCGCCGCCCACAACGATGGCGACCTCGCAGCCCATATCCACGATCTTCTTGATGGGCTCGCAGATCTTGACAACGGTGTCAAAATCGATGCCGTGACCGATCTTGCCGGAAAGCGATTCGCCGCTGAGTTTTAAGAGAACTCTTTTGTACTTTAAATTCATACGTTCATCCTCGATTCTTTAGTATTCCATATCCTGTGACGCACACCCGCAAATTTTTTCAATTTGCAAATGCACAGATTTATACTTATACTTATTTTACATGACAGACCCCGATTTGTAAAGCGTATTTCCGAAATGTTCACGGAAATGAAAAATTTTTGCACAATGCACGAAATTCAAACGGCGTTCACAGTTTTGTGCTAAAAGTGTCTTATACTAAAAAACGGCTGAAAGGAGTGAAAACCACATGCAGCTTAGAAAAACGATTTTAGCTTCCGTGCTTTCTGCGGCGCTTGCGCTCTCTGCGGCCGCCTGCGGCACAGCGGAAAACACACAAAGTGTGCGCAGCGCGGCGGCTTCAGAGCACGTAGCGGAAACGCCGACGCCTTCCCCCGAAGCGACCGCAACGGCATCGCCTACCGCCGAGCCGACGGTAAAATCCACCGCATCTCCCGCACCGGAAAGCAACGAGGTAAGCGAAAACGCAGAGATTACTGCGGAGATTGAAGCGATGGCGCCGCTTTTGGAAGCACACATTCTGGCGCAGATGAACGGCATGGCGTTTGACGCAAATGATCCCGTTTACTTTTGGCAGACCGCGGCCTTTGCGGTGGACAACTGCGGCATGACGTTTTACAGCGCAGAGACGACCGGCAGCGCGCTGGTACTCTCTCGCGGGGTGATGGAAGAAATTGTGAGCGGACTATTCGAAAGCGCCGCAAAGGAAGACCTGCCGGATGTTCCCGACTCGCTTTCGGGTGAGATTTCGTACGATGCGGACAGCGACACCTATGCGCGGCCTATAAGCGGCGGCGGCTTTTCCGTGGACATACAAGACTGTGTGAAAAGCGGAGATGTGTACACCGTGACGGCAGCGCTCATCCGCGACGAGAACGAGGCGGAACCGCAGGCAATCTTCACAGCGGAGCTCGTGCCGAATCCGCGCGAGGACAATACCGTATTCATATATAGTATACGCACCGTGAAACAAATTTCATAAGCAAATTAAAAATGTCGCGCAGAATGTGTATTTCTTCTGCGTGACATTTTATTATCAAACTCTCTGTGAAACACAACAAAATAGTGCCCTAACACTCCGTTCATTTTTAGTACATGTATATCGATATAGGAATATCAATATGCAAATTTAGCACTTAACAAATCAAAAATTTTGATATACAATACAGTCGTAAAAAGAAGTTAGGTGGTGCAAACCACCGAGCTTTGCGATAAATTGCTTCATATAGAAAGGGCGATAGACTTATGGCAAGATTTACACTTCCCCGCGATTTGTATCATGGCAAGGGTGCTTTGGAAGAACTGAAGCATTTTGAAGGCAAGAAGGCTGTTGTTTGTGTAGGCGGCGGCTCCATGAAGCGTTTCGGCTTTTTGGACCGTGCAGTCGGCTATCTGAAGGAAGCCGGCATGGAGGTCGAGCTGATTGAAGGCATTGAGTCTGACCCGTCTGTTGAGACCGTTATGAAGGGTGCGCAGAAGATGATCGAGTTCCAGCCGGATTGGATCATCGCGATGGGCGGCGGCTCTCCGATCGATGCCGCAAAAGCTATGTGGATCAAATATGAATACCCGGACGTTACGTTTGAGGATATGTGCAAGGTCTTCGGCCTGCCGAAGCTGCGCCAGAAGGCACACTTCTGCGCCATCTCCTCCACCTCCGGTACGGCAACCGAGGTTACCGCGTTCTCCATCATCACCGATTATCAGAAGGGCATCAAGTACCCGATCGCTGACTTTGAGATCACCCCGGATGTCGCCATCGTTGACCCGGACCTCGCAGAGACAATGCCGAAGAAGCTCGTTGCACACACCGGTATGGACGCTATGACCCATGCGATCGAAGCGTATGTTTCCACCGCAAACTGCGACTTTACCGACCCGCTCGCGATTCATGCGATCGAGATGATCATGAAGGACCTCATCCCGTCCTACAACGGCGATATGACTGCACGTGACAACATGCACAATGCACAGTGCCTGGCCGGTATGGCGTTCTCCAACGCTCTGCTCGGTATCGTACACTCCATGGCACATAAGACCGGCGCTGCATTCGCTGACTACGGCGCACACATCATCCACGGCGCTGCAAACGCTATGTACCTGCCGAAGGTCATCGCGTTCAACGCAAAGGACGAGACCGCAAAGAAGCGTTACGGTGTTATCGCGGACTACATGCACCTCGGCGGCAACAACGACGACGAGAAGGTACAGCTGCTCATCAAGTACCTGCGCAACATGAACGACGAGCTGAACATCCCGCACTGCATCAAGCACTACGGCCCGGACAGCTTCCCGACCGAGAACGGCTTTGTACCGGAGAACGTCTTCCTTGAGAGACTGCCGGAGATCGCAAAGAATGCTATTGCCGATGCCTGCACCGGTTCCAACCCGCGTCAGCCCAGCCAGGAAGAGATGGAAAAGCTGCTTAAGTGCTGCTACTACGACACGGAAGTTGATTTCTAATCGATTTTAACAAATCGTGATCGTCTGCTAAATTCATAAGCAGGTTCCGGGCACATGCCCAGTAAAAGGACATTTTATCCCTGCCGCCCGGTATTTCTTCGGAAATCGCCGCACGGCAGGGATTTCCTGTCTTTTTCCATTGTAATTTTGATATTTCTCTGCTATAATAGTATCGTTTGCAGGTTTTAAAGGCAAAAATTGCAAAACCGGCATCCGACACAGACAAAACTTAGGCAAAACCGCACAAACTGCGCACATGCCTGAAGGGAAAGGTTTTGAAGTATGTATAAGATCGTTAAAAAACAGCCGCTGAACCCCACGGTGACGCGGATGGAGATCGAAGCGCCGCTCATTGCGAAAAAAGCAAAGCCCGGCCAGTTTATCATTCTGCGCGTAGACGAAAACGGCGAGCGCATTCCGCTGACCGTTGCCGGCTATGACCGCGAAAAGGGCACCGTTACGATCATTTTCCAGATCGTCGGCGCGACGACCGAAAAGCTCAACCACTTAAACGAGGGTGAATGTCTGCACGACTTCGTGGGCCCGCTGGGTGTTCCGACCCATGTAGACGGCCTTAAGAAGGTTTGTGTCATCGGCGGCGGCGTAGGCTGCGCCATTGCGCTGCCCATCGCTGAAGAGCTGCACGCCATGGGTGCAGAGGTCACGTCCATCGTCGGCTTCCGCAACCAGGATCTCGTGATCCTCGAAGACGAATTCAAATCTTGCTCCGACCACTTCACGCTGATGACGGACGACGGCTCCTACGGCGAAAAGGGCAACGTTACCGCCCCGCTGAAGACGATGCTGGAAAACGGCGAGCGCTTTGACGAGGTCATCGCCATCGGTCCGCTGATCATGATGAAGTTCGTCTGCCTCACTACAAAGGAATACGACCAGAAGACCGTTGTTTCCATGAACCCGATCATGGTAGACGGTACCGGTATGTGCGGCGGCTGCCGCCTGACCGTTGGCGGCAAGACGAAGTTCGCCTGCGTAGACGGCCCGGACTTTGACGGCCACGAGGTCGATTTTGACGAGGCGATGAGCCGCTCCCGCAGCTACACTCCCTTTGAGCGCCACGCTTATGAGGAAGCCTGCAACCTGTTCAAGAAGGAGGTCGAGTGATCATGCCTAACATGAGAATGACAAAGAACCCCATGCCCTCGCAGGACCCGAATGTTCGCAACAAGAATTTTAAAGAGGTCACGCTGGGCTATACCGAGGAAATGGCGCTGGACGAAGCACAGCGCTGCCTGAATTGTAAGAACATGCCGTGCGTTTCCGGCTGCCCGGTCAACATCCACATTCCGGAGTTCATCAAGAAGGTCGCCGAGCACGACTTTGAGGGCGCGTATCAGGTCATTGCGCAGTCCTCTTCCCTGCCGGCTGTCTGCGGCCGTGTCTGCCCGCAGGAGACGCAGTGCGAGGGCAAGTGCGTGCGCGGCATCAAGGGCGAGCCGGTCGGCATCGGTCGTTTGGAGCGCTTTGTTGCCGACTGGCACAACGCACACGCTACCGTTTCCACCATCACCGCGCCGAAGAACGGCCACAAGGTCGCCGTCATCGGTTCCGGCCCTGCAGGTCTCACCTGCGCGGGCGACCTTGCAAAGCTTGGCTATGACGTAACGATCTACGAAGCGCTGCACCTTGCAGGCGGCGTGCTCGTTTACGGCATTCCGGAGTTCCGTCTGCCGAAGTCCATTGTGCAGAAGGAAGTCGATAACCTCAAGGCGCTCGGCGTTAAGGTAGAGACGAACATGGTCATCGGCCGCATCCTGACGATTGAAGAGCTCAAGGACGAATACGGCTATGAGGCTGTGTTTGTCGGCACCGGCGCAGGCCTGCCCCGCTTTATGAACATCCCGGGCGAGAACCTGAAGGGTGTTTACTCCGCAAATGAATTCCTCACCCGCAGCAACCTGATGAAGGCTTACCGCGATGATTCCACCACGCCGATCCAGCACGCGAAGAACGTGGCGGTCGTCGGCGGCGGCAACGTGGCTATGGACGCCGCAAGAACCGCAAAGCGCCTTGGCGCGGAGAACGTGTACATCATCTACCGCCGCGGCATGGCTGAACTGCCGGCCCGTAAGGAAG
Source organism: uncultured Eubacteriales bacterium (assembly GCA_934643185.1). Lineage (GTDB taxonomy): Bacteria > Bacillota > Clostridia > Oscillospirales > Acutalibacteraceae > Hominenteromicrobium. Next base: position 18,390 of record CAKUBN010000042.1, read on the forward strand.
AAGTGGAGCACGCCGAGGAAGAGGGCATCATCTTCAAGACGCTGACGAACCCGGTAGAGATCCTGCCGACGGACGTCACCGACCCGCGTGACCCGAATTACGGCTGGGTCGCCGGTATTCGCTGCGTAAAAATGGAGCTTGGCGAGCCGGACGCTTCCGGCAGACGCAGCCCGATCGTCATTGAGGGCAGCGAATTCGATATTCCGATGGATTGCGTTATCATGTCCCTCGGTACTTCCCCGAACCCGCTGCTGAAAGCCACCACCCCGGGTCTTGAGACCCAGAAGCGCGGCCAGATCATCACGGACGAACACGGCCTCACCTCCATCGAGGGTGTGTACGCAGGCGGCGACGCCGTAACGGGCGCCGCAACGGTTATCCTCGCCATGGGCGCAGGCAAGACCGCCGCAGCTGCAATCGACAAGTACATTCAGGAAAAGAAGTAAGTCCGCTTTTCCCCTAACCTAAAATGAACGGCACCGGTGACAGATTTCATCGGTGCCGTTTTGCTGTGTTTGGCGGGTTTAATTTTCAAATGCGTTCTGCACCCACTGCGTCGTGTAGGCATCTGCCGGGCGGTCTTTCCGCACGCCGGAACCGACCTGCACGCCCATCAAAATGCGCGGCTCACGCTCGGCAAATGCCATAAAACGCGCCAAAATTTCATCGCATCTGCCCATTTTTCACAGCTCCTTTTTCGATCCTTTTAGAAAAACAAGCAGAGTATACCACGCTTTTCAGAGAAACGCAACGCCCTTTTGTATACTGCCGAAAGCATCTTGAATTTTCACGGTTTTGGCAGTATAATTCTATTGGCAAGTCTACCCGAAAAGAGGTTTTCAGAATGAAAAAAGTGCTTTTGCTCGGCGATTCCATTCGCATGGGCTATGACGATTATGTAAAAGAAGAGTTAGACGGCAAGTGTGAGGTCGTTTACGACGCCGAGGACAACGGCCGCTTCGCTGCGTACACGCTGTGGCAGGCGAACCAGATGTTCAAGCACCACGGCCATTTTGACGTGGTACACTGGAACAACGGCTACTGGGACATGAACATTGAGGCCCCGATGACAGAGGCCATGCACCCCGTGGAGGAATATGTGCACTTTTTAAAGCGCATCATCCAGCTGTGCAGAGAAAACGGCGCGAAGATCATTTTTGCGACCACCACGCCGATCTTGGAGCCCGGCATGGCGGCAGACGTCACCGGCACGCAGGCGGACAGCATCAACTACAATAACGAGTGGGTGGAGCTGTATAACGACGCCGCAAAGAAGCTGATGGCGGAGGAAAACATCCCGGTGAACGACCTTTACGCGCTGTGCAAGGAAGACAAGCACTACTATAAGTGCCCGGATATGCTGCACCTGACCGAGGAAGGCTACCGCAAGTGCGCAAAGCAAGCGGCGGACATGATCTTGAAGGAGCTCGGTGAAGCATGAGCTCCGGCGTAAAAAAGACGAACGCCATGCGCATGCTGGACAGCGCGAAGATCCCTTATGAGGTGCGCACGTACGAATTTGAGGAGACCGACCTTGCGGGCGTGCACGCGGCGGACGCCGTAGGCATGCCGTATGAAACGGTGTTCAAAACGCTCGTCGCGCGCGGCGATAAGACCGGCTTTGTCGTGTTCTGCATCCCCGTGGCGGAGGAATTGGACCTCAAGAAGGCCGCCAGAGCCAGCAAAAATAAATCCGTAGAGCTGCTGCACGTGAAAGACCTGCTGCCGACGACCGGCTACATCCGCGGCGGCTGCTCGCCCGTGGGCATGAAGAAAGAGTTCCCGACGTATATCGACGAGACTGCCATGCTGTTTGACGCGATCGCCGTCAGCGGCGGCATGCGCGGCGTGCAGCTTATTTTGAACCCGGATCAGCTTTTGGGCTTTGTCAAAGGCGAGTATGTCGATTTGACGGCGTGACATGGAGCTAATGGTAAGCATGGTTAAAAGTTTTTGATCCAACTTTTTTCAAAAAGTTGGTGGAATCCAAGGGCAACGCCCTTGGTCGAGCTCCGCAGAGCTCGAAACACTTTTTGCCTACCAAAAAATCAGGATGGGAGCATCAACAGTCCGGTGGACTGTTGATGCG
>CAKUBN010000043.1 GCA_934643185.1 uncultured Eubacteriales bacterium
GCGACCCGGAACGGGCTCGAACCGTCGACCTCTAGCGTGACAGGCTAGCGTTCTAACCAGCTGAACTACCGGGCCACATTTGGTGGGGACAATAGGACTCGAACCTATGACCCCCTGCTTGTAAGGCAGGTGCTCTAACCAGCTGAGCTATACCCCCAAACAGCATCGCTTTTCAGAAATCCTTCAACAGAACTTGCGGTTCTTTTGAAGTCTTATGTCTTCCAGCGACGTTGTATATATTACCACATGCTTATTAAAAAGTCAATACCTTTTCCAAAACTTTTTCAAAAAAGTTATTTTGAGACATTTTTACGCTTTTCGCGCACGCTTTCGGCAAGCTCGTGCAGCTCCTCTTTTGTGAAGTAATACTTGCGGCAGCAGTACGGACACACCGCCTCCACCTTGCCGTCCACAGCCGGCAGCGTATCGATCTCATCCGGCTCCAAGGTCGCAAGGGCATTATAATACTTCTCACGGCTGCATGTGCAGGCGTAGTGCACGGGGATTTCCTCCAGCTTTTCGACTTCAAATCCTGTGAGCGCCGTGTCGACCATCTGCTCCACGGTCATGCCTTTTGCAAGCATGGTGGTGACGGGTTCCAGCGTTGCGATATTCGCTTCCAGCTTTTCAATGTCCTGCGGCAGTGCGCCGGGCAGCACCTGAATAAGCAAACCGCCTGCAAGCAGCACACCGTTCGTGTTCGGGTCTACAAGCACGCCGAGTGCGCACACCGTGGGGATCTGCTCGCTCACGGCGTAATAATTCGTGATGTCCTCGGCGATCTCGCCGCTGACGAGCTCCACTTGGCCCATATACGGCTCACCTGTACCGTAGCTGCGGATGACACCAAGGCGGCCGTCTGTACCGACTGCGGCGCTGACGTCCAGCTTGCCGTTCGGCTTCAGGGGCACGTCTACGTTCGGATTGTCCACACAGCCGCGCACATTGCCGTGGCTGTCGGAAATTGCCGTGACGGTGCCGATGGGACCGCCGCCGTTTATGCGCAACGTAAGCGTGGCATGCTCTTGCTTTTGCATAGCGCCCATGACGGACGCCGCGGTAAGCAGTCTGCCAAGCGCAGCGGAAGCCGTGGCGCTGAGGCCGTGCAGCCTCTGTGCGGTATATACCGTATCGCTTGAATCGATTGCGGAGGCCATAAGGGCACCGTCCGATGTGATGCAGCGAATAATCCTATCCAATGAAATTCTTCCTTTCGGAGCGTTTTACGGAGCAATATCGTCCTTAAAAACGCCGTTTTGTGAGTTTGTGATGTGTGCGGCGAAAATAATGCGCTGCTCCTCCGGCTTCGGCGCGTCGAAAGAGAGGTCACCGAAGACCTCCACCCTATCAAAGCCGGACTTTTTCAGCATTTCCGTCAGCTTCTCCACGCTGTATGCATGCTCAAAGAAATGCTCGCTGCTGCGCGTATAGACCTTGCCCTCTTTCTCAAAGAAATCGAGAGAGATCGCCACACTGTGATCCTGCGGATTATAGCGGTTCTGCCATGCGCAGTAAATATCCGCAAGGTCGTAAATATAGGTGTTGTTGCCCAGCACCTTTTCGTGCTTATAGAGCGTGTTTACGTCGAAAATGAACCAGCTGTCGTTATCCATGAAAAACGCCACGCGGTCAAATGCCGCCTGCACCTGCACTTCGCCGGAGAGGTGGTTGATGCTGTCCAGCGAACAGAACACCGTGTTGACCGTGCCGAACAGGTCGAGCGTCTGCATTTTCTGACAAAGGAACATCACATCGGCTTCCATGTCGTAAGCCTTGTCCTTCGCTTCGGACAGCATGGCGATGGAGCCGTCCACGCCGTACACATCCATGCCAAGCTTATAAAGCTCCAGCGTAAGGCTGCCGGTACCGCAGGCAAGGTCTAAGACGATGCCCGGTTCATGGTGGAGATGCTCGAGCAGCTTCTTTAAATATGCCGCGCGGCCCTTATAATCCACGTTCGCGGTCAACGCATCGTAGTAGCGCGCAAAAACGTCGTAGCCGGCCATTAGTCCTCTTTTCCTCCGCCGGTCAACAGGCGCTCAAAAATCAGCGTGTAGCCGTCGCTGCCGTAATTCAAAGAGCGATTGACACGGCTGATGGTCGCAGTGGAAGCGCCGGTCTTATCGACGATGTCGCTGTATACGTGGCGCTCACTGAGCATTTTGGCAACCGCAATGCGCTGCGACATGGCTTTCAGCTCCTGCACGGTGCAGAGATCTTCAAAAAATTTATAGCATTCCTCGCGGTTTTTCAGCGTGAGAATAGCATCAAAAAGGAAATCAACGTTTTCATCATGCAGTTTGGTGTTCATTGTTTCTGTGTTCCTTTCTTTATGAATTTGCATCCGAAAACGGCACATTTATGCCGTAAAGCACCAAATGCGCCGTCTTTTCGTCAACGAGGTTCTTTACTTTTTTATTTTAACATACAAAAGCACAAAAGTAAACACCGAAATCAAGAAATTTTTGCACAGCAGTGCGTGAAATCACACATCGTTGCGCACGAGGTCTTCATAGGTCTCCCCTTTGATGATGACACGGGATTCTCCGCCGCGAACCATGACGACCGGCGGACGCGTGTTGCGGTTGTAATTCGATGCCATGGAGTAGTTGTACGCGCCGGTGGAGAGCACCGCCAGAATATCGCCGACCTCGGGCTTTTGAATGAGCGTGTTCTCCTGAATGAGGTCGCCGCTTTCGCAGCACTTGCCGGCAATGGTCGCCGTAAAGTCTGCGGGCTCGTTCGCCTTATTTGCGATGAGGCAAGTGTAATCCGACTGATAGAGCGCGTAACGCGGGTTTTCATACATGCCGCCGTCAATAGCCACATATGTACGCACATTCGGGATGGTCTTGATATCGCCGACAGTGTACAGCGTGAGGCCGGCCTCGCACACGATGGAGCGTCCCGGCTCAATGTAAATATACGGCACCTGAATACCGTACTCCTTGCAGGCAGCATGCACGGCTTCGGAAACGTCGCTCATGTAATCTTCATACGGCACGGCTGCATCGGCTTCCTTGTACTTTACGCCGAAGCCGCCGCCGAGGTTGAGGTGTGTCAGCGTTTTGCCGAGCTCTGTATGGATCTTGTTATAGAACTTCAGCATGACCTGCGCCGCCAGCACGAACGGGGCTTTGTCGAAAATCTGCGAGCCGATGTGGCAGTGCAGACCGATGAGCTCTACATTTTCGCATGCAACGGCTTCCTTTACGGCTTCAAACGCCTCTCCGTTTTCAAGCGCAAAGCCGAACTTGGAATCGATCTGACCCGTGCGGATAAACTCGTGCGTGTGGGCGTCAATGCCGGGCTTGATGCGCATGGAAATGGACGTAACAACGCCTTTTTCCGCAGAGAGCTTTTCAATGCGGTGCAGCTCGTTTAAGTTATCAACGACAATGTCGCCTACGCCGCTTTCAAGCGCATAGCGGAGTTCCTGCATTGTTTTATTGTTGCCATGGAAATGAATGTGTTTTGCATCCACACCCGCTGCAAGAGCGGTATACAGCTCGCCGCCGGAGACGACGTCGAGGTCTAAGCCTTCTTCGGTCACGATACGGCAAATCTCTTTGCAGCAGAACGCCTTACTGGCATACAGCGCGGTGCCTTTTCCATTATAGTGGCGCTCAAACGAAGACTTATAGCGGCGGCAAACGCTGCGGATCTCATCTTCGCTCATCACATACAGCGCGGTGCCGTACTTTTCGGCAAGCTCCACGGTGTCGCAGCCGCTGATCGTCAGGTGGCCTTTTTCATTGACATTGTAACAATCGGATACAAACATATTTTTCATTCCCTTCAAAAAGTGGTGGATCTATACTTCGCAGCTGCTCAGTTACCCAAAACGGCAGCTTCGATGTGCTGTTTCAGCGTCTCCAAACCGAAGCCGGTCTGGGAGGAATACGGGATGAACGGGATTTCATGCTCACGGAACAGGTCCTCAAAATACGCGTTCTGCGTGTTGAACTGCGTTTTGTTCAGCTTATCGCTTTTCGTACAGACGACGAGGAACGGCAGGTCACGCTCGATAAGGAAGTTAATCATATCGAAATCGTCCGAAGTCGGCTCATGGCGCATATCGAGAATTTGGATGACGAGCGCCACGTTGCGCTCTGCATCAAAATATCCCTGCATCAGCTTTGCCCAGCGCTGCTTTTCGCTTTGTGAAACCTTGGCGTAGCCGTAGCCCGGCAGGTCTACAAAGCGGCACTCCGGCAGACGGAAAAAGTTGATGGTCGCCGTTTTGCCGGGCGTGGCGCTGACGCGTGCAAGCGCCTTGCGGTTGACGAGCTTATTGATGAGCGAGGATTTGCCCACATTGGATTTACCGGAAAAAACGATCTCCGGCAAGTCCGACTTTTTGAGCTGATCCGCACGGCCGGCGGCAGCTTCAAATTCTACTGACTGAAAATTCACGGTGTTCCCCTTACTGTCTGAGTGTCTGTACGCCGTGCGCGGGCTCCGGGCAAGGCGTATTCGGCTTGGTTTCTCTGTTTAAAAGCCCGGGCATGGCGATGGGCAGCACCTCATCGATACGGCGCACCGGCACAAACCGCACGTTATCCTTGACGACCTGATCGACTTCGGCGAGATCCGCGATGTTCCCGTGCGGGATGATGACGGTCTTCATGCCGTTTTTATACGCCGCCATAGATTTTTCGCGCAGGCCGCCGATGGGCAGCACGCGCCCCTGCAGCGTGATCTCACCCGTCATGGCGATGTCGTGCGCGATGGGCTCTTCGCACAGCGCGGACGTGACGGCGGTTGCCATGGCGATACCGGCAGACGGACCGTCCTTCGGTACGGCGCCCTCCGGCGCGTGGATGTGGATATCCTTTTTCGCGTAGAAATCCGGGCTGATGCCGAGCGTTTCCGCGCGGGTGCGAATGCAGGTGATCGCCGTTGTGGCGGATTCCTTCATCACATCGCCGAGCGAGCCGGTGAGCTGAATTTTGCCCGTGCCGTTCATCACGGCAACTTCGATGGGCAGCAGCTCGCCGCCGACGCTTGTCCACGCAAGACCGTTCACAAGGCCGATCTCATCGCGGCGTTCTTCCTTATCCTTCGCGAATTTTGCCGGGCCGAGCAGTTTCTCAAGGTCGGCGGGCTTCACGGAATAGGACTTGAAATCTTCCTCCGTGACGATGCGGCGCGCCACCTTGCGGCAAATGGTGCCGATGGTGCGTTCCAATGTGCGCACGCCGGCTTCGCGGGTGTAATCTTCAATAATTGCGTGCAGTGCCTTCGGTGTGAAGCGCAGCTGCGCCGCCTTGATGCCGTGCTTTTTCAGCTGCTTCGGCACCAGATATTTCGAGGCGATGTGGAACTTTTCCTCCGCCGTGTAGCTGCCGAGCGTGATGATATCCATACGGTCATACAGCGGGCCCGGGATGGCGGAAGCATCGTTTGCCGTGGTGACAAACAGCATGTGGCTGAGGTCGAACGGCAGGTCGATGTAATGATCCTGGAACGCGCTGTTCTGCTCCGGGTCGAGCACCTCAAGCAGCGATGCAGACGGGTCGCCCTTAAAGCTCTGGCCGAGCTTGTCGATCTCATCGAGCAGGATGAGCGGGTTATTCGTGCCCGCCTGCTTCACGGCCGCCATGATGCGGCCCGGCATGGAGCCGACATAGGTGCGGCGGTGACCCATGATGTCTGCTTCGTCGCGCACGCCGCCAAGGGAAACACGCACGTATTTGCGGCCGGTCGCCTCGGCGATGGAACGCGCAATGGACGTTTTGCCGACGCCCGGCGGGCCGACAAGGCAAATGATCTGCCCCGTCGCCTGGTCGGAAAGCTTGCGCACGGCGAGCGTCTCCAAAAATCTTGCCTTTACCTTTTCCATGCCGTAGTGGTCGCGGTTAAGGATTTTCTCCGCACGGTCAAGGTCCAAGCGCTCCTTGGAGCTCGTGTTCCACGGCAGCTCAAGGCACGTTTCAAGGTACACGCGCATAACGGAGCCCTCGTGCGAGCCGTAGGGCATTTTGGCGAGGCGGTCGCACTCTTTTAAAAGCTTTTCGCGCGCGACCTGCGGCAGGTTCAGCTTTTCGATCTTCTGGCGGAACTCGTCGGATTCCTCCTGCGGGTTGTCCTCTTCGCCGAGCTCGCTCGCGATGGCGCGCATCTGCTCGCGCAGCATGTAAACGCGCTGGTTTTCGTCCATCTGCTCCTGCGCCTTCTGCGAAATTTCACGCTCCAGCGACATCACCTTGATCTCATCGCTCAAAATGTCGTTGAGCTTTGCAATGCGCTTTTCCGGGTGGAGCTCGTCGAGAATGCACTGCTTCTGCTCAAAATCGAGCGAAATGTTCGCCGCGATGAAATCGGCCAGATCGCCGCAATCCTTCTGCTGCATGACGCCAAGCAAAATATCCGGCGGCACCTGACGGAACCAGTGGATGTATTCTTCAAATCTCTCCTGTGCAATGCGGCTGAGCGCTTCTGTTCTTGCGGTATGACGTGCGGCAATGGTTTTGCACGCGCACACGCTGCCGGTAAGGTACGGCTCGTTCTGCACGACGGACATGATCTCCGCGCGGCGGATGCCCTCCACATGCAGCTTGATGCCGCCCTCCGTCGTATGCACCACCTGCTTGATGCGGGCGATGACGCCGATCTTATAGAGGTCCTCCGCCACAGGCTCGCTTTCCGAAAGGTCGGTCTGCGTGACGATGAACAGCTCGCGGCTGTCCGTATCCAGCGCCGCCTTGGCCGCCAGAATGGACTTTTTTCTGCCGATGTCGAACTGCACGATCATGCCCGGGAACACGACGAGTCCGCGCACGGCGAGTACCGGCAGAACTCTCTCTTCCTCAAGTATGGTTTCTTTCATAAAATTATCAAATCCTTATAAATCAGACAAGGCTGCGCAGCAGGGATCGCTGCACAGCCTGTATGATGATCACTATGATGCCGAATCCTTGCGAGCGCGCCGTTTGGGTTGTGTCATTTTGATCTTTACCGGGACGCGGTCGGGATTGTGCACGATTTCAGGCGCAGCGCCGTTCTCTACCGTATCCTTGGTAACGGTGATCTTTTCGATCGTATAATCGCTCGGGACCTCAAACATCAGGTCCTTCAGCGTATCTTCCATAATGGAACGCAGGCCGCGGGCGCCGGTCTTGCGGGCAATGGTCTTTTCCGCAATGGCATCGAGCGCTTCCGGCGTGAACTCCAGATCGACCTTATCGAGGTCGAAGAGCTTCTTATACTGGCTGACAAGGCAGTTTTTCGGCTCTGTGAGAATACGCACAAGCGCGGCTTTGTCGAGGTCGCTCAGCGCGGTGATGACCGGCAGACGGCCGATAAGCTCGGGGATGAGGCCGAACTTGACGAGGTCGTGCGGGGTAACTTCTTTCATCCACTCCGTGTTATCAAGCTCGTCTTTGCTCTTGATGACCGAGTTAAAGCCCAGCGTCTGCGCTTCGGTGCGGCGCTGAATGACGCTTTTAAGGCCGTCGAACGCACCGCCGCAGATGAAGAGGATGTTCGAGGTATCGATGTTGATGACCTCCTGCTGCGGGTGCTTTCTGCCGCCCTTTGGCGGGACGCCGGCAATGGTGCCCTCCAGAATTTTGAGCAGTGCCTGCTGCACGCCCTCGCCGCTGACGTCACGCGTGATGGATGGGTTTTCGGACTTTCTGGAGATCTTATCGATCTCATCGACATAGATGATGCCGTGCTCGGCACGCTCAATGTCGTAATCTGCTGCTTGAATGAGACGCAGCAGGATGTTTTCGACGTCTTCGCCGACATAGCCGGCTTCCGTCAGAGTCGTTGCGTCCGCAATGGCGAACGGAACGTCCAAAAGCTTTGCAAGCGTCTGCGCAAGATAGGTCTTGCCGACGCCGGTGGGACCAAGCAGCAGCACGTTGCTCTTTGCAATCTCCACGCCGCCGTCTTCACCGCTGAAGAAAATGCGCTTATAGTGGTTATAGACCGCCACCGCGAGCGTCATTTTGGCTTCGTCCTGCCCGATGACATATTCATCGAGCTGCTTTTTGATCTCCTGCGGCTTCGGCAGCACCATTTCGGCGCGCGGCTTGTTTTTCGGCTGCGGGCGGCCGCGGTGGAGAGAATCTTCATCCGCGATGATGTCCATGCAGAGCTCTACGCATTCGTCACAGATATACACGCCGTTGCCGGAGATCAGGCGCTTTGCCTGCGACTGCGGCTTCCCGCAGAAGGAGCAGCGCACTTCGTTATCATTTCCGAAATTATTCGGCATGAAAACACGCCCTTTCGTTATTTCGATTTCGTTGCAATGACCTTATCAATAAGGCCGTACTCCATGGCCTGCTGTGCGGTCATGAAGTTATCGCGCTCCGTATCCTTGCAGATGACTTCGTACGGCTGACCCGTACGCTCTGCGAGGATGGTGTTGAGGCTCTTCTTCATCTGAAGAATACGCTCTGCCTGAATCTGGATATCCGTAGCCTGACCCTGCGCACCGCCGGACGGCTGATGGATCATGATCTCGGCGTTCGGCAGCGCATAGCGCTTGCCCTTTGCGCCGGCAGCCAGCAGGAACGCACCCATGGAAGCTGCCATGCCCATGCAGATGGTGGAAACATCGCACTTGATATACTGCATGGTATCATAAATCGCCATGCCGGCCGTGATGACGCCGCCGGGGCTGTTGATATACAGGCTGATGTCCTTATCGGGGTCCTGACCCTCGAGATACAGAAGCTGTGCTACGACAAGGCTTGCCGTGGTGTTGTTCACCTCGTCGTTCAGCATGATGATTCTATCGTTGAGAAGACGGGAGAAGATATCGTAGGAACGCTCTCCTCTGCTCGTCTGCTCCACAACATAAGGTACTAAACTCATCGTACAAACTCCTTTCGCGCTTCTTTTGCTTCGCCCGCTGTCCGATGCAGGGACAGCGGGCGAAGGAAGCGATATGATATGCTGTTACTATAATACTAACCGTAAAGGCGGTAAATTATTCCTCGGTCTTAGCTTCAGCTGTTTCCTCGGTTTTTTCTTCCGCTGCCTTCTTGGTGCTCTTTCTTCTGGTGGTCTTCTTTGCCGGCTTTTCTGCCTTTACGGAAGCGTTTTCCTTAACAAAGTCGATCGCCTTCTGGTTTTTGAGGTCTGCTCTGATCTGCGTCTCTGCAACGAGGTTCTTGATCTGCGCGACTTCCATATTGTACTGCTTTGCGAGTTTCTCGTACTCTTCCTCAACAGCCTCATTGGAAACTTCAAGGTTCTCAAGCTCAGCAATCTTCTCAAGTGCGAGTCTCAGCTTAAGCTGCTTCTCGGACTGCGGTCTGAACTGCTCCTTGATGGCGTTGACGTCCATGCCGGTGTACTTGAGATAGGTCTCGAGGTTCAGCCCCTGAGACTGGAGGCGGTATGCGAAGTTGTTGATGCTCTCCTCAACTTCCTGCTCGTACATCTCTTCCGGAATCTCGCCCTGTACCTTCTCGATGAGTGCATCAAAGATCTGGTTCTCAACGTTCATCTCTTCCTGCTTCTCGCGGTCGCTCTGCAGCTTCTCGCGGAGGCTGTTCTTGTACTCGTCGAGCGTATCGAACTCGCTTACGTCCTTTGCGAACTCATCGTCGAGGGTCGGGAGCTCCTTGCGCTTGATCTGGTGCAGCTTGATCTTGAAGGTCGCGTCCTTGCCCTTGAGCTCTTCTGCCTGATAGTCCTCCGGGAACTTCACGCTGATCTCGAACTCGTCGCCGACTTCATGGCCGACGATCTGATCTTCAAAGCCCGGGATGAACTGGCCGGAGCCGAGAGAAAGCTCGAAGCCTTCTGCCTTGCCGCCTTCGAAAGCCTTGCCGTCGCAGAAGCCCTCGAAATCGATGACCGTGGTGTCGCCCGTGAGCGCGCCTCTGTTGTCAACGTCGACCATTCTGGAGTTTCTGTCCTGAACCTTTACGAGCTCAGCGCTGACGTCTTCGTCGGTAACTTCAACGTTCTTCTTCGTAGCCTCGATGCCCTTGTAGCCTTCAACGGTGATCTCCGGCTTTACAACAACGGTGAGCTTCAGCTCAATGCCGTTCTCGCGGGAAACAGAGGTAACGTCTGCATTGGAAACCGCGATAACTTCCAGCTCGGAAGCCTCGATGGCGTCCTGCATAGCCGGGCGGTAGAGCTTGTCCACAGCTGCCTCAAAGAAGACGTTTTCGCCGTACATCTTTTCGATGACGGATCTCGGAGCGTGGCCCTTGCGGAAACCCGGAACGCTCATCTTCTTGCCCTCGGTCTTAGCGACCTCGGAGAGTGCTTTGTTGAAATCTTCAGCGGAGATCTCGACCTCCAGCTCATACTTGTTGGTTTCGGTTTTGTTGGTTGCCTTTAAGTTCATTTCCTTCTATCCTCTCAAAAATAAATTACAATTTTATTTGGAACGCGCGGGCGGATATACCCAGTAAGCGCGATACCTTTTGACATTATAGCACACCTGTGCCGAATATTCCAGACAAACCTTTGAATTTTTTGATATTTTATAATTTGTTAAAAATTCAGCCGATTTCTGCGTCTTTTCGCACCAATTTCGGGGTGAAACGGATATAATCACACGAGACAAGGTGCATTTTTATGCCCCCATATTCACCAAGCGGCGCTTTTTTGGCGGCATGGTCGCCGTGAATGTGCCCGTAGTAGCACTCCTTTACGCCGTACGCCTGCATGGTGTCGAGCAGTTCCCGGCACTCTGCGGTATCATACGCCGGCGGGTAATGCAGGAACACAACGGGTGTGCCGCCGAGTACTTTTGCGGCATTTAAGGACGCGATGAGCCGCCCGTTTTCACGCGCGACGATCTTTTTGTCCTCCGCCGTTTCGGCGTTATAGAGCCACCCGCGCGTGCCGCAGACCGTGATGTTCCCCACCCGTTCGGCAGAGTTGAACACGAGCTGCATCGTTTTAAAGCCTTTCTGCGCAAAGAATGTTTCGATCTTATTGCGTGTGGACCACCAGTAATCGTGGTTGCCTTTTAAAAGCAGCTTTTTGCCCGGCAGGCTTTCGATGAACGCGAAATCCTTTTCGGTCTCTTCCAGCCGCATGCCCCAGGAAATATCCCCGGCGATGACGACGGTATCTTCTTCGGTGACGAGGGCGCGCCAGTTTTTCTCCAGCCGCTCCACATAGTTTTCCCAGCCGCGGAACACGTCCATCGGCTTATCGGTGCCAAGGGAAAGGTGCAGATCGGCGATCGCGTACAGCGCCATCTTACACCCTGACCGTTTCGCGCACGAAGTCTGCCATATCGGCAGCGGCGCAGGTGTTTTCAAAACGGACAGCCTTTGCTTTCAGTGCAGTGATCGGCGCGGGGATCTTCGTGCCGGAAAGCTCTGCAAGCAGCTCGGCCTCCGCAAACGGATCTGCGGGCTTTTCGCAATCGAACGCATCGAGCACGCTGTCCGGGAATTTATACGGGCTTGCAGTGGAAGCAATGACGGCAGGCGTGTTGTCGCCGGTCTCTTTCAAATACTGCTCGTAAACGCCGACCGCGACCGCCGTGTGCGTATCACACAGGTAGCCGTCTTTTTCAAACGTATTGCGGATGACTTCAACGGTTTCCTTATCATCGCAGCAGCCGCCGTAGAACAGCGCGCGTACGGCATCGGCCGTTGCGGCGTCTACAGTGTATGCGCCGCCGCTTTGCAGGGCGTTCATCCAGCCCGTGAGCTTTTCGGTGTCTTCGCCGCACAAGTGGTAAAGCAGTCTTTCCAGATTGCTGGAGACCAGAATATCCATGGACGGCGAAATGGTGGTATAAAACGCGCGCTTTTTGTCGTACGTACCGGTGCGGATAAAATCCGTCAGCACGTTGTTGCTGTTCGACGCGCAGATAAACTTGTGTACCGGCAGACCCATGCGCTTTGCATAGTAGGAAGCGAGGATGTTGCCGAAGTTGCCCGTGGGCACGACGACGTTGATTGCATCGCCCATCTTAATCTTCTTCGCATTCACAAGGTCGAGGTACGCGGAGAAATAGTAGACGATCTGCGGCAGCAAGCGACCCCAATTGATAGAGTTCGCACTGGAGAACATCTTGTTGTGCTGCGCAAGCTCGGCCTTGAGCGCGGGATCGGTGAAAATTTTCTTCACGCCGGTCTGTGCGTCGTCAAAGTTGCCGTGGATAGCGCACACGCAGACGTTTTCGCCCTCCTGCGTGTTCATCTGGCGCTTCTGCATGGGACTGACGCCGTTTTCGGGGTAGAACACGATCATCTCCGTGCCCGCGACGTCCTTAAATCCCTCGAGTGCCGCCTTGCCGGTATCGCCGGATGTTGCGACCAGTATGACCGCCGTTTTTCCATCCGCCGTCTTTTTAAGCGAGCGGGTCAAAAGGTGCGGCAGAATTTGCAGCGCCATGTCTTTAAACGCGCAGGTTGGGCCGTGCCACAGCTCTAAAATATGTTTATTTTCGCCGTGTTTATCGAGAGACACGACCGGTGCGGGGGTGTTATCGTCAAACTTACCGCCGCCGTAAGCGCTTTCGGCGCACGCTTTAATCTCCTCCGGGGTGAAATCCGTCAGAAAGCGTGAGAGCACGTACTCGGCACGGCCGATATAGTCGAGCCCGAGCATGTCGTTTAAGTCTGCTTTCGGGAAGCTCTGCGGAACAAAAAGGCCCCCCTCCTCGGAGATACCCTGTGCGATGGCCTGCGCCGCCGTCACCTGAAGCGCGGCGTTTCGTGTGCTGTTGTAATTCATAGCATCCGCCTCCTAAATCAAGTCAGTCGTATTATACTGTATTCAGGCGTTCCTGTCAAAGCGTTTGAAGAAGGAAGCCGCATTTTCAAAGAAAATTTTGTCCACAAGCGCTTCCGGCAGGTTGTGGCGCAGGAAAACGTTTGCAATGTCCTCTACGGATTCAAGCCCCGTAATGCCGTGCGGCATATCAGAGCCGTCAAAATCGCTGCCCATGGCGATGACATCCGCGCCGCCGAGCGACAGGAAGTGCTCTGCATGTGCGAACAGGTCTTCAATATCAGCCTTCTCCGCGTCGTCGTTCAAAAACGCGTTGAAATAGTTGAGGCCCACAAGGCCGCCGCGCTCGCAGATGATCTTAAACTGGTCGTCCGTGAGGTTTCTCGGGTGCTTGCAGAGCACCTTCGAGTTCGAGTGCGTCGCGATAAACGGACGCTCTGTGTTTTCCGCCACGTCGTAAAAGAGCGCTTCGGAAGCGTGGGAAACGTCCACGACGATGCCCTCTTTTTCCATTTCCTTCACGGCAAGCTTGCCGAACGGCGTAAGACCGAACTTATCCTGCGACATGATGCCGCTGCCGATCTCGTTGCTGCCGTTCCATGTGAGCGTCATAACGCGCACGCCGTTTTCGCGCAGATGGTGGATGTTTTTGAGGTCGCCCGCAACGACTGCGCCGCCTTCAACGGTCAAAATAAACGCCGTGCCCTGCTTGTCGCCGAGCTTTTCGAGGTCTTCCCCGGTTTCGAGCACGGTGAATGCGCCGGTTTCGGCCATTTTGCGGAAATAGGCCGCGTGGCGGTCAAAATACTGCAAAGCCGCAGCGCCGCGCACCGAATCCGGCAGCCACACAGCGGTGCACTGCACATACGGCGCAAAGCGGTCGCCCTTCTTTACGCTGACGTGCAGGTCATTGTCGATCAAAGATTTGTTTTGGTCAAGGCACGCCACAAGCGTGTCACAGTGCAGGTCAAAATAGCGCATGAAAAGCACCCTTTCGTCATTTTTCGCTTTTTGAGCGATTGATAAATTTAATAAAAAGCGTTTTCGAGATATTCGATCTTGACTAACGCTCCGTTTTCGGTAAACACGGCAGCGGCGTCAAAGCGCGGCTGCAATTTCGTTTCGTGGCTGATGAGATAATACTGTGCCGTTTTGATGACCTTCGCGCGCTTAGAGGGCGTAATGGCTTCAAACGGGTGGCTGAGGCCGTCTGCGCTGCGGGTCTTCACCTCCACAAACGCAAGGTACCGGTCATTCTGCGCGATGATATCGATCTCGCCGAAGCGGCACTTGAAGTTGCGCCCCACGATCTCGTAGCCTTTTTCTTCCAGATATTCCGCCGTCAGCTGCTCGCCGAGGCGGCCGGAACCGGTGTTTGGCATGCGCACACCTCCTCAGCCCAGAATTTTCTTTAAAAACGTCTTGCGGTGGATGGGGCACGGGCCGAATTCGTGCAGGGCTTCCACATGCACTTTGGTGCCGTAGCCCTTGTGCTTCTCGAAATGATATCCGGGGTATTGCTTTGCGTATTCCAGCATCACGCGGTCTCGGCTGACTTTCGCCAAGATTGATGCTGCCGCGATGCTGGGACTTTTTGCATCGCCCTTGACGATGGTCTCGCCCGGCACGGGCATGGGCGGCATACGGTTGCCGTCGATGAGCACATAATCGCACGCTTTCTGCATATTGTCATACGCACGGCGCATGGCGAGATATGTCGCCTGTAAAATGTTAATCTCATCGATCTCTTTTTCGTTCGCAAAGCCGATACCGTAAGCGACGGCATTTTCTTTAATGACGTCAAAGAGCGCCTCACGCTTTTTTTCGCTCAGCTTTTTGGAATCATTGAGGCCGTCGATAACAAGCCCCTCCGGAAGCCACACGGCAGCTGCGTAAACGGGGCCGGCAAGCGGGCCGCGGCCGGCTTCATCGATACCGCAGACGGCGGTATAGCCTTTTAAATAGGCTTCATGTTCAAAGGAATAATCCATGGAATTTTCCTTTCCGATATTACTTTAACGGGCGGCCGACGGGCTCTAATGTGATGTGCCCGAGCTTGCCGCCGCGGTATTCGTCCAACACGTTCACGGCTGCGCGCTCGGTATCGATTTCGCCGCCGGAAATGAGCATACCGCGCTTTCTGCCGATGCGCTCCAGAATTTCGTGACCCTTAAGTTCTTCTTCGGGACGAATATCCGTTTTATAGCGCGTGTTGACGGCTTCGGGATATAAGTCCTGCAAAAGCTCCAACAGGCGGTAAGAAAGTCCCTCAATGTCGAGAATTTCGTCGCGTACGGCACCGGTGAACGCCAAATGTTCGCCGACGACCGGATCTTCAAACTTCGGCCACAGCACACCCGGGGTATCGAGCAGCTCGAGACCCTTGCCAATCGTGAACCACTGGTTGCGGCGCGTCACGCCCGGTTTATCCTGCACGGCAGCTTTGCCTGCGTTGCCGCCCTTACAAAGGCGGTTGATGAGCGACGATTTTCCGACATTCGGCACACCGACGACCATGATGCGGATGGGTCTGCCCACCATGCCCTTGCGTTCCCACGCAGCAATCTGCTCACGCAGGATGTTTTTGATCTCCGGCAGCAGGCGGTTTAGGCCCTTGCCGGTCTTGCAGTCGATCGGGATGGCGACAGTTTTATGCTGTTTAAAATAATCCACCCACTCCGCCGTGCGGGCGGGATCTGCCATATCGGATTTATTCAGCAGCACGATTTTGGGCTTATTGCCGATGATACTTTTCAGCACCGGGTTGCGGCTGCTGACGGGGATGCGGGCATCGATAAGCTCCGCAACAATATCCACAAGCTTTAGGCTGCTTTGGATGGCGCGGCGCGTTTTCGCCATGTGACCCGGAAACCACTGTACCGATTGTACTTCACTCATACTGTATCCTCTCTGGGTATCTTGTTTTCTTAGTTATTCTCATTCGTTTTCACAAAACCGAAGCGATCGAACGGGTAAAGCTTGAACACGGCTTCGCCCATGATATGGCGCGTGTCGATCATGCCGATCTCCGCATAACGGCTGTCCCTTGATACGGTGCGGTTATCGCCCAAAACGAACACGCAGCCCTTCGGCACGGTCTGCGGGAACACGAGCGCTTCATACCCGTCATACGGATGGAACGTGATGCCGTTTTCAATGCCGAACTGCGTTTCGTTCAGCGCTTCGCCATCGATATACACGGTGCCGGTGTCATAATCGATATCGACCGTCTGCCCCTCCGTTGCGATGACGCGCTTGATGATGGGTTCCTCCAAAACGTTCGTGACAACGACCACGGTGCCCTGCTCTATGTCGTGCCCGAGGTTCGTGACAACGACCTTTTCGCCCTCTACAAAATTCGGCAGCATCGACTTGCCCGTGACGGTAACAACACGGAACAGGAACGTGAACACAAGGATGACGGCCACAAGCGCAAAGACGATCTCCTCCAGCCATTCGTACATGGAGCGGACGCCTTTAGACGCGGTTTTGATGTTTTTTTCCATGCAGCTTTCACCAATTTCTGTTTTTACAGTGTATTATTTCTATATAAAGTAAAAAAGGGACAAAGCATTGCCCCTTTTACTCCGTTTGCTATTCGATTTAGCGAACCTGGCTCTTGACCTTAGCAGCCTTACCGACGCGGTCACGCAGATAGTAGAGCTTTGCGCGGCGAACACGGCCCTTACGGACAACCGTGATGTTCTTTACGTTCGGGGAATGCAGCGGGAATACACGCTCCACGCCTACGCCGTAGGAAACACGGCGAACCGTGAAGGTCTCGCCTACACCGGAACCCTTGCGGGCAATAACTGTGCCTTCGAACTGCTGAATTCTTTCACGCTCACCCTCGCGGATGTTTACGTCGATACGGATGGTATCGCCAACGTTGAACTCAGGTGCCTGCTCCTTAACGGAATCGGCAGCAATAAGCTTTAATGCGTCCATTTGATCTTCCTCCTGATAACTTTTTCAGACATTCATGCGGTACGCGCCGCAGAGGACTGTCCGCTTCAATGACGCGGTTTGCACCGTGCATTGATCCCCATTGGCAGCGTTTGAGGGCCAACGGATTTCAAATGCTTAAATAGTTTATCACAACACGCGGAAAAAAGCAAGTGTTTTTTACCGGAAACCCGCACAAAGATCGTGAAAAAATGCAGATAAACTGCGCATTGTGCGAAAATCCGGCTGTGCTTTCCGCCGTTTTACTTGAATTCGCGGAACGCGCTGTCGAAAAGCCGCGTGCGCTCCACACGGACAAGCAGCTCGCGGGAAAGGAACTGCTCTGCGGCATCCACAAAGAGCGTCGGGTTGATGCCGCCCTGGTTGCCGGCGGGCAAACGCACGGTCATTTCAAGGCAGCCGGGCTTTTCTGCAAACGCCATGTTTTCAAAGTACGGCTTGATATCGACAAACTTTTCGCCCTTTTTGGAATGCTTTTTCATGATGATCTCGGGCTGTGCGAGCACACGCTGCATCTCGCCCTTTTCAAACGCCGGGTCTTCGCACTCCAGGCGCAGGATGTACTCCGCGTTTGCAACGTCGTTGCCCTTCATTTCGGGCTCCGTCACCGCCCACACACGGATATCGTGCGGCAGACCGGCGTTTAATTTTTCGATGAGCTCCGGGTACGGCATGTCTTCGATGAGACGAATGTCCATTGATTCGTGACGGCCCTCAAAGCCGAGTGAAAGCGGTGCCGCAAATGTCAAAAACACGTGCGGATTAAAGCCCTCCGTATACCACAGCGGCAGCTTTGCTTTGTGGAACGCGCGGGACATACAGCGGTTTAAATCCAGGTGCGAAATGTACCGCGCCGTGCCGGTTTTGGAAAACCAGACTCTAACATCTTTTCTCAACGCAAAGACCTCCTTTAAAGCAGGCTGCACCGCAGGCAGAGCATTTTTCGCGGCAATTCGGCGTCGTCTGGGACGCATAGGCGCGCTTGCATTCCTCGATCAAAAATTCCTTTTTGATGCCGTAATCGAGGTGATCCCACGGGAAGACCTCGTCAAAGCTGCGCTGGCGGTTTGCATAGAACGCGGGGTCGATGCCGAGATCCTTAAAGACCTGCATCCACGCGTCGAAATCGAAGCAATCCGCCCAGCCGTCAAAGCGCATGCCGCGCTTGTGGGCTTCCAAAATAACGGCGTTCAACTTACGGTCGCCGCGCGCGAACACGGCTTCAAGAAAGCTTGTCTCCGCGCCGTGGTAGTTCACCGTAAGCTTGCGGGAGAATGTGGATTCGCGCAGAAGCTTCTGCTTTCTCTCGAGCTCTTCGATCGTGTCCTGCCCAAACCACTGGAACGGCGTGAACGGCTTCGGCACGAACGCCGCGGCGCTGACCGTAACGGCGACCCGCTTGCCCTTCTGGCGGTTTTCCGTCTCGTAGTACCAATCGATGACCTTCTGGCCGAGGCCCGGAATGCCCACAACGTCTTCGTCGGTTTCGGTCGGCAGGCCGATCATGAAATAGAGCTTCACCTTCGACCAGCCGTTGCTGAACGCGATCTGCACGGTACGCTTGAGTTCTTCTTCCGTGACGTTCTTATTGATAACGTCGCGCATGCGCTGCGTGCCGGCTTCCGGCGCGAACGTGAGGCCGCTTTTGCGCACGGAGGCGATTTTATCTGTCAGCTCCGTGGAGAAGTTATCGACACGCAGAGACGGCAGAGAAACGCTGACGCGCTCGTCCTCCGACCACGTGTGCAGCGTATCGAGCAGCTCGAAAAGCTTGCTGTAATCGCTGGTGCTGAGGGAAGAAAGGGAAATTTCATCGTAGCCGGTCGTCTCACAAAGGCGCTTTGCCTGGCGGTTGATGGTCCCCACGCTCTTTTCGCGGAACGGGCGGTACAGGAAGCCCGCCTGGCAGAAGCGGCAGCCGCGAATGCAGCCGCGCAGCACTTCCACAACGGCGCGGTCGTGCACGATGTCGAGGAACGGCACGACGAAATTTTCCGGGAAATACATGTTGTCCACATCGTTGCAGACACGCTTGCGGATGGTCTTCGGCACGCCGGGATGCGGGGTGTACGCCTTCACGGTGCCGTCTTCGTTATATTCCACGTCGTAGAGCGACGGCACGTATACGCCTTCGATCTGCGCCGCTTCCATCAAGAACTCCTGCTTTGTTTTGCCCTCTTTGCGGCACTTGCGGAACAGCTCGATGACCTCTAAGTCTACCTCTTCGCCGTCGCCGAGAAACAGAATGTCGAAGAAATCCGCGATCGGCTCCGGGTTGCAGGCGCACGGGCCGCCGCCGACCACGATGTTTTTGAGCTCCGTGCGGTCACGGCTCAAAAGCGGCACGCCGGAAAGCTTTAACATGTTGAGAATGTTCGTGAAGCTCAGCTCGTATTGCAGCGTAAAGCCGATGAAATCGAACTCGCTGACGGGGTCGCCGCTCTCTAAACCGTAAAGCGGGATGTCGTTTTCGATCATCGCCTGCTCCATGTCGATCCACGGAGCGAACACGCGCTCGCACCAAATGTAATCAACGTTGTTGAAAATGGAATATAAGATCTTGATGCCGAGGTGCGACATGCCGATCTCATACGTATCCGGGAAGCAGAACGCGAAGCGCACGTCCACATCCTCTTTATTTTTGATGACCGAATTCAGCTCGCCGCCGACGTACCGTCCCGGCTTCTGCACCTTCGGCAGGATCTTGTCCAGTTTTTTATTCAGCATAAAATTACCTTTCGTTTTGACCTTTGCATAACTTATCTATTTTATTATAACCGAACAGCGAGGGAATTTCAACACAAGTTCCCCCGCTGTTTCAGAATTAAGTAAAATAAGATATAAACCGCCAAAACCAAAAGTGATATGATACCTCTAAAGTAGACAGATTAAATATAAAAATCTGTTACTTTGGAGGTATTTTTCATGCCAAAAT